>JBLMYC010000001.1:0-5325 GCA_050258075.1 Acidobacteriota bacterium
CGACGCCGATCCGGCCGCCGTCGAGGATGTGGAGGAAGTTCTTGAAGCCGTCGCCGCGGCGGCCGAGCAGGTTGGCCTCGGGCACCCGGCAGCCCTCGAAGCTGAGCGGCCGCGTGTCGGAGGCGTTCCAGCCCATCTTGCGATAGGGCTCGCCGGCCTCGTAGCCGGGCGTCCCGGTGGGGACGATCAGGTTGGAGATCTCCTTGCGCCCGTCGCGCTCGCCGGTGACGGCGGTGATCGAGACGCAGCCGGAGATCTCGGTGCCGGAGTTGGTGATGAACTGCTTGGCGCCGTCGATCGTCCACTCGCCATCGGCCAGCTTCGCCGTAGTGCGCACGTTGCCCGCATCCGACCCCGCCTCGGGCTCGGTCAGCCCGAAGGAAGCGAGCTTCTGTCCGCTGCAAAGGACCGGCAGCCACTCGTCTTTCTGCTCGTCGGTCCCCCAGAGCCAGATCGGCATCGTCCCGAGCGAGGTGTGCGCGGCCATCGTGATGCAGACCGAGGAGTCGATCCGCGCCAGCTCTTCCACCGCCAGCACGTAGGACAGCGTGCCCGCCCCGCCGCCGCCGTACTCCTGCGGGAACGGGATCCCCATCAGCCCAAGCTCCCCCAGCTTGGCGACGATCTCGTAGGGGAACCGCTTCTCCCGATCAAGCTCCTCCGCCACCGGAGCGACCTCGGCCCGCGCAAAGTCCCGCACTGTCCCTTGGATCAGCTTCTGCTCGTCCGAAAGCTCGAAGTCCACGGGCGGCAGCCTATTGCGCTGGCGGGGAGGGCCGCTACGAATCCTGCAGCGTGAACCGGACCCTGG
The DNA here is from genome assembly GCA_050258075.1 of Acidobacteriota bacterium. Classification (GTDB taxonomy): domain Bacteria; phylum Acidobacteriota; class Thermoanaerobaculia; order Multivoradales; family JAGPDF01; genus JBLMYC01. The sequence goes on from JBLMYC010000001.1 coordinate 812, forward strand.
TCCCCGGCGCCGCCGGCTCGAGCCAGATGCGGCCGCCGTGGGCCTCGACTATGGCGCGGGAGATCGCCAGGCCGAGGCCGGCGCCGTCGTCGCCCTCCGCCGCGCCGGCGCCGCGGTAGAAGGCGTCGAAGGCGCGTTCCTTGTCGACGGGCGCTATGCCGTCGCCGTCGTCGGCGACCTCGACCTCCACTCCACCCGGCGCGGTCCGCGCCCGCACGGTGACGCTGCCGTCGGCGGGCGTGTGACGGATCGCGTTCTGGATCAGGTTGAAGAGCACGCGCTGGAGCTTCTCGGCGTTGGCGCGGGCGAGCAGCTCGTCGGTGGGAAGATCGGCGGCGAGCGATACGCCCCGAGCGGCGGCGGGCGCGCGCATCGCCGCCACCGTGTCGCCGACCAGCTCGCACAGCTCGACCCGGCCCATCGTCCAGGCGATGTCTCCGGCCTCGATCCGCGAGAGCTCGAAGAGGTCGTCGATCAGGGCGCTGAGCGCGGCGACGTGGGTACGGATCTCGGCCAGGTAGCGATCGCGCGTCTTCCCCGTGACCACGCCATCGTCGATCGACTCGACCAAGAGGCGCAGCGAGGCGAGCGGCGTGCGCAGGTCGTGCGAGACCGAGGCGACGAGCCGCCGCCGCGCCGCCTCGACCTCGCGCCGCGAGCGATCCTCGACGACGAGGCTGGTCGCCAGCCAGGCGGCGAGCGCGCCGCCGCCGACCGCCAGCGCGACGAGGGCGATCTGCGGCCAGCCCATTTTGTGCGGAACGGTGACCGCGGCGGCGCCCGCCAGCGCCGCGGCTAGGGCTATCGCGAGCGAGCGCTTCACGGCTTCAGCCTGTAGCCGACGCCCCACACGGTCTCGACGAAGCGCGGCTCGGATGGGTCGTCGCCGAGCTTGGCGCGCAGGCGGCGGACGTGGACGGTGACGGTGCTCGTGTCGGTGAAGAACGGGTAGCCCCAGACGGTCTCCATCAGCTGGTCGCGGGTGAAGACGCGGCCCGGGTGGGCGGCGAGGAAGGCGAGCAGGTCGAGCTCGCGCTGGGTCAGCGAGAGCTCGGCGCCGTCGAGGGTCGCCGTGCGCGCGGCCGGGTCGATCCGCAGCGGCCCGTGCTCGATCGGCTCTTCCGGCGCCGCCTCGGCGGCCGGCGGCGAGGCGCGGCGCAGGACCGCTTCGATCCGCGCAACCAGCTCGGCCGGAGAGAACGGCTTGACCACGTAGTCGTCGGCGCCGTGGCGCAGCCCGACCAGGCGGTCGGACTCCTCACCGCGCGCGGTCAACAGGATCACGGGCGTGCGCTCGCCCTCGCCCTCGCCCTCGTGCAGCCGCCGCATCGCCTCGATCCCGTCGAAGCCCGGCAGCATCACGTCGAGCACGATCAGGTCTGGGTCGTGCAGCCGCGCGAGGCGGATCGCCTCGGGCCCGTCGCCGGCGCTGCGCACCTCGAAGCCGGCGCGCTCGATGTAGCGGCCGACGACCTCGACGATCGTCGGCTCGTCGTCGACGACCAGGACCGTGCCGCGCGGCGAGTCGCTCACGCCGTCCATTGTCCCGACCGGATCAGCCAAACGTGAAGGCATAGCCCATGACTCCGGCTTCGGGGACGAGGCGCAGCGTGCGGTCTTCGACCTTCGACAGGTCGACCAGGTCGTAGAGGCGCTGCCCGGTGACGGTGACGACGCCGCCGTGGACGTCGGACCCGGCAAGGCGGTCGGGAATCGGCCTGTCGTCGAGCAGCACGCGCACGCGGCGGCTTCTGCCGGGCGAGCCGAGCACCAGGTAGACGCGGCGCGCGCCGAAGGAGAGCTCGAGCGCGCCGCCCTCCGCGGTCGCCGACTCCGGCCCGACGTTCCAGCGTCCGCTGTAGGCGAGCTGGTTCGCCGGCGGCGCACCGGGCGAGCCGAAGTCCTGCCTGCCGGACGAGATACGACCGTTGACGAAGCGCTCGGCGCGCAGCGAGCCAAGATAGCTCTCCGGCGTCGTCACCCCGGTCGAGGCTTCGATCCCCTTCGCCCCGGAGTCGCCCGCCCCCACTCTGCGCCCGGCTTCGGCCAACAGCTCGCGGATCACCTTCTCTTTCTCGCCGTATTCGCCCTCGCCGAAGTGGACGTAGCGGACCCGGTCCTTGCTGTCGATGAAGTACTCCGCCGGCCAGTACTGGGTGCCGTAGTCGGTGAAGTTGGTCAGGTCGTTGTCCTGCGCGACCGGGTACTCGATCCCGTTGCGCTGGATCGCTTCCGCGACGTTGCCGGCGTCTTTCTCGAACGGGAACTCGGGCGAGTGGATGCCGACGATCGTCAGCCCGTCTCTGCGGTAGCGCCGGTCCCAGGCGGTCAGGTAGGGCAGCGTGCGCAGGCAGTTGATGCAGCTGTAGGTCCAGAAGTCGACGAGGACGATGCGCCCGCGCAGCGAGCGCAGCGTCAGCGGCCTGTCGCCCGGCGTGTTGAACCACTGCTGGGTATCGGTGAATTCGGGCGCCACGCCGATCACCGGCAGGCCGGAGGACCCGCCTTCGGCCACCTCCCCCTTGTCCCGCTTGGCACCGCCCGCGACGGCCGCTTCGGCCGTCGCCTCGCCGAGCGCGCCGCCGGAGCCGCCGCGCACTTCGGCCAGCGCCCTGCGCGCCGTGCCCGTTTCCTCCAGCGACTTGGACGGATTGACCAGGAAGCTCGGCAGGCTGCTCGCGATCTTGTTCTGGAACTTGACGTCGTAGTTGCCCAGCATCGCCAGGGCTACGGCGATCATCACCGCGCCCATCGCGATCTGGAAGCCGGTGCCGCGACGGGCCAGCGGCGCGATCACGCGGCGTCCTCCCAGCATCAGGAAGTAGAGGACGACGGCCGACCCCAACCCGTAGCTGAGCGCCACCGCAAGGCGGCCGGCGTTGAACGACTGCGAGGCCGAGACCGTGATCACGCCGGCGAGGATCGGCCCGGCGCAGGGTGCGTAGACGAAGCCGAGGCTGCCGCCGACGGCGACGCCGGACCAGAACCCCTCGCCGCCGCCGCGCGGCCCACCCGCCATACCGGCAAAGCGGCTCATGTAGGCCTCCAGGCGCGCCGCCAGCGGCGGGATCATCAGCGAGACGCCGAAGGCGATCAAGACGAAGATCGCCAGCTTGCGCAGCAGGTCGTTGGGCAGCCCGAGCGCCGAGATCACGTACACCAGCGCCACCGTGGCGAAGGTGAAGGAGACGGCGAGCCCGGCGACGATGCCGAGCGGCCGCCGCCGGCCGCCGGTCGCGCCCGCCGAGAGCGCGATCGGCAGCACCGGCAGCACGCAGGGAGAGAGCGCGGTCGCCGCCCCCGCCACGAACCCGAACAGGATCAGAAGCGCCATCAGCCTCCTTCGTGCTTCATCGTCTCGTCGTGCATGGTTTCGCCTTCGTCGTGCTTCATCGATTCGCCCGAATCGCGCTTCATCGCTTCATCGCGCTTCATCGCTTCATCGCGCTTCATCGCTTCATCGTGCTTCATCGCTTCGTCCCGCTTCATAGCTTCGTCGCTCTTGCTCGTTTCGGCGGCGCTCTGCGACTGAAGCGTCGTGCCGCTGCTGGCCGAGTCGCTGCCGCCCCCGCAACCGGCCGCCAACAGACCACCCGCGACCGCCAGGACGGCGACCAGAGGCAGGAACAGCGTCTTGCGTGCGCGCATCGTCGATCTCCCTTCGTAGAGGACACTGCCTCGCACGCTAGGGAGCAAATATGACGAGGAGAGAAACTCGCCTACGCGGGTTGGGCCGTGACGGCGCCGTCGGCCCGGCCGGCGAGCTCGGCCCGGCGGCCGGCGCCCTCGCCGATCCCGTAGTGGGCGCAGATCGCGATCTCGTGCTCGCGCAGCAGCGGCCGGGTCGGGTCGACGGCGGGCGCCTCGCGCAGCCGCTCCGCCTCCTGCGCGGTCCAGGTCCGCCCAGCCGCGGCGGCGCACTCGCGCAGCGGGACCACGACCTGCTTGCGGCCGCGGCGGCCGAGCGCGACTACCAGCCAGACCGGCTCGCCGCCGGCGGCGTCGACGAAGAGCCCGGACACGCGGCCGACCCGGCTGCCGGCGACGTCGTCGAGCTCGGACCCGATCAGCTCACTCACCGGCCAGGCGCTCCATCAGCTCGCTCGCCGCGCTCGCCGGGTCGAGCTCCCGCCGCACGACCCGGTCCAGCAGCGCCGCGGTCTCCGGGTCCCCCTCGGCGGTCGCCTCGAGCCGCCGCCGCATGCGCGAGGTCGCGATCCCCAGGACCTCGCTGCGCAGGTTGCGGGCGCGGCGCTCCGCCAGCGTCCCCTCGGCCTCGATGTGGGCGCGGTGCTCGGCGATCCTCTCCGCCAGCTCGGCGACGCCCTCGCCTCGCGCGGCCTCGGTGCGCAGGATCGGCACGTCCCACCCGCCAGGCTCGTGCGAGAGCGCCAGCACGCTGCGCACCTCGCGCACCATCGTGTCGGTCATCGGGTGGTCGGCCTTGTTGACGACGATCACGTCGGGGATCTCCATCACCCCGGCCTTCAGCGCCTGGATCGAGTCGCCCGAGC
>JBLMYC010000002.1:0-5186 GCA_050258075.1 Acidobacteriota bacterium
TCCTTCGGCGCCGCGTAGTAGGAGATCGACTGGTAGTCAATCGGGTCGTACTTCACGTGCGCCCAGGTCGGCTCCTTCATCGTCAGCCAGTGGCGATAGGCCTTGAGCCGCCACTCGACCATCCAGTCGGGCTCGTGCTTCTTGGCGGCGATCAGCCGGATGACGTCCTCGGAGAGGCCGGGGGGGACGAGCTCCTGCTCGACGTCGGTGGTGAAGCCGAACTTGTACTCCTGGGTGGCCAGGCGCTCGATGTCGTGGGTCTCGGTGGTCATGGCAGTCCTCGAATCCGCGAAGGTCAGGCCGGCGTCGCGGCGCGCTGGCGCCCACCGAGCTGCACGAGTTGCGTGGCCTGCGCGGCGCGCAGCGGGTGGGTCATCTCGGCCAGAGTGATGCCCTCGAGGGCACGCATCACGGCGCCGTTGATTACCTGCCAGTTGCCGCGCACCGCGCAGTAGGAGACCCGCGCGCAGTCGCCCGCGCCCTGCTCCTCGATGCACTCGGTGATGGAAATCGGCCCCTCCAGCGCGTGCACGATCTCGGCCACCGTGAGGCGTTCCGGCGAGCGCGCCAGCCCATAGCCGCCGCGCACCCCGCGCTGCGAGACGAGCAGGCCGTCCTTGGCCAGCAGCTTGAGGATCTTCGACACCATCGGCAGCGGGATGCGCAGCGCGTCCGCCAGCTCCGGGGCGCTCTGTTGGGCCTCCGGCTGGAGGGCGAGGTGGGTCATCAGGACGATTCCGTAGTCGGTCTGCTTGGTGATCCGCAGCATGGCGGCCCCCAGAAACAGGACAATGTTAGTACGCTTTCGGATTCCGGTCAACGGCGCGGCGCACGACTAGAATCACGGCATGGCCTCTTCCGAAGCGCCGGCGCCTGCCCGCCCGCCGGGTCGCGAGCAGCTTTCCCCGGTCGACCTCGCCTGGCTGCGCATGGACCACCCGGCGAACCTGATGCAGATCAACGGGGTCCTGGTGCTCGAGAAGCCGGTGTCGCTCGAGCGCATCCGCGCCCTGGTCGAGCGCCGGCTGCTGCCGATCCGTCGCTTCCACCAGCGCGTCGTCGAGCGCCGCGGCAAGCGCTTCTGGGAGGAGGACCCCGGCTTCGACCTCGCGTACCACGTCCAGGCCCAGCGGCTGCCCGAGCCCGCCGGTGACGCCGAGCTGCAGCAGGCGATCGGCGCGCTGATGAGCGGTGAGCTCGACCACGACCGGCCGCTGTGGGATTTCCGGCTGATCGAGAACTACCGCGGCGGCTCGGTCATCTATTGCCGCCTGCACCACTCGATCGGCGACGGCGTCGCGTTGATGCTGGTCCTGCTGTCGCTCGCCGACCTGACGCCGACCGGTCCGCCGGTGACGCGCACCAGCGAGGAGCAGCTCGAGGAGCACGAGAACGCCTTCTCCGAGCTCTTCCGCCACCCGCTGAAGGGCGTCCAGTCGGCGCGCGCCCTGGCCGAGGAGGTCATGCCCGACACCCTGCGGCTGATGCTCCATCCGGTCGAGGGGATGCGCAAGGTCAACCGGCTGGCGAAGAGCGTCGGCTTCGTCGGCGCGCTCGGCCGCCTGGTGGCGCGCTCGAACGATCCGCGCACGGCGCTCAAGGGACCGCTGGTGGTCGAGAAGCGGGTGGCGTGGAGCGAGAACCTGCCGCTCGCCGACGTCAAGGCGGTCGGCAAAGCGCTCGGCGGCACGATCAACGACGTGCTGATGACCGCGGTCGCCGGCGGCCTGCGCCGCTACCTGCTGCGCCACGGCGGCACGCCGGACGATCTCTCGGTGCGCGCCGCGATGCCGGTGAACCTGCGGCCGCTCGAGGAGATGGCCGACCTCGGCAATCGCTTCGGCCTGGTCTTCCTGGCCCTGCCCTTGGGGATCGCCGACCCGCTCGAGCGCCTCGCCCAGCTGCGCCGCGACTCGGCCGAGCTCCGGCGCTCGCTCGAGCCGGTGGTGATCTACGCGCTGCTCAAGTTCGTCGGGATGTCGCCGCTTCTCGTGCAGCAGGCGGCAGTGAAGATCTTCGGCGCCAAGGCGACCGCGGTGATGACCAACGTGCCCGGGCCGCGCAACCCGATCTACCTCGGCGGCATCAAGGTGCGCGACATCTTCTTCTGGGTGCCGCAGGCGGCGAAGCTCGGCCTCGGGGTCGCGATCTTCAGCTACGCCGGCAACGCCCGCCTCGGCATCGGCGTCGACGCCGGCCTGGTCCCCGATCCCGACGACATCGTGCGCGGCTTCCACGAGGAGTGGGACGAGCTGCGCCGGCTCGCCGCCGTCGCCACTCCCTGAAACGCTACCCCGCGACGTCCTCGCCGCCGTCGACGTGGATCACGTTGCCGGTCATCCACTCGGTGCCGTCGGCCGACAGCGCGACCAGGCAGCGCGCCACGTCGCGCGGCGTGGTCAGGCGGCCGGTGGGGTTGCGCTCGGCGGCGCTCTTGATGATCGCTTCGTTGCCCGGGATCTTGCGCAGCGCCGGGGTGTCGGTGACGCCGGCCTTGATGGCGTTGGCGGTGATCCCCTCCGGTGCCAGCTCGACCGCGAGCTGGCGGATGTGCGACTCGAGGGCGCACTTCGCCGCCGAAACCGCGCCGTACGCCTTCCAGATCACGTGGTCGCCGGCCGAGGTCATGGCGTAGATCCTGCCGCCGCGACGCAGCAGCCCGGCGCGGTGGAGGTCCTGCGTCCAGTACACCAGCGAGTGCGCCATGACGTCGAGGGTCATGTCCATCTGCGCCGGCGCCATCGCCTCGCCGGGGTCGGCGGTGATGAACGGCTTCAGCGAGCCGAAGGCGAGCGAGTGGAGCAGCACCTGCACCGGCTGGCCGGCCGCCGCCTGAGCCATCGCCTCGACCGTCTCGCGCCGCCGCTCGTGGTCGGCGGCGTTGATGTTGAAGAAGTGCGCCTTGCGCTTGTGGGCGACGATCCGATCGACGATCTCGGCGACGTGCGCCAGACCCTGCTTGCGATCGAGGTGGACGCCGAAGATGTCGTAGCCCGCGGCGGCGAGCTCCAGGCAGGCGGCTTCACCGAAGCCGCTCGAGGCGCCCAGAACGACGGCCCAACGGGCTGGGGATGCGATCACGATGGCTCCTCCGGACAGCGAAGTTGATTCTGGACGGGCCAGGAGCAGGGATTGTAGCAGCGCCCCGGGGACGCACGCCCCGAGGCCTGGTCCGAGGCGCCCTCCAATGAATGCTTCCCTGAGAGCCGAGGGGAACCGGGCCTTGGGGCGTGCGTCCCGGGGGGCGGCGGCCGCGCCGCTCAGGCGAAGATCTGCGGCGGCTTCGGCGGCTGGCGCTCGGCGACGACCAGCTCCTCGCCGGCCGGATCTCGATAGCGGCCGCCGCCTTCATCGAGCAGGCAGCGGTTGCGGCCGTTGCGCTTGGCCTGGTACAGCGCCTCGTCGGCGAGCAGGATCAGCTCCCCTCCGGTCTTCACATGCAGCTCGGGAAAGGCGGCGACGCCGGCCGAGAGGCCGAGCGGAATCGCGCGGCCCTCGACCCGCAGGTCGATCGCCTCGACCGCGCGGCGCAGGCGCTCGGCGACGACCAGCGCGGTCGAGCCGTCGGTGTCCTCGAGCAGGAGGGTGAACTCCTCGCCGCCGTAACGGCAGAGCAGATCCGCCTCGCGCCGGGTCTGATCCAGGGCGCGTGCCGCCTCGACCAGCGCCAGGTCCCCGGCGTGATGACCGTGGGTGTCGTTGATGCGCTTGAAGTGGTCGAGGTCGCACATCACGATCGCCAGGGCGCCGCCCTCCTCGCTGGCATGGGCGAACGCCGCCTGGAGGCGCGACTCCAGCACGCGGCGCACGGCGACTCCGGTCAGCGGGTCGTGCTTGGCCTCGCGGTCGAGCAGCGCGCGGTGCACCGAAGCGCCCATCTGTGGCAGCAGCTCGTCGAGCAGCTGCTGGCCGGCGGGCTCGAGCCGGCGCGCGTCGCACCACAGCCGGAGGCGCGCCAGCGGCTCGCCCTCGGCGCGCAGCTCGCGCTCGATCAGCTCCCAGGAGCCGCGGCGGTGGAAGCCGGGGAGGGGCGGCGGTGCGGCGCCGGGGGCGGCGGGGCCTTCGCGCAGAGCGCCATCGGGGCCGGCGCTCCAGCGCGATGGCGTCTCCTCGCCGCCGGCACTCTCGAACTCGTACCAGTCGAACGGCAGCAGGTTGCGGCACTCGACCCGGATCTGCTCGGCGACGTGGCGCAGAGGCGTGCCCTGGGCACGCACCCGCTCGGTGGCGCGCGTCAGGCGCTGCAGCTCGTCGGCGCGGCGCTCGGTCAGGCCGAGCAGCCGGGCGTGACGCGCCGCCTCGACAGCGAGCGCAGCGAGGGCGGTGAGGAGGAGGAGCGCCGCAGCGGTTCCGATCCCATCCGCGACCGCTGCGACCAGAGCACCGGCCGCAAAGCACGTCGCCTCGATGAGCAGTCCGGGCCAGCGTTCGGCGAGCCGGCGCCCGGCGACGGTCCAGGTCCAGGGCTGGCTGGTCGCCGCATCGAAAGCGGCGAGCCCCGCCGCCCAGGCGAGAGCGGCGAGAAGGATGGCCAGACCGACGCCGGGCGCCGCGAGCGCGAACGGACGCGGTGCCTGGGCGAGAAGCGCGCCGGCGCCGAGCGCGGGCAGCGCCGAGCGCATCGCCTCGCCAAACAGGCGCAGCGGGCCGCGGCGTTCGGGGGGCGCCGCCGGCGCCAGCCGCCCGTAGCGCCGGTGGAGGACCAGGGCGAGCGGGGTGGCGACCGCGGCGAGCCACGCGGCGGGGAGCGGACCGCAGCGCAGCGCGACGAGCGGCAACGCCGCCGTGCCGACGCCGAGCGCCAGGCCGGGGGCTGGCCGGTGCAGGGCGCCGGCCGTGGCGAGCAGGGCGGCGAGGGCGAGGAGCCACGGTTCCGGCAGTAGCCCGTGCGGGGCGACGCCGGGCAGGAGCGGCGCGAGCAGCAGGGCGAGGAAAGCGCCGGCGGCGACGAGCGGCGCGGCGGGCGACTCGCGGCGGAGTGGCGGTTCGGGCACCGTGGAGGACGTCCGGATGCGGCGATGGTACGCATTCCGGCGACGGCTCGCAATTGCGCCGCGGCAGGCTGTGGCTCAGCGCAGGTCGCGCACCGCGGGCAGCAGGCCGAAACCGTCGGCCTCGCGCACCGCGGTCACGATCGCTTCGCCGACGCAGAGCTGGGCGAGCATGCCGATCTGGTGCACATGCGC
>JBLMYC010000003.1:0-9809 GCA_050258075.1 Acidobacteriota bacterium
CCGGCAAGCTGGCCGGGAACCCGTGGCTGGGCGGTGGCGTCGTGGACAGCGGCGGACGCAGGCTCACGGTCTCCTGGCGCGGCACCTTGTGGCGGGTGAGCTCGGACCCCACGGTGCTCGACGATCTGCCGGCGGCGGTTGGCGCCCCGCCCGCCCTGGCTCGCTTCGAGCTCGAGCGGTCGGTTGAGGAACTACCAGCGGGGAGCTACGCGCTGCGGCGGGCGGCGGGTGGCGAGCTCGAGCTGGTCGGCGGGACGCCGGGTCCGCCCGGTCGGCCGACCGGGCCCGAACACCTGCCGGCGCTGTGCGTCGCGCTGCGCCCGACAGGTCCGCGTGGCGCCTGGATCCTGCTGCCGAGCGGAAAGACCGCGGCCGACCTGCCGGAAGCCGCGGTCGTGGTGCCGGTTTCCGGCCTCGGCTTCCGCCTGCCGGGTGAGAGTCTGTTCCACGCCCTCGGGATCCAGACGCAGGAAGGCACGGCGGGAGACTGGCGGTTCCGGGCTCTCGACCCCGCGGGTCTCGAGCGCGCGGCCGCGGTCGGCCGGCTGCTTCCCGGCCTGGATCGGCTCGCGCTGGGCATCTGGCTGGCGCCGCGCGCCGCCCTCGACCGGCTCGCACCCCTGGACACGGCGCTGCGCGCGCTGCCGCTTCTCCCGGAGCGCGAGATGCGGCGCTGGCGGGACGTCCAGCGCGTTCTGCGCGGATTGCGCGGCGTGCGCGAGGCCGAGCTCGCGATCTTCCACGATCCGGCGGGCCTCCGCCTCCGCCTGCTTCCGGGCACGGCGCCGGATTGACACTCCCGGCGCCAGCCGATAGCCTTTGGGCGCCGGACAGGGAGGGCTTGCCATGCGGATTCGGCTGGATCAGGTACGCGACGAGCCCTTTGTCTGGCAGGAAACCTGCGAAGTTCCGCTCGCGGCGCTGGATCGGCCCGAGCTGGTCCGCCTGGGGCCGGTCACCTGGCGCGGCCAGGTGGTGTACGCCGACCCCGGTTTCTATCTCAAGGCGCGGTTGTCCTACGAGCAGACGCTCGCCTGCAACCGTTGCCTGAAACCGACCACGCAGGCGGTGGCGGCGGACGTGCAGCTGATGATCTTCGTCGAGGGACCGCAGCCGGTCGCCGGCGAGCACGAGCTGCACGAGCGTGACCTCGGAGTGCTGCACGTCGCGGGCGAGGAGCTGGATACGGAGCCGCTGCTGCACGAGCAGCTGCAGCTCAACATACCGATGAAGCCGCTCTGCCGGTCGGACTGCGCCGGGCTGTGCCCGGAGTGTGGCGCCGACCTGAATCTCGGCCCCTGCGGCTGCGAGCAGAAGCGGTCCGACCCGCGCTGGGCGGCGCTCGCGGCGCTGCGCGAGCGGATGGACGACAAGTGAAGGGAATCGACGATGCCGAACCCAAAGCGACGTCATAGCAAGGCCCGCCGCGACAAGCGGCGCGCCCATGATGCACTGGCCACGCCCGCGACCTCGGTGTGCCCGAACTGCGGGGAAGCGAAGCTGCCGCATCGCGCCTGTTCGCACTGCGGCCACTATCGCGGTCGCGAGGTCGTGCAGGCGAAAGAAAACGTCTAGCGTGCGCCGCTGGCGGCCGCGCCGCCGCCTGAATCGGTAACCCCTCCCGCCGAGCGAGGACGCAGATGCTGATCGCGGTCGACGCGATGGGCGGCGACTACGCGCCGCGCGCCGTCGTCGAAGGCGCCTTCCAGGCCGCCGTCGAGGACGGAGCCTGCTTGCTGCTGGTGGGCGACCAGGCCCGCGTCCAGACCGAGCTCGACCGGCTTGGCGACCACCGTGGCCGCATCGAGGTCGTGCACGCCGACGAGGTGGTCGGCATGGACGAACCGCCGATCACCCCGATCCGCAAGAAGCGCCGCTCCTCGATCCGCATCTGCGCCGAGCTGGTGCGCGAGGGGAGGGCGCAAGCGATGGTTTCGGCCGGCAACACCGGGGCGGTGATGATCTCGGCCAAGATGGTGATCGGCACGATCCCCGGCGTCGACCGGCCGGCGCTCGCCGCGGTGTTTCCGAACCGCAGCGGGCGCACGGTGGTGCTCGATGTCGGCGCCAACGTCGACAGCAAGCCCGAGCACCTGCGCCAGTTCGCGGTCATGGGGCACTTCTACGCCCAGGAGGTGCTCGGCACGCCCGCGCCGCGCATCGGCCTGCTGTCGATCGGCGAGGAGGACGTCAAGGGCAGCGGCCTGACCCGCGAGACCTTCCGCGTCCTGCAGACGACCGGTCTGAACTTCGTCGGCAACTGCGAGGGTCGCGACTTCTTCAACGGCCAGGTCGACGTCGTGGTGTGCGACGGGTTCGTCGGCAACGTCGTGCTCAAGGCGGCGGAGTCGATGGCCGGCCTGTTCGGCAAGATGCTGCGCGATGAGCTGCAGCGCAGCGCGCGCAGGAAGCTGGGGTATCTGCTGGCCAAGCCGGCGTTCGATGAGTTCAAGCGCCGCCTCGACTACGCCGAGTACGGCGCCGCGCCGCTGCTCGGCGTCGAGGGGGGCTGCTTCATCGGCCACGGCCGGTCGAGCCCGAAAGCGATCAAGAACTCGGTGCGGCGCGCGGTGGAGTTCTGCGCCGCCGATCTCCACAACAAGATTCGCGCCAAGGTCGCCGAGCTGCACGCCGAGGAACAGCGGGTCGTCCAGGGCCCCGCCACCTCGGCATAGCCAGCGCGCGGCCGGCGTCGGAGCGAGGGCCAGCCTGATGTCCGCAAGCGTCGCATTCGTGTTCCCCGGCCAGGGCTCGCAGAAGGCCGGCATGGGCAAGGCCTGGGCCGCGGCGGATCCGGCGGCGGCCAGCGCCTTCGCCGAGGCCGACGCGGCGCTCGGCGAGCCGCTCTCCCGCCTGTGCTTCGAGGGTCCGGAAGCGGACCTGCAGCTCACTCGCAACACCCAGCCGGCGATCCTCGCGGTGTCGGTCGCCATCCATCGTGCGATCGCCGACGAGGGCATCGCGCCGGTGGCGATGGCCGGCCACAGCCTGGGCGAGTACTCGGCGCACGTCGCCGCCGGCAGTCTCGCCTTCGCCGACGCCCTGCGCCTGGTGCGGCGGCGCGGCGAGCTGATGCAGGCCGCGGTGCCGGTGGGCGAGGGCGCCATGGCGGCGATCCTCGGTCTCGCCCCGGCGGCGGTGCGCGAGGTGGCGGTGGCGGCGAGCGATGGGGCGGAGGTCTGCGCGGTCGCCAACTACAACTCGCCGGAGCAGACCGTGATCGCCGGGCACCGCGCCGCCGTCGAACGCGCCATGGCGCTCGCCAAGCAGCGCGGCGCCAAGCGGGCCCTGGCGCTGCCGGTGTCGGCGCCGTTCCACTCGCCGCTGATGCGGCCGGCCCGCGAGGGGTTGGAGCCGCTGCTGCGGGCCACCGTCTTTCGCGAGCCGGAGGTGCCGGTGGTGTGCAACGTCGACGCCGCCGCGGTCGAGTCCGGCGCCGCGGCCTGCGACGCCCTGGTGCGCCAGGTCGACGGCCCGGTGCGCTGGGTGGAGTCGGTGGAGCGCCTGGCGGCGAGCGGCGTTTCGATCTTCGTCGAGATCGGGCCGGGCGCGGTGCTGAGCGGCCTGATCAAGCGCATCGTGCCCGGCGCCCAGGCCTTCAGCTTGGCCGAGCCGGCGGCGCTCGGCGAGCTGCGGGCCTTGCGCGCGGTTTGAGCGAGGAGGAAGAAACCATGTTCCGACTGACCGGAAAGACGGCGCTCGTCACCGGCGCCTCGCAGGGGATCGGCGCCGCGGTGGCACGCACCCTGGCGGCGCGCGGCGCGCGTGTGGTCGTGGCGGCGCGCAGCGCCGGCAAGCTCGCGGCGCTGGCCGGCGAGATCGCCGCGGCGGGCGGTGCGGCGCACGTGCTGGAGCTCGACCTCCAGGCCTCGGCGGCGATCGCCGAGCGGTTGAAGACCCTGCCCGCGGAGTGGTCGGCGATCGACATCCTGGTCAACAACGCCGGCATCACCGCCGACAACCTGCTGCTGCGCATGAGCCTGGAGCAGTGGGAGGAGGTGCTGCGCACCAATCTGACCGGCACCTTCGTCGTCACCCGCGAGCTCGCCAAGGGCATGCTGCGGCGCCGCGCCGGGCGGATCATCTCGATCTCTTCGGTGGTCGGCCTGATGGGCAATGCCGGGCAGGCGAACTACGCAGCCGCCAAGGCCGGCCTCGTCGGGTTCTCCAAGTCGCTCGCCCGCGAGCTCGGCAGCCGCGGCATCACGGTGAACGTGGTCGCCCCGGGCTACGTCGAGACGGCGATGACCGAGTCGCTTTCGGCGGAGGTGCGCGCGGGCCTGTTCCGGCAGATCCCGCTCGAGCGCCTGGGCAAGGTCGAGGACATCGCCGCCGCGGTCCTCTATCTGGCGAGCGAGGAGGCCGGCTACGTGACCGGCCACGTGCTCAACGTGTCGGGCGGGCTGTACATCTAGGGGCCGCGGCGTTGGACTCGCCCCGCCGGAGTGTGTTAGAAACCCAGGGTTCGGAGTCGCAGAATCCATATCCCCAAGGAGGGCATCGAGCATGTCGGTTGCGGAGAAGGTCAAGAGCATCATCGTGGAGCAGCTCGGCGTCGAGGCCGACGAGGTGACGCCGGAGGCCAGCTTCACCGACGATCTGGGCGCCGACTCGCTGGACATCGTCGAGCTGGTCATGGCGTTCGAGGAGGAGTTCGGGATCGAGATCCCGGACGAGGACGCCGAGAAGATCGGCCGCGTCAAGGAAGCGATCGACTACATCGAACAGCACGCCGGGTCGAAGAACTGAGCCCGGCGGTTTCCCCCGCCTGAACGGATCGAGATGCACAGCGAACGTCGACGCGTCGTCGTCACGGGAGTCGGGCTGGTGTCCCCGCTCGGGGTCGGCACCGCCGAGACCTGGCAGGGCCTGCTCGCCGGCAAGAGCGGGGTCGGCCCGCTGACGCGCTTCGACTGCTCGGCCTATCCGACCCGGATCGCGGGCGAGGTGAAGGGCTTCGATCCGACCGACTTCGTGGAGAAGAAGGAGGTCAAGAAGTCCGACACTTTCATCCACTACGCCCTGGCGGCGGCGAGGTTCGCGCTCGAGGACTCCGGTCTGCGCATCTCCGAGGACAACGCCGATCGGGTCGGGGTCGTCGTCGGCTCGGGGATCGGCGGCCTGCCGTTGATCGAGCGCATGCACACGACTCTGGTGGAGAAGGGCCCGGACCGGGTGTCGCCGTTCTTCATTCCCGGGCTGATCGTCAATCTCGCCGGCGGCCAGATTTCGATCCGCTACGGGGCGCGCGGCCCGAACAGCGCTCCCTGCACCGCCTGCACCACCGGGCTGCACGCGGTGGGAGACGCCTTCCGGCTGATCCAGCACGGCTACGCCGACGCCATGATCGCCGGCGGCACCGAGAGCGTGGTGACGCCGCTGGCGCTGGCGGGCTTCGCGGCGATGGGTGCCCTGTCGCAGCGCAACGACGACCCGGAGCATGCTTCCCGGCCCTGGGACCGCGATCGCGACGGCTTCGTGCTCGCCGAGGGTGCCGGAATCGTGGTGCTCGAGGAGCTCGAGGGCGCCCGGCGGCGCGGCGCGCCGATCTACTGCGAGATCGTGGGGTACGGCATGTCGGCCGACGCGTACCACATCTCGGCGCCCCACCCGGAGGGCCTCGGTGCTTCCTCGGTGATGCGCAAGGTGCTCGCCGACGCCGATCTCGCCCCCCAGAGCGTCGACTACATCAACGCCCACGGCACCTCGACGCCGCTCGGCGATACCGCCGAGGTCAAGGCGATCCACGACGTCTTCGGCGAGCACGCCTCCAAGCTGGCGGTGTCGTCGACCAAGTCGGCGACCGGCCACCTGCTCGGCGCCGCCGGCGGGCTCGAGGCGGGCATCCTGGCGCTGGCGATCCGCGACCAGATCCTGCCACCGACGATCAACCTGGAGAATCCGGGCGAGGGGTGCGACCTCGACTTCGTGCCGAACCAGGCGCGGCCGGCCCGGCTCGAGGTGGGGCTGACGAACTCCTTCGGGTTCGGCGGCACGAACGGCGCTATCCTGATGCGCCGTTGGGCTGAGTGACCAACGGTCAGTAGGACTCCTCGGACCGAAACAAGCGACCGGACAAGTGAACCGGAGCGGTGAGCTCTGGCGGTGTAACTTTTCCGCTGCACGGCCGTAAAGGTCTCCAGAAGGAGACCTCCATGCGGCGAGACACCCGGATCCTGACTCTCTTGACCGTGACCGCGGCCCTGGCGGCGATCTTGCTGCCGGCGGCGGCGGCCGGGGCGGATACCTACTCGCGGACCTATCGGCAGAGCCTCGACCTGTCGGGCAGCGAGACCCTGCGGCTGGCCAATCTGGCGGGCGCGGTCGAGCTGGTCCAGGGCAAGGCCGGTGCGGTGGTGATCGAGGCGACGATTCACGGCGACCTCGGTGACGCGGCGACCACCCGTCGGGTGGTGGACGGCATGAGCTGGGTGGAGAGCCGGGACCGCAAGGGCCGCCCGGAGATGGCGTTGTCCTACCCGGTCGAGGACTACCGCAGCTTTGCCTATCCGGCGCGCGGCGGCGGTCACGGGTTCTGGGATGGCAGCCGGAGCGACGTGGAGTTCCGCGGCCGCCGGGTGACGGTCTACTCGCGGCCGCGCTCCGACGCTCCGGCCCTGTGGGCCGACCTGCGCATCGAGGTGCCGCCGCAGGGCGCGCTGGTGGTGCGCAACGGAATCGGCGCGGTCAAGGGTGGCAGCCTCGAGGGCGACCTCGGGATCGACACCGGCTCCGGCGACGTCGATCTCACGGCCTTCTCGGGCAAGCTCATGATCGATACCGGGAGCGGCGACGTCACGCTCGGCGACGTCAAGGCGGCGGTCGGCGTCGACACCGGCTCGGGCAACGTGCGCATCGAGTCGCTGGCCGGCGACGGCAAGGTCGACACCGGCTCGGGCGACGTCGAGGTGCGCCAGGTCACCGCGCAGCGCTTCACCGCCGACACCGGATCCGGCAACGTGCGGCTCGGGCGCGGCAGCGTGGCGCAGCTCGTCGCCGACACCGGCTCGGGCGACATCCGAATCGACGGAGTGGAGATCGAGACCTTCAAAGGCGACACCGGTTCGGGCGACGTGACCCTGAAGAGCTCGCTCGCCAAGGCGCGCGACATCGTGGTCGAGACCGGCAGCGGCTCGGTGCGCTTCCTCGCCGGCGCGGACGCCTCGTTCGACCTCGAGGCCGACCAGGGCAGCGGCGACCTGGACGTCGGTTACAGCGACGCGCTGTACAAGAAGAAGGGTCGCGAGATCTACGGCGCGCGGCGCGGCGATGGGCGCACCCGCATCCGGGTCTCGACCGGTTCCGGGGACTGCGTCATCCGTCCGGAGGCTTGACCCTCAGTGCGACGCCGGGGGAGGCGAGGCGCAATCCGGCAGGCGCCGGAACGCGATGTGGTCGGCCTCTCCCGTTGACACCTCGAAGCCACTGACGACCGCCGGCGCGCCCTTCTGCCGCGCGAATGCGAACTCGACGGAGAACCAGGGCGAGCTCAGCACGAAGGCGTCCGGGGCGAGCGGCTCGAGCTCGCCGTTCGGCTGCACCGGGGTGTGCAGCACCAGGCTGTCGCCCTCGACCGCCAGCGTGTAGGTCGCCTGCAGCTCCTCGCTGAAATAGCTCCCCGCATAGGTGCGCAGCACGTCGGCTGTTGGCGGTGGCGGCAGGCGCCGGTACTGCGCGGTCTGCTTGCCGTCCTGGAAGAGCCTGACGGTCTGTGGCGCGCTGGCGCCGACCGGCTCGAAGCGCAGGTGCCAGCCGAGATCGGGGTCGACGCTGCGCAGCTCGTCGGCGCCGACCGGACGCAGCGCGATCCGCATCGTTCCCACGTAGAGCGCCACGCGGTCCGCTTCGGCCGCGAAACGGAACACCGTGCCGCTCACCGGGTTGCGGTAGCGACCCGCGAAGCGTTCCCGGGCAGCGGGCGCCAGGTCGAGGAAGCGCTCCGCAACCACGGGCCCGGCCGCCGCGGCGGGGCTCGCCGCCGGCGGCTGCAACCCGAGGACGACGTCGGCGACCTGGCGGGTCAGGGCGCGGCTGTCGACATGGGTGTTGCACAGGCAGACGATCGAGACGTTCTGCTGCGGGAAGACCACGATGTCGCCGACGTGGCCGCTGCCCACCCCGGCGTGCCAGAGGATCGGCTTGCCGCGGTAGACGTCGTGGAACAGACCGAAGCCGTAGTCGATCGGCGTGCCGTCGTCGAGCGCACCGCGCGAGAGCTCTTGGGCGACGAGCCCTGCCGAGCCGCGGCCGAGACGGTTGTGGCGCCAGTTGTCGAGCCACCGGAGCAGGTCGCCCGTCGTCGTCCAGATGCCGCCGCTTCCGGCCAGCGAGGCCGCGGTCTTCATCTGGTAGCCGTCGTCGTGGTCGCCCATGTAGAGTGCCGCGCCGCGCGGCACCACGACGTCGGAGCGCTCGCTCCACAGGGTGTGGGTCATGCCGAGCGGCGCGAAGATCCGTTCGGCGGCGAAGTCGGGCAGGCTCTTGCCGGTGATCTTCTCGACGATCGATCCGAGCAGCACGTACCCGGCGTTGCTGTAGGAGTGCTTCGTGCCGGGCGGGAAGTTGAGCCCGCGCTGACGGCGCAGCAGGCCGAGAATCTCGGCCCGCTCGAGACGCTCGGGTGGCACGCCGGCGAGGAAGCGCAGCGCCTGGTAATCGCGCAGGCCGGAGGTATGGAACAGCAGGTGCCGGATTCGGATCGGAGTGGCCGGCGCCCCGTAGACCGGAAAGTCGGGGAGGAACTTGCGGATGTCGTCGTCGAGTGAGAGCTTGCCCTCCTCGGCGAGGAGCAGGATCGCCATCGCCGTGAACTGCTTGCTGTTCGAGCCGATCGGATAGACGACGTCCGGCCCGTTGGGAATCGAGAACTGCAGATTGGCCATCCCGTAGCCGCGCGCGAGGACCGCCTCGCCGTCGCGCGCCACCTGCAGCGCGCAGCCGGGGCCGTCGGGATGGACCTGGCGGGCGAACAGGCGGTCGATCGCGGCCTGCGCGGCGGCATCGAGCGCGGGAGCGGCATTCGCGGCCGCCGCTGGCTGGGGGAATGCTAGGAGTGCAGCCAGCAGCGCTCCGGCGAGAAAGTCGCGCATCTCGTCTCCGGCTCTACATGCGTCCGTAGTTCGGACCGCCGCCGCCCTCGGGCGGGACCCAGGTGATGATCTGGTAAGGATCCATGATGTCGCAGGTCTTGCAGTGCACGCAGTTGCTGGCGTTGATCTGCAGGCGGCGGCCGTGCCTGGCGCCGGGGTCGTCGACCATCTCGTAGACAGCGGCGGGGCAGAAGCGCTGGCACGGGTTCTGGAACTCCCGGGTGCAACGGGTCACGCACAGCTCGAGGTCGGCGACGCGCAGATGGACCGGCTGGTCCTCCTCGTGCGCGGTCGCCGAGTTGTAGACGTCGGCGAGCTTGTCGAAAGTCAGGCGACCGTCGAAGGCGACCGGCGGCGGCGGGGCGAGGGCGCGGCCGGCCGCCGAGTCCAGGCGCAGCAGATGCTCATGGCCGGCATGCGACGGCAGGCGATCGCGCAGCCCCCAGCCGCGGCCACCGGTGATCATCCCTGCCCCCGCCTGGAACATGCCGGCGAGCACGCCGTGGTCGAACGCCTGATGGAAGTTGCGCACCTCCCAGAGCTCTTCCCGGATCCAGCTGGTCTCGACCTTGCGCGGGTACTCGGCCAGACGCTCGCGGGTCGCCCCGCCGGCGCGCAGCGCCTCGAAGATCGTCTCCGCCGCCAGCATGCCCGACTTCATCGCCAGGTGGATGCCCTTCAGGCGCTGGCTGTTGAGCAGGCCGGCGGAGTCGCCGGTCA
>JBLMYC010000004.1:0-31308 GCA_050258075.1 Acidobacteriota bacterium
GCTTCGCTAAGGGAATCGAAGTTCCCTGTCGCCAGATAGAAGGCCTCCAGCGTTAGTCCAAGCGGATCGACCCGGATTGCTGGATTTCCTGCGGCATAGGTGTACCTGTTCCACGTCTGAGGCGTGCCCGGTTGACCTTCTGCTGGATCTGCCCGAATGAGGTGCTGCCCGAATGAGGTGCCATGCGCCTCGGGGACGCCGAGATGGGCTGCCGGGCGCCTCGGGGAAGAAAGTGCACGGAGAGCGCACACGGAGGCGCTTGTAGCGGCCAGCGCGGTGTGGCACCGCCTACTTGCCTGAGCTTGCGCTCAGGGTGAAGGCCGCGCCGTGGTGTGAAGTGCGCCCAGGCATGCGTGGCGAAAGACCTCGCGCGCGGACGGCCGCCGCGGTGAGCCGCCTCACGCTCGGTCCTTCCAGTCGTCGGTCCTCCGAAGCCATCAACTAGCTGACGATTGCGCTGGCTCCGAATGAGGTGCCATGCGCCTCGGGGACGCCAAATGAGGTGCCATGCGCCTCGGGGACGCCGAGATGGGCTGCCGGGCGCCTCGGGGAAGAAAGTGCACGCAGAGCGCACACGGAGGCGCCTGTAGCGGCCAGTGCGGTGCGGCACCGCCTAGTTGCCTGAGCTTGCGCTCAGAGTGAAGGCCGCGCCGTGGCGCGAAGTGCGCCCAACCATGCGTGGCGAAAGGCCTCGCGCGCGGACGGCCGCCGCGGTGAGCCGCCTCACGCTCGGTCCTTCCAGTCGTCGGTCCTCCGAAGCCATCAACTAGCTGACGATTGCGCTGGCCGGTCCGCGGGCGAACGGGAGCGGGGGCGGGAAGCAGAAACTCGGGAAGCTGGCTGAGAGGTCGCCGCTGCGCAGCCGCTCCGAGGCGGTGCGATAGGCGGCGAGGAAGATGCGGTAGGCGTCGAGCAGCGCCTTGCGCGCCTTGCGGCTGGCGGCGTGGACGAAGGGGGCCGGGGCGCGCTTGCTGCGCAGCGGCTCGAGGTGGGGGTTCTGGCAGAGGACGAAGTCCGGCCCCAGCGGGTCGCGGCCCGTTTCACGCTGCAGACGGCGGGCATCGCGTTCGATTCCTTCGACAAGCTCGGCGATTCGGGTACGGATCTCCGGCGCCGAGAGGTGATGCCAGCACGGCAGCGGCGTGAGGGTCACCGTCTCGAGCGTGGCGAAGTCGTGGGCGCAGACCTCGAGGCCGCGGCGGCGGGCTTCGTACTCAGTGGAGCGATCGAACCAGAGGCCGCGCAGCTGCGCATCGTCCAGGAGAGCATGGAGGCAATGGACTCCGGGCCAGGCGCTCGGAGTCAGGACGAGGCCCTCCTTGGTGCCGTGGGCGAGCAGGTATCTCAGGCGCGCGACCTGGGCGGCGAGCTCGCCGCTGACCGGAATCGCCTGATAGCGGCGGCTCCAGAGCTTCCCGTTCCAGGCGTGCAGGCGGCCGGCCTCGCGGGCGAGATTGGAGTTGAAGAAACACATGAAGCTCGCGAGCTGCTGGGGGTCGGTGGGGCTGCAGAGCAGGTGGTAGTGGTTGGAAAGAAAGACGAAGGCGTGGATCTGCAGATCGTAGAGGCACTGGGCGCGACCTAAGATGCCAAGAATGATCTCCGAGAGGGCGGCTCCCGGGCGCAGAAGCAGTCGGCTCTGGAAGGTGCGGGTGGTGACTTCGACCAGGCTTCCGGGTCGGAAGTAGCGGATTCGGCGTGCCATGTCTGTCCGGGAAGGACGTGAAGGACACGCCGAATCTTGCTCTCCGAATCTCTCCGAATCGGGTGGCACCGCTCGGCACTCCGCTCGAGCACTCCGCTCGAAGCGCCCGAAGCGGATGGCACCTCGACCGCAGCGCCTCGATCGCAGCACCTCGATCGGGTGGATCGGCACCTCGATCGCCAGCTCGATCGCGCTCTATCGGGCGCCTCGATCTGCCAGGCTCGATCCCCCGCCCTCAGCCCGTCGCGGCTATCCGCCCTGGTCGCGCCGCGCGCAGGTCGAGCTCGAGTCCCTCCGCAGTGCGGCGCAGCGGCATACGCAGAGGGGCGCACAGCCGTTCCATGCGGGCCAGGATCGAGTCGTTCTCGGCGCCCTGAGCAAGCCCGACGCGAGCGCGGTGCAGGCGCAGCGGCACGAGGCGCAGCCGGCGCAGAGCGCCGTCCGGCTCGAGCTCGACGAGGTACAGGAACGACCAGTCGTTGCGCAGCCAGGGATCGGGCTCGTAGTCGTCGAGGAGAGCGCCGGTGTCGTACAGGATGAGCCCGTCGCCGTAGCGCTCGACCGCCTGGTTGAGGCGGGCCGAGTGACCGTACACGATGTCGACGCCGCGGGCGAGGCACTCCGCCGCGAATTTGCGGTGTTCCGGAGGCGGGCTCTCGACCATCGTCTCGCCCCAGTGCAGCGCCAGCACAACCAACCGAGCGCCGGCGGCGCGCGCCGCTGCCGCCGCCGCGGCCACCCGAGTGACCGACGGCGCCGGCGGGTCGAGAGCCAGGTGGTTGGTTCCCGGCTGGCGCACCGTCGCCGCATACGGCTTCTCGGTGTCGGTCGCGGCGAGCACGGCGACCGGCAGGCCGGCAACGTCGAACGTGGCCGGGCGCTCGGCGGCGGCGAGATCCTCGCCGGCTCCCGCGTACGAGATGTCCGCCGCCTCGAGGTAGCCGAGCGTGTCGCGCAGGCCCTGCTCCTCGGCGTCGAGGATGTGGTTGTTGGCCAGGCTCACGAAGCGCACGCCGGCAGCGCGGAGCGCCGCCGTCGCCTCCGGCGGCCCGACGAAGTGGCACGCTTTCGGCGTGCGCTTCCAGCGCTGAGGATTCGTCGAGAGCGCGCACTCGAGGTTACCGAAGACCGCGTCCGCCCCACGCAGCAAGGGTAATGTGTCGCCCCAGCACCATTCCGGAGCGTGGCGCACGATCTCGGGCCCGGCCTCGCGGCCGAGCATCAGATCACCGGTCAGCGCGAGGACGATGGGCGCCGGCGCCGCGCTCGATCGCGGGACGCCGATCCGTGGCGAGTCTGCTACGCCGCTTTCTTCGCCGGCTCGCAGATTGCCTTCAGAGTCAGCGCCACGTCCGCAAACAAAGGGCCCGAGAACCCCGGGGTCTCCACGCCCCGCGCATGCAGCACCACGTCGTCGAGCGACACGATGCCCTGCAGCTGGTGGTGGTCGTCGATCACCGGCAGTCGGCGCACCCTCACCCGCCGCATGGTCTCCAGCGCGACGCGGATGTCCTGATCGGGATGCTGCGCGTGGACGTCCTTGGTCATCACTTCCTTGGCGAGGAGCTTCGAGGGCTTTACGTCGCGGGTCGCAAGCGCCAGACAGATGTCGCGGTCGGTGATCATGCCGACCACCTTGCCGTTCTCGGTCACCGGCACGCAGCCGAAACGGCTGGCACCCATCAGCGCACCCATCAGCTTGCCCACCGTCGCGAGATCGGCGTCGGGACTGCACACCCGTACGTCGCGCGTCATGATCTCTTGTACCTTCATGGCTGACCTCCAGTCGCTGCCGCCGTCCTTGGCGGTCCGGGATCCCTCTCCGAGGCCCGCTCGGAGCACCGGCCCGAGGAGCCTCTCCCCTTTTCAACGTAGGCCCGGGCGGCGCGCGCTCCATGCTCGAATGGGGAGGGAGATGCCCACCCCGCGGGGCAGCAGGTGGAAGGAACTGTTCGATCGGCCCGTCGTCGTCAGAACTGCACGTTCTGGACGTAGAACGTCGGGATGTCGACCTTCTTGGCGATCAGGTCGGCCGCCTGTTCGGGAGTGATCACGAACTGGCCGGCGCGGTCGCGCGTGGTGGTGGTCATCAGCAGCTCGATCGCAGCGAGCTTGTCGCCGTATTTCTGACGGATGTCGCTCAGCACCTTGGCGGCGATCGCCAGGGTGCGGAAGACCGAGGCCTCGGAGTCGGTGGTGATGTCGAGAAACGCACGGTCGGGACGAGTGCCGCGAAACACCGCGACGTTCTCGAGGCCGTAGGCGCGGCAGGCCTGCTTGATGTCGGTGGCGATGTCGACCGCCGCGAAGGGGTTGTGCGCCAACGAGGCGAAGTCCAGGAAGCCGCCCGGGGTCTTGCCGCCCGCCTTTTCGGCCTCCTGGCGCACGCCCGAGGGCCGGCGCGCCAGCGGCAGGTCGCGGTGCGGGACGGTGCTCTTGGCCAGCATGTCCGATAGATCTGGCGGTGCCGCGGGAGGTGGCGCCGGGGTATCGGTCAGCTTGCCCTGGTCGAGCACCAAGGCGGTGCCGAGGTTCGAGGTGTTGGCCCGGGCGGTGCGCGCCTCGTCGATCTCGCTCGCCTTGATCATCGTCTCCGTGCCGTTCTGCAGCACGATGATCGCCTGGCCGTTCTCGATCTTGTACTTGTCCCGCGCCACGATCCTGGACCCGTCCTTCAGGTAGATCGTGTAGGCGAGGAGCGGGGCCGGGAGGAGCAGAGCGAGGACGGCGATCGTCAGAAGCTTGGAGCGGGACATCGAGCCTCCTTGCCGCGCCGCAGCGGCGGGACGGTTTGTTATCATAGCGCGGCCTCGATGACGTCGCATCCCCCAACGCCCTCGCCGCCAGGCTCCTCGGACGCGCTCCTCGTGCTCGAGGACGGCTCGGTCTTCGAAGGCGTCTCGCTGTCGCCCGGCTCCCGCTTCGGCGAGGTGGTGTTCAACACCTCGATGACCGGCTACCAGGAAATCCTCACCGATCCCTCGTACCGCGGCCAGATCGTGGTGATGACGCTGCCGCACATCGGCAACTACGGCACCGCCGGAGCGGTCGGCGAGTCCGACCGGCCGTGGGTCGAGGGCTTCATCGCGCACCAGTTCACCAGCCGGCCCTCGGGACACACCAACGAGGAGGACCTGGTCGCGTACCTGCGCCGCAATCGGGTGCCGGCGATCCAGGGTGTCGATACCCGCGCCGTGGTGCGTCGCTTGCGCGAGCGCGGCGCGATGCGCGGTGTGGTGACGACCGAGCGCAGCGACGCCGCGGCGCTGCTCGCCGAGGTGCGTGATTTTCCGAGCATGGCGGGCCGCGCGCTGGTCGACGAAGTGACCTGCGCGGCGCCCTACGAGCTGCCGCCCGACGACGGTGCCACGCCCCGCTTCCGCCTGGCGGTCTGGGACTTCGGCGTCAAGTCCAACATCCTGCGCTCGCTCACCGCGCGCGGCGCTCACCTCATGGTGCTGCCGGCGCGCACGCCGGCGCGGCGGGCGCGCGAGCTCGGTGTCGACGGCGTGGTGCTGTCCAACGGTCCCGGCGACCCCGAGCCGCTCGAATCGATCATCGCGACGGTGCGCGACACGGTGGAGTCGGGGCTGCCGGTCTTCGGCATCTGCCTCGGCCACCAGTTGCTCGGCTTGGCGATGGGCGCCCGCACGTTCAAGCTCAAGTTCGGACACCACGGCGGCAATCAGCCGGTGAAGAACCTGCTGTCGGGAAAGATCTCGATCACCAGCCAGAACCATGGCTTCGCGGTCGATCCCGAGACCCTGCCGCACGGCTGCCAAGCGACCCAGGTCAACCTGAACGACGGCACCCTCGAGGGTTTCGCGGTCACCGGCCGGCCGGTGTACTCGGTGCAGTACCACCCCGAGGCGGCCCCCGGGCCGCACGACGCGTCGGAGCTGTTCGACCGCTTCCTCGCGGCGCTGCCCGACGCCCGCGCCGCCGCCGCGCGATGAGCGGGCCTGCGGCGCCGGGTGGCTGGCGGCTCGCCGCCGCGATCGCCTGGCGCTACCTGCGAGGCCAGCGCAGCCGGCTGCTCTCCGGCACCGCGCGCGCCGCTCTCGCGGCAACGGCGATCGGCGTCGCCGCGATGACCGTGGCGATGGCCCTGATGACCGGCTACCGCCAGGAGCTCGAGCGCAAGCTGATTGGTGCCAATGCGGCGATCGTCGTCTATCCCCTCGGCGGGCGCGAGCTCGGTCCGGCGGAGCTCGCGGCGGTGAGCGCCGAGCCGGGCGTGCGCGAGGTGCGGCCGGTCGTGTTCGGTCACGGTGCGATCGAGAGCGTGGCGCTGCCGCAGGGCGTCGACGTCACGGTGCGTGGCGTCGATCCCGGCGGCGAGCAGCTGGGTGGTACCCGCTTCGACCTGCGGCGGCCGGCCGACGGGTTGCCTGGCGTCGTCGTCGGCAGCGAGCTTGCCCAGCGCCTCGGCGCGCAGCCCGGCACCGTCCTGCGCTGGGCGGCGCTCGGGCTGACCGATGGCGCGCCGCGGTTCGCCTTCGCCAGCCTGCGCGTGGTGGGGACCTTCACCACCGGCTTCTCGGAGTTCGACCGCGCCTGGGCGGTCGCCGACCGCGAGGAGGTGAAGCGGGTGGTCGGCCGGCCGGGCGCGGTGTGGGAAGTGCGGCTGGACGACCCCTCGACGGCGCCGGCGACGGCGGACCGCATCTCCGAGCGCCTCGGACCGCACTTTCTGGTCAGTGACTGGCAGCGCATGAACGGCGAGCTGTACACCGCCCTGCGCGTGCAGCAGTTGATGCTCTTCCTGGTGCTGGGGCTGATCGTCGTGGTGTCGACCTTCAACGTCGCCTCGACGCTGGTCGTCCTGGTGCGGGAGCGCATGCGCGACGTCGGCGTGCTCGAGGCGATGGGCCTGCCGCCGGGTGGTGTACGCGCCGTGTTCGTGACCTACGGCGGAGTGCTCGGGGCGGCGGGGGTGCTCCTCGGCTTGGGGATCGGGGCCGGTCTCTCCTGGGGGCTTGATCGCTTCCATGTGATCCGGTTCGCGCCCGAGGTGGCGGCGATCTACTTCATCCGCTCCGTACCCTTCCACGTCGAGCTACGCGACCTGGGAGCGATCGCCGCCTTCGCGGTCGTCGCCAACCTGCTCGCCTGCCTGGCGCCGGCGTGGCGGGCGTCGCGGGTCGATCCGGCTGCCGCACTGCGCTACGAGTAGGCCAGAAAGACGAAGGGGGCCGGTTTCCCGGCCCCCTCGAGTTGGTGGGCGTGTGAGAGGAGCGGTTCTGACCGCCTTTGGGTTCCCGGTCCTCCTGACGAATGCCAGGAGGGGGTTCCCGGAAGGCCGGGCCGCTTGCGCGTCCCAGGTGTCAACGGTATGTACGACGCTGGGGCCCCAGGGGTTTATTCCCAGGCCAAGAAAGTCGCATTCCAGGTGCCAGCTGAATAGTTTTACTAGTTTTAGCGGCGCGAGAAGTGGTCCCGCCGGGTTGTGCTCCCGACTTGCCTGGGAGAGGTGGTTTCCTCCATCATTCCCCGAAACTTGCTCGCGGAGGGGCACCGATGCGATGGAAGGCGTTCTTGGCGGTTGCGTTCCTGGGCCTCACCGGTTCGCAGGTTTCGAGGAGCAGTTCGCTCTTGGTCGGCTACAGCCCCGAATGCCGGCCGCGGTCGCCGACGTTTCCGATCTACGAGTGCAGCGGCTGGGGAGTCGCCGCTTTCGACGAGGCGACGGGGCAGCGGTTGCCGGATGTCATCGCCCCCCAGAGCGGTGAATTCGAGGGAACCGACGTCGTGGTCAACGACCGCTGCGACCTCCAGGCGGCCGATCAGATCTTCCAGGGCGAGACCGGTGACTACGTGGGCCTCTTCCGACCCTACGGCAAGGATCACGTCGACAACGCCTGGTTCTATTCGCCGATGATGTCGCGTCCCTCCGAGATCCTGCTCGATGACTTCAACTCCCTGCACATCTTCAGTCAGCAGACCGGCGAGCTCATTCAGACGATCGACAAAGCCAGCCTGGGCCTGCCCAGCCTCGGGCCTCCGAACTACTCGGAGAGTGCCCAGCTGCTGGAAGACAAGATCTATCTCTCGGCCGATTTCCAGAACTTCGGGGTGAACACGGGCTACGAGGTGAAGCGTCTCGACGGCGCAACCCGGGCGGTCGATCCATCGTTCCACCTGCAGAGCAGCGTGTTCGTCGACCCGCAGCACCAGCAGCTCTCGTTGGTGCGCCTGGGTGTGAACTCGGCCGGCGAGCTGGTCGCGTGGGAGCAGCTCACCGGGGCGGGCGGCTACTCCTACCAACTGGAGCGCTTCGATCCCCACACGGGCCTGTTCCTCGGGACCGTCCGCACCGGGATCGCGCCCTCGACGACGCAGAACGCGGGCGCTTCGTTCTTCGGTGGTCTGTTCTACGCCGGTTGGAGCATCCTCCAGACGGGAAGCGCCCAGATTCACCGCTACAGCGCGGAAAGCGGCCTCGAGGTCCAGCCGGCATGGGAGTTCGGGGAGGCCGGATACGTTTCCCCGCCCCTGGCGCGGCGCGACTGCACTCCGGACAATCGGGCGCTCCGCCTGCAGCAGGGGCGATTCGAGGTCACGGCCAGCTTCCGCACGCCTGCCGGACAGACCGGTGATGCGCGGGCCGTCGGGCCGCGTAGCAACGACAGCGGTCAGATGTGGTTCTTCGACAAGTCCAACGCCGAGCTGGTGGTGAAGGTCCTCGACGGCTGCGCGAGCAGCGGCAACTACTGGGTCTTCCTGGCGGGGCTGACGAACCTCCAAGTCGAGGTGACAGTCACCGACACGACGACCGGGAACCACCGGACCTACTCGAACCCACAGGGACAGCCCTTCGTGCCGGTCCAGGACACCGCCGCTTTCGCGGCCTGCCCGTAGCGGCATGCGCCCGCTCCATCTTCGCCTTCTCGTCCTGATTGGACTGCCGCTGCTGGTGGGCTGAGGCCTCGGGGGCGGCGCTGCGAGCGTCGTCGGGGCGGAGCTGGCGGACATCTAGGAAGGTGCCAGCCGATTAGTCTGAGTAGTCTTGCAGGCGCCCCCGAGGTGCGCCCCCGAGGTGCCAGCCGATTCGAAGGCCGCCGTCGAGTCGTCCCCGTGACGGGCCGCACTCGAGCAGCGCCCGCCGAGGGCAGTCGCACTTGCGGCATTCCCCGGTTTCCTGCACCATCGCCCGGTGCGGCGGGTGACCCTGATGGTGCTGATCCTCAAGGCAGGAGTGGCGGCAGCTGCGCCGCCGCCCGCCGCGCCGCCGGTCTTCGCCGACCAGGCGGCCCAGTGGGGCCTCACCTTCCGCTATGACAACGGCGCCACCGGCGAGTACTTCTACCCCGAGATCGTCGGCGGGGGCGTGGCACTGCTCGACTACGACAACGACGGCGACCTCGACGTCTTCCTCGTCCAGGCCCGTCCTCTGGCGCCGGGCGCGCCGGCGCCGAAGGACGGCGGTGGGCGGCTGTTTCGCAACGACCTCATTGTCAACGGCAAGCGCAACCCGGAGCCGCGCTTCGTCGACGTCACCGCCCAGAGCGGCATCCGCGCTCTCGGCTACGGAATGGGGGTGGCGGCTGCCGATGTCGACAACGACGGCTGGGTGGACCTCTACGTCCTGAACTTCGGCAAGAACCAGCTCTGGCACAACAACGGCGACGGCACCTTCAGCGACTGGACGGACCGCACCGGATTGGGCGACGAGCGGATGAGCCTGAGCGCCAGCTTCGCCGACCTCGACGGGGATGGCTGGCTCGACCTCTACGTCGCCGACTACGTCGAGTTCTCCCCGCAGCACAACCCGGTCTGCTACGCACCGAGCAGCCGACGCGACTACTGCGGCCCGTCGAGCTTTCCTCCGGTGCGCGACCGCCTTTACCGCAACCGCGGCGACGGCACCTTCGAGGACGTCTCGCTGCCCGCCGGGATCACCACCCCGGGGTCGGGGATGGGTGTCGTAGCCGCCGATCTCGACGGCGACGGCCGCCTCGATCTCTTCGTCGCCAACGACGGGATGCAGAACTTCCTGTGGCGCAACCTCGGCGGCTGGCGGTTCGAGAACGTGGCGTTGGCGGCGGGGGTGGCGCTGAACGGCGACGGCCGCGCCCAGGCCAACATGGGGATCGCCGCCCAGGACTTCGACGACGATGGCGATATCGATCTCTTCGTGACCCACATCCAAGGTGAGGGCAGCACGCTGTGGATGAATCTCGGCCGCGGGATGTTCGAGGACCGTACGGCGGCGCTCGGACTCGCCGCTCCGACCCTGCCGCTCACCGGCTTCGGCACGGGCTGGATCGACGTCGACAACGACGGGAAGCTCGACCTCCTGGCGGTGAACGGCGCCGTGCGCCTCGACGAGACGCAGGCGGGTCGGGGGGATCGCTTCCCCTACGCGCAGAAGAACCAGGTGCTGCGCAACGTCGGTGGCCGGTTCGTCGACTGGACGTCCGAAGCCGGGCCGCCGCTCCAGCGCATGGGCGTGGCGCGCGGCGCGGCGTTCGGCGACATCGACAACGACGGCGACACGGACGTGGTTGTGGTGATGGCCAACGGCCCGGCCCAGCTCCTGGTGAACCAGGTGGGGAGCAAGAATCCATGGCTCGGCCTGCGTCTCGTGGGGCGGCCGGCCGGCGCGCGCGGCCTACGGGACGAGCCGGGCGCCCGCATCGAGATCGTGCGCGACGGCGCGCCGCCGATTCGGCGGCGGGTCTCGTCCGACGGCAGCTACGCGGTGGCCAACGACCCGCGCGCCCTGGTCGGCCTCGGTGGAGCGGCGCGCGTGACCGAGGTGCTCGTCGTGTGGCCGGACGGAAGGCGCGAGAGCTTCCCGGCCCCTCCGCTGCGCGCCTACACCACGCTTCTCGAGGGCTCGGGGCGCCCGACGCAGGAGCCGGGCGGCGGCAAGCCGTGATCGCCGCGTTGCTGCTCATGCTTCTCGCGCTGGCCGGTCCGCCGGCGCCGGACGCGCCGTCTCCCTCGGCAGCCGTCGGGGATCCCGAGGTCCGTTTTCCGGACAAGGCGCCTTTCGAGAAGTCGGTCGGCGAGCAGATGCGGGCGGCGGAGGACAACCTGCGCGCCGTCCTCGGGCAGGAGCCTGCGCCGGCGGGCGCTGCGCAGGCCTTCGGCGAGCTCGGTCTTCTGTACCAGGCCTACGGGCTGTCCGACCTCGCAGCGGCGTGCCTGCGCAATGCCCAGCGCCTGGAGCCGCAGGCGGCACGCTGGGAGCACGGGCTGGGCTTGGTGGAGCAGGAGGCGGGGCGGGCGGATGCTGCGGCCGCCGCCTTCGAGCGGGCGCTGGCGCTCGATCGGCAAGACCTTGCGGCCTGGGTTTACCTCGGCGAGATCCGTCGTCAACGGGGCGATTCGGCGGCGGCCCAGGATGCGGCGCGGCGCGCGCTGGCGATCGATACGGGCTCGCCGGCGGGTCATGCCCTGCTCGGGCAGGCGGCGCTCGACCGGCGTGATTTCCGCACCGCCGTCGCGGAGTTCCAGGAGGCGCTGCGCGGCGCCCCCGACGCCAACCGCCTGCACTACCTGCTGGCGATGGCCTGGCGAGGCCTGGGAGACTCGGCTCGGGCCGCGGACGAGCTTGGCCAGGCCGGCCCGGTGGGCGTGAGGCCCCGCGATCCGATGCGCGACGAGATCGAGAGCCAGAGAAAGGGCGAACGCGTGCACCTGGCGCGTGGGAAGACCGCGTATCGAAACGGTCGCTATGCGGAGGCGGCGGAAGCCTTCCGCGCCGCGCTCGCGGCACGGCCGGAGAGCGTCGAGGCGCGGGTCGACCTCGCCGCGGCACTGGTCGCGCAGGGCGAGCGTGCGACGGCGATCGACCTGCTGCGCGCCGCCGCCGGCATCGATCCTCGAGACGGCACGGCGCGCCTCAACCTCGGTGTGCTGCTGGTCGAGGCCGGGGCTTACGCCGAGGCGGTTCCGCATCTCCGGGCGGCGGTGGCGGCGCTGCCTGCCGACGCCGAGGCCGAGCGTACCCTGGGGCGAGCGCTGCGCGAGAGCGGACAGCTCGAGGACGCGCTGGCCGCGTACACGCGGGCGACGGCGCTCGACCCCGGCGACGAGGCCGGGCGCCTGGGCGAGGCGGAAACGCTCGTGCGGCTCGAGCGTTACTCCGCGGCTCGTGAACGGCTCGAGGCGGGTTTGCGGGCCCTGCCGCGCAGTGGTCTCCTCATGCACGGCCTGGCACGGCTGCTCGCGGCCTGCCCGGACGCCACCGTGCGCGACGGCGGGCGCGCGATCGAGCTGGCGAAGCCGGTCTTCGAAGCGCAGCCGACGGCGCTCCACGCCGAGACGTTGGCTATGGCGTACGCCGAAGCGGGCCAGTGCGCTGACGCCGTCCGCTCGGCGCGAGTCGCGCGTGATCTCGCGGCGGGTCACCTTCCGCCGACCGACCTGGCGAGGATCGACGCCGAGCTGGCGCGGTTCGAGCGCGGCGCGCCCTGCCGGCCCTAGAGACGGGAGAGCGAGGATCCTCCTCACGCCCTCCTGATGCCCCTCCCGATCGACCAGCGCCTCGCCCGTCTCGGCCTCGATCCCGGCCTGTGCGGGCGCTGTCGGCATCGCGAGCTTCTGAGCTCCGAGCGCAGCACGTTCTTGCGCTGTGGTCTGGCGGCGGTCGATCCGCGCTTCGTGCGCTATCCGGGCCTGCCGGTCCTGCGCTGCGCGGGCTTCGCACCCGAGGCCGAAGCGGTCCCCGCGAAGCCGTGAGCGGCGAATGCCTCGGCGCCGCAGCTCAGCGCCGGTGGTAGCGCGCTGCACGCTCGAGGTACTGGCGGGCGTGTCGTGCGTTGTCGGGGTCGGGATCGCTCGCGAAGCGCCGCACTTCGTCGACCCGCGCCGCGGTGGCGAAGTCGCCCGGGTAGGGTTCCAGGCCGGAGAGCGTGCGCGACACCAGCCGCTTCGCCAGGTGGCGGAGCGCTGCTGGGCGGGCGGGATCGGTGGCAATCGCCGCTGCACCGCCGAGCAACGCTTCCTCGAAGCGCTGGCGGTGCCGGTCCAGGAGGCGGAGCGCTGAGCTCACGATCTCCTCGTCCTCACTGTCGCTCGCCGACCGCAGCCGCGCTTCGATGGCGTCGAGCACGGCACGGTAGGCGGCGTCGTCAGAGTCGAAGCTCCGACCGCCGGAATCGAGACGCAGCAGCCCGAGCAGCTCGGCGTAGGCGGAGGTCGCGGGCGCCCAGTGCACGGCGACGAGGTCGGCGGGCTGCGGCGAGGGCTCCGGGCGCAGCGGCTGCGCGCTGGCGATCTCGGGCATGGCGTCGAGGAAGATCGAAGTCAGGGCGAGGGGGGCGCTGGGCGCGACGAGCGCGCCGAAACCTGCCAGCAGCTCGGCCCACATCGGCACCATGAGAACCGCGCCGGCGAGGACCACCGCGTGCCAGCGACGTGGCAGACCGGCGGGCAATAGCTGGCGCGCACCGGAGGTGAAGAACAGCAGTCCGAGCGCGCCGAAGAGCGAGAAGATGCCGATCGGGAAGAGCCGCAGCACGAGCGGCGGCGGAGCGAAGGCCGACGGCAGCGCGCGCCGCGGGGCTCCGGGCTGGTAGCGGATCGGGACCCCGGCCGGGCCGGGAGCGTAGCGCCACAGGATCGCGGTCGCCGCCAAGGGCTGATCAATCACCAGCCAGAAGAAGTCGAAATCCGAGCCGCAGGCGCCCGCGCTGCCGAGTGGCAGCTTCTCGTCGCACGGCAAGGGCCAGAAGCTGGCCTTGGTGGCACGCAGCCGCGCCAGGTACGGGGCGGGAAAGCGGAACTCGATCGTGCGCAGCGTGGTCGCACCCGCGAGCGAGGGAAGGCGGCGCCACCAGTCGTCCGGGCTCGCGGACTTGGCGACGAAACGCGCCTCGACCGTCTTCCCGTCGGCCGCGAACGCGAGCGTGGTGTGGAGCCGCAGGCTGGCGGCCTGCGTGCCGTGCTCGCCGCCGATCGGCACGATCGGCGGGGTGACCAGCCAGTACGTGTCGACGACGCGTGCCGTCGCCTGCCGCGTGGCGTGCGACTCGACCCACATCTCGCGCAGTGGGATCGAGACGCCGTGCCAGGCGAGCAGCAGGGCGAGCGTGCCAAAGCCGGCCATGCCGATGGCGATCCGGCGCCGGATGTCGCCGGCCACCCGGCGAACGCCGCGCTGGAGGAGGTCGGCTGGCGGGGGAGAGAAATCGCTGGGCATGGTTTGCGGCAGCCCGCCGCTCGCCTGGGGCGGCGGAGTCGGGAGCCGGGGGCTCGATCACGGGACGGCGAGCGGAGACGATTCTGCACCCGCGGGGCGCCGAGCGGCAAGCGTGGCGCCTCCCGGAAGATGTCGCGAGATCTTGCCAGCAGGCAGATCAGGGAGGGCGTCCTCCCCCCATCACCCTGCATGTCGAAGTGCCAGCCGAGTAGTTTTTGAGTAGTTTTTCGAGGTTTTGGCCGAGACGTGGATCACGGTCTTTCGATCTGCCGCAGGATTCCACGGATCTTTGCGCCGAGGGCGACGGCTGCGGGTGGGTCCTGGTTGGCGAGCACGATCAGGATCGTGCCGCGCTCGATCTCGACCAGCGCGTTGACGCCACGCGTCCCTCCCGCCCAGCCGACCCCGACGGTGTGATGTCCGACGTCTGCCGGCCCGGTTCCGACGCGCGGTGCCGGGCCGCCGAGCACCCAGTCAGTCCAGCCCGCCTCGAGCAGCTCGTCGGCGAGCAGGGCATGGACGAAGCGCAGCAGATCGGGAGCGGTCGAGTAGCCGCCGCCCGCGGAACTGCCGCGTCCCGGGAGAGTGTCGGTGTTCGGCCGCCAGGATTGGCTGGCGCTCTCGCGCGTGTACCCGATCGCGCGGTTCGCCACCTTCTCGTCGCGCCGGAACGAGTCGCTGTCGGTCATGCCGGCTGGCTGGTAGACCCAGTCGCGAATCGCTTCGTAGTAGGTCTTGCCGGAGAGCCTCTCGATCAGGAGGCCGAGCACCACGTAGCCGGCGTTCGAGTAGCGCTGGCTGCTGCCGGGCGGAAAGAGCGGCGGCTGGTCGACGAACAGGCCGAGGAAATCGCGCAGGGTCAGGAGCTTTCCCGGCGGCGCCGCGTCGTAGCGCGGCCCGAAGATGTCGCCGAGGCCGGCGCGGTGCTCCACCAGCTGGTCGACCGTGACCTGACGGGCGACCGTGGCATTCGGGTAGTCCGGCCACAGCTCGACGAGCCGGTCGCTCAGCTTGAGCTTGCCCTCCTGGGCGAGGTGGGCGATCGCCACCCGCGTGAAGATCTTGTTGATCGAGCCCAGGTTCATCCGGGTGTCGAGGCGGATCGGGGTGCTGGAGGAGCGATCGGCGAGGCCGGTCGCGGCGCTCACCAGCTCGCGGCCGTCGAGCTCCACCAGCACGCTGCCGGAGAACCGCTCGGCGCGGCCCTCTTCCCCGATCAGGCGCCCGATCACCGCCTTGGCCGCCGCGCGGTCGCGGGGCGCGGGAAGCGGGATCGGCGGCGCCTCGTCCTCCTCCTCGATCGTCTCGAGACCGACGCCGAGGATCTTGTGCGGTGGCGTCGGATCGACCGCGAGGTGCAGCCGCAGACGCCTGCCGCTCGCCGCCCCGACGACGACCGCGTCGACCGAATCCGGGGCCGCCGCGTCGACCTTCTCGAGCCGCAAGGCGCCCTGATCCTGGAATGCTCGGTGCAGGAACGCGGCGCGTTCCGCGGCGGGGCGCTCGGCGAGCGAGGCGGTGGCGTAGCTGGCCTGGATGAACGCGCGCAACCGCGCGGTGTCGCCGCTCCCGAAAGCCTCGAGGAAGGCGCCTAGACGCTGGCTGGCGGGACCGGCCGGAAGCTGGGGCGGCGCGCTCGCCGGTTGTGCGGCGGCGGGGCCGGCGAGAGCGAGGCAGAGCAGGATGAGACTGGCGCTCGGCATGCGAGAGCTTCCTCCCGAAAGGATTTGTCCTACTCGATGAAGAACGCCGGGGACGCGAAATGGTTCCCGATCGGCCGGTCCGGGCTAGAGGTCGCGGCGCTCGAGCCGCCAGGCGGCGAGCAGCGGCGGCACCGCGGTCCACAGCAGAAGCGACGACCCGAGCAGGAGCCCGGCGCCGAGCGGCCCGCGAGTGAAGCGCAGGAAGGCGAGCGAGGCGGCTCCGAAAGCCGTCGTGCCCTCTGCCCCGAGCAGGGCGCCGGTGCGCACCGCGTCGGCGGGATTGACCAGCACGGCGACGATCAGCACCCGCGCTGCCGGCCCCGAGGGCAGCAGCGAGGCGACGCCCAGGGCGGCGACGTCGAACAGCACGATCGCTGCGAACCACACGACCAGAGCGAGGGCCAGAGCGCGGGCCCGGCTGCGACCGTTGCCGGTCACCAGCACTGCGGCGAGGCCGAGGAATACCGCGGTGAGAACGAAGGAGCCGGCGAGGAGCAGCGCGAAACCGCCGATCCCCTCGCCGCCGCTGCGCGCGGACACCACCGAACCAGCGGCACCGAAGCCGACCGCCTGCGCTGCGGCGAGCGCCGCGAACAGGCCGAGCAGCTTGCCGAACAGGATCGTGCGGCGGGCCACCGGCTGCGAGAACAGGAGCTCGGCTGAGCCGCGCTCCGGGTAGAGCGACAGCACGCCCAGGAGAAGCGCCATCAGCGGTACCAGGAGCAGCACCAGCTGGACGAGCGAGGCGGCGGTGCGCGCGAAGTCCTGCACTCCGCTGCCGCCCGACAGGATGTAGCCCGAGGCGGCGACCGCCAGCGCCAGGCCGGCGAAGACCAGGGCGAAGATCTGTGTCCAGCGCGAGCGCACCGCGAGCAGCAGCTCCTGGCGGGCGCACAGCAGCAAGGGCGAGCTCGGCTTCATCGTTGATCCTCCGCCGCTCCCGCCGGCGGGCCCGCCGCCCCGAAGACATCGGCCGCGGTGAGCGGCTGGCCGGTGACGGTCACCGGGTCTTCGGCGCGCGACTCGGGGCTCGCGTGGGCGATCAGGTGCGATCCCATCGGCGTCTCCAGGCTCACCACGCGGGAGTAGGCGGCGCGCGCCGCCGCGACCCACTCGCCGGTGCGGTGGTCGGCGACGAAAGCGATCGAGCCGGGGCGCAGCTGCGGATGCTCGGCGAGGTAGTCGCGCAGGCAGCCGATGTCGTCGAAGAACAACGGCAGCTCGTTCGGCGCCACGATCTGCGCCGCGAACCGGCGGTCCGAGACCGCCATGCGGCAGCTCGCGCAGGCGTCATGGCGGGTGTCGAGCTCGGCGGGCTGAGGCGGGCCCGACCGGCAGGCGCCGACCACCGCGCCGAGCGCCAGCAGGATGCCAATCGCTCGTCTGGTGGTGCGCGTCATGAGGTCGCCTCCTTGACCAGCTCGCGGTATAGATCGTCGAGACGGCCGTCCTCGGTCTGGAGCGTCAGGAGCTCGGTGCCACTCGCGCGCAACGCCTCGAGCAGCGCTGGCCGCACGGTCGCCGGACACGGGGCGACCAGGGTGTCACCCTCGAGGCGGGCCTGCGGGGCGATCGCGCGCAGGCTCTCGATCGGCGCCCGGGTCGGGTCGGCGAGGCGGGCACGCAGCACGCCGCGCTGGGAGAGCCGATCCTGCAGCTCACGCTGAGTGAGCGAAGCCACCAGGCGGCCCTCTACCAGAACCGCGAAGCGGTCGGCGAGGCGCTCGACGTCGCCCAGCTGGTGCGAGGTGAAGAACACCGCGCGCCCGGCGGCCCGGCTCTCCTCGGCCAGCCGGTGGAACGCCTCGAGACCGGCGGGGTCGAGCGCCGCGGTGGGCTCGTCGAGCAGCAGCACCGGCGCCCGCGGCAGCATGGCGACGGCGAGCCCGAGGCGCTGCGTCATGCCGCCGCTGTAGGTGCCGACGGCGCGGGTGCCGGCGCCGTTCAGGCTCGCGAAGCGCAGCGCCTCGCCGACCCGCTCCGGCGGAGCGCCGCGCAGCGCGCGGTAGAAGTCCACGACCTCGCGGCCGCTGCAGCTGTCGGGGAAGGCGACCTTCTGCGGCAGGTAGGAGATCGCCCGTCGCGCCTCCGGCGCCGAGGCCGGCAGGCCGGCGGCACCGATCCGCACGGTGCCCGCGGTCGGCCGCAGCAGGCCCGCCGCCGCCTTCAACGCGGTCGTCTTGCCCGATCCGTTGGGGCCGAGCAGCGCCACCACCTCGGCGGCGCCGATCGCCAGGTCGAGCGACTCCACGGCGCGCAGGGTGCCGTAGTGCTTGCTGAACCGCTCGTAGACGATCATCGCGGTTTCCTGCCGCCGAGCAGCACGGCCAGGCCGGCGGCGAGGCACAGCGCCGAGCCCGCGATGCCGAGGGCGTGAGCGCGTCCGGCGTCGCGGCGCTCGGGCCGCGGCGCGCGCGAGGCGGGTGGGCGGATCAGGGGATGGCGATCCACGACCGGCACCGCGGCGAGGACCGGAAAGGCGCGCTCGGCCATCGCCAGGGTCGCGCCGGCGAGACCCTGGGCCATCAGGTCGGCGGCGGTCAGGTTGCCACGGAAGTGGTCGAAGACGTTGGACAGCCGGTAGGGCCGGTCGCTGCGCCCGTCGCCGTCGAGGTCGGGCTCGTCGTTGTCCGACCAGTAGTTGCCGTCGAACACCGTGTCGGTGCGCTTGCCGACCAGGTCGAGCGGCGACAGATTGGCGACGAACGAGTTGCCCTCGAAGCGGTTCTCGCCGCACGAGTCGTACAGCACGATCGCGTCGTCGGAGGAGGCGATGACGTTGCCGCGGAACACGTTGCGGTACGAGCCCTCGAGGAATATGCCGCGCGCGTTGTCGGCGATCAGGTTGTCCTCCGCGACCACGTCGTCGCAGGTCTTGAACAGCAGGCCGACGGAGGCGAAGCCGCGGTTGTGGACGAAGCGGTTGTAGCGAAACGTAATCCGCCGCGAGTACATCAGGGCGGCGCCAGCGTCGGTGTTGGAGAAGGTGTTGTCCTCGAACGTGTTGTCGTCCGAGAACATGTAGTGCAGGCCGTAGCGCAGGTCGCGCGCCAGGTTGCCGCGAATCTCGCCGTGATTCGAGGACTGCACGTAGAAACCGTCGCGCACCTCGGCGATGTCGTTGCCGACGAGGCGGAAACCGTCGGTGTCCCAGACGTGGATGCCGGAGCCCTTCTCCCCAGGCTCCTTGCCCGGGATGCCGCGGATCACGCAGCGCTCCACCACGGCGCCGTTCGCCTCGCGCAGGTAGATGCCGAACAGGGTCTCGCGAATGGCGCAGTCGCGCACCGTCACGTCGTGGGCGGAGATGTGGATCCCCGAGGCGTCGCGTCCTAGGTCGCCGCCGCCACGTCCGTCGATGGTGAAGCCCGCGATCGTCACCCGCGCGGCGCGGATCCGCACCACGCTGCCGTGACCCGAGCCGAGCAGCAGCGGTCGCCCGTGGCCGACGAGACGCAGCGGCTTCTCGATCACCAGGTCGCCGGGATACGTGCCGGGGCCGACCTCGAGGGTGGCGCCGGGCGGCGCGGCGTCGATCCGCGCCTGCAGAATCGAAAGTTCCGCCGCCGCCGGCCGTCCCTCGACCATCTCGGAGGCCGGCGCGGAGCCGTCGCCGAGAGGACCGGCCAGGGCGATGACGAGCAGCGCGGCAACGAGAGGCATCGCGTGCCGACTCAGAGCGTGGCGCCGCGGTCGCGCTGCCGCCAGCCCAGCCAGAAGGCGATCGCCAGCAGGACGACGACCGCGGCCAGCATGTAGGAGGCGATGCCGGGGTAGGAATAGACCTCGAAATTGGCGAGCTTCTTGTAACCGAAGATCGGTGGCATGAAGGAGTCGACGTGCACCGCCGCCTGCGGCGACAGGTTGTGCCCGTACGTCCACAGCTTGAAGCCGAACGACCACAGTGCGAAGGCGGCGAAGTACACGTACAGCACCAGAACGTCGAGGGCGTGTCCGAGCTGGCCGTGCACCGCGGCGCGCAGGAAGAGCAGGGCGAGGGCGCCGACCACGAAGGGGATCCACTTGAACTCGGTGAAGTCGGCGCTGCTCAGGTCGCGCATGCCGATGTAGTGGTTGAGAACGTTCACCTCGTGCACGTCCTGGCCATGGTTGCCGCCGTCGAGGCGGTAGCTGTAGATGTACAGGCGCAGCCCTTCCGGGTACTGCGGCGCGAACATGGTCAGTGTCCACAGCGGCGAGAGATAGGAAGGAATCAGGAGCAGAGCCGCCGCGACCAGCAGCCAGCGCGGTGTCCGCCCGATCGGCGACTCGAGCAGGCGGCGGGAAGAGGAGTGGAGTGCGTTCATCGACCACCTCCGCGGGGGCCGCCGGCGCGGCGTGTGCCTCGCCGGCGGCTCGCCAGTTGCTTAGCCCTTCTTGGGCTTGACCACCAGGTAGCCCTGCATCTCCTGGTGGAGCGCCGAGCAGAAGTTCGTGCAGTAGTAAGGGAAGACTCCCGGCTTGTCGGCCTTGAACGTGACGGTCTTCGTCTCGCCCGGGTCGACCACGATGTTGAAGTTGTAGTCGAGCAGACCGAAGCCGTGCAGCTCATCGGTCGTCTGCTCGATGTTGGTGATGGCGAGAGTGACGGTGTCGCCCTCGTTGACCTCGATCGCGGTCGGCGTGATGGTGGAGCGTACCTCGGCCACCTTGACGAGCACCTTGTCACCGTCGCGGGTCTGGCCAGCATCCTTCACGTCCCAGATCGCCAGCGGATGATGGCTCTCCTCCTTGAGATAGACCTCGATCGGGTGCAGCTTGTCGGCCTTGATCATCTGCGCATAGTGCGGCTCGGGCTCGGTGAAGGCGTCGTAGATGAGCTTCATCTTCTCTTCGGAGATGTCCACCAGCTGCGAGGACTCGGGCTGCGACGGGCCCACCGAGAGATGCCGGCCGTGGGAGAGCTTGTTGAGGCCCACCAGGTACTTGCCGTCGGGGTGGCAGGTGTCGCCCCCGGCGACGCACAGGTGGCCGGTCGAGTACGACATCGGCACCTTGTCCACGACCTCCCAGGTGCCGAGCTTCCACTTGGCGATCGCGCTGTCCACGAACAACGAGGTGTAGGCGTAGCCCTTGTCGTCGAACTGGGTGTGCAGCGGCCCGAGGCCCACCGGCACCTCGGCGTCCTTGATGTCCTCGTACTTAAGGATCGGGATGCCGTCCTCGTCGCCGGTGAAGTCCTTGTTGCGGATCGCGGTCAGCACCTTCTCGAAGTTGAAGACCGTGGTGACGCCCTGCAGCTTGCCGGATCCGACGATGTACTTGCCGTCCGGGGTGACATCGACGCCGTGCGGCGACTTGCCGCAGGGGAGGAGGTACACGAAGCCCGGGACCTTCTTGGGATCGATCACCTTGACGCCACCGAGCGTGTCGGCCTTGCCCTCGTCGATCGCCTTCTGGGCGTCGCGCCAGTTCACCATCGCGATGTAGTCGCGGTCGCGCTGCGAGGCGGTGACCTCGAGCTTGCCGGTGGCGCGCTCGGTGTTGTACGAAGTGAAGAACACCCAACCGTCGCTGCCCAGCTTGCCGGCGTCGCCGAGGTCGTAGTCGAAGGGCGGCATCAGGATCTCCCAGCCGAGCGACAGCTCGCCGCTCTTGGGATCGATCTTGATGCCGGCCACGATGCCCTTGTACTGACTGGCGTAGGCCTCGATCGGGGCGTACGTGCCCTTGGGCACCGGAATCGAGAAACGCGAGCCCATGACCGCGTACTCGGTGTTCGGGGTGATGAACGAGGAGGAGTGGTTGCCGGAGATGTTGGGCACCGGCCCGAAGATCTGCTTGGTCTTGAAGTCGCGCAGGTCGATGCGCGCGACGCGCCCGTTCATGTCGTTGATGAACAGCCAGCGCCCGTCGTAGTCGCCGTTGGTCTCGGACAGCGCCGGGTGGTGGGCGTCGCCCCAGTTCAGGCCGCCGAGCATCTTCCTGGAGTCGTCGTCGAAGCCGTAGCCGGTCGCCGGATAGGGTGAGAACACCGGAATGGTCGTGATGTGGCGCATCGACGGCACGCCGTACACGTACACCTGGCCGGAGTGCCCGCCGGAGGAGAACATGTAGTACTCGTCGAGGTCGCCCGGGGCGACGTAGGTCTTGAGGGCCGCCTGGGCGATGTCGGAGGTGGCTCCGGCGGCAGTCCTCGCCGCCTTCGGCGCCTTCGGCGCGCAGGCGTAGGCGATCAGGCCTGGCACCACGACCAGGGCGAGCGCCCAGAGCAGCAAGTTTCTCGGTTTGGTCATCTTCGCGTCTCCTTGTGAGCCTGCGGTCAGTGGCTACCGACCGGCGTGGCCGGGGTCTTGGCTCCGGCTTCCTTCTGCCGGAGATGCTCCTGGAAGGCTTCGCGCAGCTTGCCGATCGCGACCGCCTTCTGCTCGGGGGTGAGGATGATCTGTCGCGACAGCACGACCGACATCGTGCCGGTGGGCTCGCGCAGGAAGTCGTCGAGGGTGCGGCCGAAGCGGCTCTGCACGTCTTCGACCGCGGTCGAGAGATCCGGGCCGATCTGCGCCGGGCTCTTGACGCCGAGCGCCGAGATCGAGTGGCAGACGAAGCAGCCG
Source organism: Acidobacteriota bacterium (assembly GCA_050258075.1). Taxonomy (GTDB): domain Bacteria; phylum Acidobacteriota; class Thermoanaerobaculia; order Multivoradales; family JAGPDF01; genus JBLMYC01. The sequence goes on from JBLMYC010000004.1 coordinate 22,117, forward strand.
GTCTTCACGAACCAGGCACCCGGTCCGGTGGCCATGCGCTGTTCCTCGGCGGCCTCCTCGGGAGTCTGCGGGTCGGAGCGCGGCGTGCCGGGGACGTAGCTCGACGCGAGCGAGGTCTTGCGCCAGGACAGGATCAGCATGGCGAGCGCCTGCGACTCGCGGGTCGAGAGGTGGAAGTTGGGCATCACGGTTTCCTGGACCAGGGCGCGCGGGTCCTTCAGGTGCGCGACGTGCCAGGCGAACGCGGTCATCTGGCCGGAGAGCCGGCTGTAGTCGTACTGCTCGGGCGCCTTGTCGCCGACGTACGTGAGATCGGGGCCGATCGAGCCGCCGCGGCCGTTGATCACATGGCAGGCGCGGCAGCCTTTCTCCTGCACCAGCTTCTTCGCCAGGTTGATCTCGCTCATCCCCGCCGTTTCGCGGTCGTAGCGATGGCAGGCGTTGCAGTTGATCTGCAGCATGGCGCCCTTGTCCGTCGCGGCCAGGGTGTAGGCCTCGCCGAGATCGCTGCCGAGCAGCGGCTCCTCCCAGTGCGCGACCTGGCCGTGGGCGGCGTCGGAGTCGATCGCCCAGCCCTGGCCGGCGTGGCAGGGAGTGCAGCCGAACTTCTCGACCGGGTGGCTGCGGAGCGGCGCGACCGGATGGGTGCGGAACGGCTCGTCGGCCGACTCGAACCCCTTCCAGGCCGTCGCCTGGTGGCAGGTGATGCAGCGGTCGGCACGGCGCAGCTCGGGCACCCAGAACTGCTGGATGCCGGCCGGGACGGTCGCCGCCTTCTCGGCGCCGAACTTCTCGGTCACCTGGCGGCGGAACTCGTACTGGTAGTAGCGCCAGTCGTGCTGGCGATCGCTCCAGGCGAAAAGCGCGGTGCCGATGACCAGCGCGACCCCGACCAGTGCGAGCACGGGGCGGTCGCGGCGCGGATAGGGCGAGTCGGTGCGCTTCTCCATGTCAGATCCTCCCGGGGATCTCGGGCCACGTTTCCCAGGGCCAGTAGAAGTTCCAGTAGGGACCCCGGCAGAAGGTGCCGATCAGGGTGAACGCGACGACCACCAGGCAGAGGCCGAGGAACACCCAGTTCTGCAGCCGTCGGTCGCGGGCGAACCAGACGCCGGTCGCGGCGCGGCCGCTCCTGTCGAGCCAGGGCCAGAAGGTGAGCAGGCCGACGAGCAGGCCCGGCAGCAGGACGCCGCCGATGAAGGCGCCGTTGATGGTGAAGGATCCGATGTGGATGGTGGTGTCGGTGACGATCTCTTGCAGCCACAGGAAGTACCAGGGCGCCTTGGCCGGGTTGGGGGTGACCAGCGCGTTGGCGGGCTCCTCGAGCGGCGAGTGGATCAGGACCGCCAGGATGCCGATGACGGCGATCGTGCCGAGGATGACGATCGCCGCGCGGCGCACCAGGTCGGGCACCGCGTTGACCGTCGTTTCCGGGCGCTCGAGCGCCGCGGCGCGGATCTGCGGCGAGGTGCCGCGCGCCACACCGAGCAGGGTGTAGGTCTTGGTCGGCGTCGGCTCGACCGCCGCGCTGGCTTCGAGCAGCGTCGCGCGGTCGGCGCGGGCGAGCCCACCGTCCTTGCGAATCCGCCACATGTGGTACAGGAAAAGGATGCCGAGCGCCCCCGGCAGCGCGATCACGTGCAGGACGTAGAAGCGGATCAGCGTCGCTTGCTCGATCGCCCGGCCCCCCAGCAGCAATTCGCGGATGGTCGCCCCGACCCAGGGGATCGAGGAGGCGATGTTGGTGCCCACCGTCACCGCCCAGTAGGCCAGCTGGTCCCAGGGCAGCAGGTACCCGGTGAAGGAGAGGAACAGCGTGACGAGCAGCATGGCGACGCCGAGCACCCAGTTCAGCGGGCGCCGCTGGCCGCGGCCGACGCCGTTCTTGTAGGCGCCGGTCAGGAACACGCGCACCAGGTGGAGGAAGACGACCGCCACCATCAGGTGCGCCGACAGGCGGTGCACCGAGCGGATCCACGAGCCGAAGGCGACCACGTACTCGATGTCCTTCACCGAGGCGTACGCGCGCTCGACCGACGGAACGTAGAGGAAGAGGAGAGGCATCCCGGACAGCACCAGGAGCAGCAGCAGCGCCGCCGAGGCGGTGCCCAGCCAGAAGGAGTAGTTCCAGTCGAGCGACGCTTTGCTGACCTTGGCCGGGAACCAATGGAGCAGGAAGTTCGCGACCACGGCGTCGCCGGACTCGCGGTCGGAACGCGGGGAGAAGCTCCATCCGCGCTTGGGGTGGACGCCGGGGGCGCTGCGGGGCGGCTCGGGGCGTTCGACGGGCAGGCTCATCGCGTCTCCTTGGCGCTCTAGGCGAGGAACAGGCGGAAGTCACGGTCGACCGGCACGGCGAGGTCGACCACCAGCTGGCCGTCGTCGGGGGCGATCGACAGGCGGTACCAGGCGAGCGGCTTGGGGGCCGGACCGGAGACGTTGCCGCCGTCGCCGGTGTACTTCGAGCCGTGGCACGGGCAGAGGAAGCGGTGGGTGATCTTGAGCGGCTTGCCGCCCACCGTCTTCTCCTCGGGCTGCGACAGCGCCTCGGCGCGCACCGTGCAGCCGAGATGGGTGCAGACTGCCGAGATGGCGTGCAGGGTGTTGCCCTCGCGGAACACGAACAGGCGCTGGTCGGGGAGGAACTTGAGGCCGTCGGGGAACTCTGCCGGCAGGCCGATCTTCACCGTCGTCGGCGCGTCGTAGGAGACGTTCGGCACCAGCGAGCGCAGCGAGGCGATCGCCTGGCCGCCGAGCGCCGCGACACCGGCGCCGGTGCCCAGCTTGAGCAGGAAATCCCGCCGGTTGCTTCCGTCGCTCATACCGACTCCTCAGAGCGCGGCGGCCGCCGGGGCCGCGAAGCGCTCGGTGATGGTGAACTTCTCCATGGTCATCGCGTCGGTCGGGCAGCGCACCGCGCAGAGCCCGCAGCGGATGCAGCGCTCGTCGTCCTTGACCATGGCCGAGAGCGGCAAGCCATCTGCAGCGGCGCGCTCCGTAAGGGTCGCGCGCAGCTCCGCCGGCAGCTCGAGCTCCGCAAACGGCACGATCGCCAGGCAGTACTCCGGGCAGACGTCGACGCAGCGCCCGCACAGCACGCAGGCCTCGGGGTCGTAGATCGTCTGCACGTGGCAGACGAGACAGCGCGCCGCCTGCTGGCGTGCCGCGAGCTCGTCGTAGCCGGTCTCGACCTCCGCGATGCCGGTGCGCCGGCCGAGCTCGAGGGTGGGCGGCGTCTCACGATCGAGCAACTCGAAGCCGGCGATCATCCGGTAGCGCTCGGTGGGGAGCTTCTCGATCTCGACCTCGACCTGGAGGCGGCCGGCGCCGTTTCCCAGGTGCTCGTGGATCGAGCGCGCCGCGCGCTTGCCGTTGGCGACCGCTTCGATCAGGTTGCGCGGTCCGAACGCGACGTCGCCGCCGGCATAGATTCCGGGGGCGGTGGTCGCCAGCGTCGCGCGGTCGACCTGGATCGTGCCGGCCGGGGTGAGGGCGACGCCGTCCTCGGGGCGCAGGAAGGAGAGGTCGGCCTGCTGGCCGATCGCCAGGATGCAGGAGTCGGCCTCGATCGAGACGACGTCGGAGTCGTCGTAGGTCGGCGCGAAGCGGCCATTCTCGTCGAACACGCGCTCGACCTTGCGCAGCTCGACCGACTGCAGATGACCGCTGCCGACGAAGCGCGCCGGGCCGCGGCGGGTGACGAAGACGACGCCCTCCTTCTGCGCCTCCTGGTACTCCTCGTGGCCCTGCACGGTGCGCAAGACCGGCATCTCGTCGAAGTTCTCGAGCGAGACGATCGTCACCTCGGTGGCGCCGCCGCGCAGCGCCGTGCGCGCCGAGTCGAGGGCCTCCTTCAGGCGCGCGTCGGCCTCCGCCTCGGCCGCTCTCTCGGCCAAGGCGAGGCCCTCGTCGGCGCCCTGGGCGAGGCGCAGAGCGGCGCGCGCCGCGTCGAAGGCGACGAAGCCGCCGCCCACGACCACCACCCGCCGGCCGAGCTGCATGCGATAGCCGCGGTTGACGTTGAGCAGAAAGTCGACCGCCTTGACCACCCCGTCGAGCTCGACCCCCGGCACCCGCAGGTCGCGTCCCTTGCTGACCCCGACCGCCAGGAACACCGCCTCGAAGCCGGCGGCGCGCAGCTCGGCGAGGCCGAATCTCGGCGACAGCGCGGCGCCGAGCTGCAGGGTCACGCCAAGGGCGAGGATCTTGTCGATCTCGGCGTGCAGCAGGGTGCGCGGCAGCCGGTACTCGGGGATGCCGTAGCGCATCATGCCGCCCGGCTCGCCGCCCGCCTCGAACACGGTGACGGCGTAGCCGAGGAGCGCCAGGTCGTGCGCCGCGGCGAGGCCGGCTGGGCCGGCGCCGACGACCGCGACCTTGCGGCGCGTTTCCGCCGCGGCGGCGGGGGAGGCTGCCGGGTAGACGGGCAGGTGCCCGGCGTAGCGGTTGCCCTCGCCCACCAGGTCCGTGAACAGGCGGTCCTGGCTGTCGGGGTGCATGGATTCGACGCCGTGGCGCTCGGTCACGAACCGCTTGAGGGCGCGGATCGAGATCGGCGCGTCGATCGAGCCGCGCCGGCAGGCGTCCTCGCAGGGCGCCGCGCACACCCGGCCGCACACCGACGCGAAGGGGTTGGGCGCGCGCGCCACCAGGAACGCGTCCTCGTCGCGGCCTTCGGCGATGAGCTGCACGTAGCGGCCGGCGTCGGTCGCCACCGGGCAGCCGGCCTGACACTTCACCTGCGCCTTCCAGTGCTCGAGGTCGGGAAGCCGAACGGGAATCGCCATGGTTTCTCAGAAGGTATGGGCTCTCGTTCCAGGCTGCCTATGACAACGGTCATGCGCTACGGCCCTGGACGGGTAGCCGGGTGATCCCGCGGGATGGGAAGGGCGCCGCCCGCCGGGGTGGGCGGCGTCGACGCGGCGTTAGCGTGGATCGGGCCAGGCGCTCCGGGAGGTGGCGCCGCGCTGCGATAAACTCGCCCTCCGCATGCCGAAGCGCACCGACTTGAAGTCCATCCTGATCGTGGGCTCGGGGCCGATCGTGATCGGCCAGGCCTGCGAGTTCGACTACTCCGGAACCCAGGCCTGCCGCGCCCTCAAGCGCGAGGGCTACCGCATCGTGCTGGTGAACTCCAATCCGGCGACGATCATGACCGACCCGGAGTTCTCCGACGCGACGTACGTCGAGCCCCTGGTGCCGGAGATCGTCGAGAAGATCCTGGCGAAGGAGCGCCCCGACGCGCTGCTGCCGACGGTCGGCGGCCAGACCGGCATCAACCTGGCGGTGGCGCTCGACGAGCGCGGCGCTCTCCAGCGCTACGGGGTCGAGGTGCTGGGGGCCGGCATCGACGCCCTGAAGCTCGGCGAGGATCGCCAGCTGTTCAAGGCGGCGATGGAGGAGATCGGCCTGCGAGTGCCGCGCAGCGGCTACGCCGGCAGCCTCGCCGAGGCCAAGGCGATCGCCGACGAGATCGGCCTGCCGATCATTGTGCGGCCGAGCTTCACGCTCGGCGGCGAGGGCGGCGGTGTGGTCTACAACCTCGACGAGCTCGATGACGTGGTGGCGGCGGCGCTCGACGCCAGCCCGGCGCGCCGGGTGCTCCTCGAGCAATCAGTCCTCGGCTGGAAGGAGTTCGAGCTCGAGGTGATCCGCGACAAGGCCGACAACGCGATCGTCGTCTGCTCGGTCGAGAACTTCGACGCCATGGGCGTGCACACCGGCGACTCGATCACCTGCGCGCCGCAGCAGACGCTGTCCGACCGCGAGTACCAGGAGATGCGCGACGACGCCTTCAAGGTGATCCGCCGGGTTGGGGTCGCGACCGGCGGCTCCAACATCCAGTTCGCGGTCAACCCGCGGACCGGCGAGCGGGTGGTGATCGAGATGAACCCGCGCGTCTCGCGCAGCTCGGCCCTGGCCTCCAAGGCGACCGGCTTCCCGATCGCCAAGATCGCGGCGCTCTTGGCGGTCGGCTACACCCTCGACGAGATCCGCAACGACATCACCGGCAAGACCTTCGCCGCCTTCGAGCCCAGCCTCGACTACACGGTGGTGAAGATCCCGCGCTGGGCGTTCGAGAAGTTCCCCGACACACAGCCGACCCTGGGCACCGCCATGAAGTCGGTGGGCGAGGTGATGGCGATGGGCGTCACCTTCCGCGAGGCGCTGATGAAGGGCCTCGCCTCGCTCGAGCTCGACGGCAGCCTGGAGGCGCGCGAGCAGCGTCTGTCCGACCCCCTGCGCCTGCGGCCGAGCCTGGCGACCCCCAACTGGGAACGCCTGTTCGCGGTGTTCGCGGCGCTGCGCCAGGGCTGGACGGTCGACGAGGTCGGGGAGGTGTCGCACATCGACCCCTGGTTCCTGCGCGAGATCCAGCGCCTGGTGAACCTCGAGGCCGAGCTGGCGTGCTGGAACCTGGCCTCGGTGCCGACGGCGCTCCTGCGGCGCGCCAAGGCCGATGGCCTGACCGATGCGCGGATCGCACGGCTCCTCAACTGTCCGGCAGCGGCGCTCGCCGCGCGGCTCGCCGCGGAGGACATCCGCCGCGTCTACAAGCGGGTCGACACCTGCGCCGCCGAGTTCCCCGCGACGACGCCGTACATGTACTCGACGTACGGCAGCGAGGACGAGGCCGAGCCGACGACGCGGCGCAAGGTCATGATCCTGGGCTCGGGGCCCAATCGCATCGGCCAGGGGATCGAGTTCGACTACTGCTGCGTGCACGCCGCGTACGCGCTGCGCGAGGCGGGGTTCGAGACCATCATGGTCAACTGCAACCCCGAGACGGTATCGACCGACTACGACACCTCCGATCGCCTGTACTTCGAGCCGCTGACCCTCGAGCACGTCCTGGCGGTGTACGAGGAGGAGCGTCCGGAGGGGGTGATCGTGCAGCTCGGCGGCCAGACCCCGCTCAAGCTGGCGCGTGGCCTGGCGGCGGCCGGGGTGCCGATCTGGGGCACTTCGCCGGATGCCATCGACCTCGCCGAGGATCGCCGCCGCTTCGGCGCCCTGCTCGCCGAGGAGGGCATCCGCCAGCCCGAGCACGGTACCGCGACCTCGCTCGAGGAGGCGCGCGGCGTGGCGCGCCAGATCGGTTTTCCGGTGCTGGTGCGGCCGAGCTACGTACTCGGCGGCCGGGCGATGGCGGTGTGCTACGACGAGGCGACGCTGGCCGGCTACATGCGGCTCGCGGCCGAGGTCTCCGAGGGGCATCCGGTGCTGATCGACCGCTTCCTCGAGGACGCCTTCGAGCTCGACCTCGACCTGGTCTGCGACGGGCGGCAGGCGGTCGTGGGCGGCATCCTGCAGCACATCGAGGAGGCCGGCATCCACTCCGGCGACTCCGCGGCGGTGCTGCCGCCGTATCGCGTCGGCCCGCGTCACCTCGACGAGATGCGCGACATCGCGCGGCGCCTGGCGCTGCGGCTCGGGGTGGTGGGGCTGATGAACGTGCAGTTCGCGCTGCACGAGGGCGAGATCTACGTCCTCGAGGTCAACCCGCGCGCCTCGCGCACCGTGCCGTTCATCGCCAAGGCGGTGGGCGTGCCGCTGGTCAAGCTCGCCTGCCAGGTGATGGCGGGCAGGACGCTCGCCGAGCTCGGCTTCAGCGCGGAGCCGGCGGTGCCCGGGGTGTTCGTCAAGGCGCCGGTCTTCCCCTTCCGCCGCTTCCCCGGGGTCGACCCGGTGCTCGGCCCGGAGATGAAGTCGACGGGCGAGGTGATGGGGGCCGGCGAGCGCTTCGGCACGGCTTTCGCCAAAGCGTGGATCGCCGCCGGTCATCGCCTGCCGCTCGCCGGCGCCGCCTTCCTGTCGGTCAACGACCGCGACAAGGCGGCGCTGGCGCCGGTCGGGAGGCGGCTCGCGGAGCTCGGCTTCCGGCTGGTCGCGTCGAGCGGCACCGCTGCCTTCCTGCGCGAGCAGGGGCTCGCCGTCGAAACCGTGCTCAAGGTCCACGAGGGGCGGCCGCACGTCGTCGATCGGCTGATCAATCGCGAGATCGACCTGGTCGTGAACACGCCGCTCGGCCGCGAGTCGCAGGAAGACGACGCGCTCATCCGGCGCACCGCGCTGCGCTACGACGTGCCCTGCGTCACCACCCTCTCCGGCGCCATGGCGGCGGTCGAGGGCATCGCCGCGCTCAAGGCCGGCGGCCTCGAGGTGCGCTCCCTCCAGGAGCTGCACCGCTCGGTCGCGGTCGGGCGCTGAGTCAAGCTCGAAGGCGCGGCCCACGGCTGAGTTCGCGGCGCCCTGGCGCTCGCGGCCCGCAGGACCCCCTCCCGGCGGAATCGCTGCGGGCGTATCATGCTCTCCACCGCAGACCCACAGAGGAGGAACGCCATGAGTCGAGCGCACGTCGCACGGATCGGTCTCGTCTCCGTCATCCTGGCGTTGTCGGGCTGGCTGACGGCGGCCAGCACGGCGGCGCCGCTGGCCACCACCGCCACCAACTGGAACGGCGTCTCGATCGACTTGATGTCGGTCGAGCGCAAGGGCAGCGTTCTCACCGTGAAATGGCTGGTGAAGAACCAGGGGTCGCAGGACGCCCAGGTCACCTTTCCCCTCACCGGCGAGGCGGTGACGACGTACGTCCTCGACGAGGAAAGTGGTACCAAGTACTACGCCCTCACCGACAAGGAAAAGAACGTCCTGGCGTCACAGAGCGTCTACGTGGGCAGTGGCTCGCACGGCATCCAGGAGAGGATTCCCGCGGGGGAGAGTCGCCGCTACTGGGCAAAATTCCCGGCGCCGCCGCCGGCCGTGAAAACGATCAACGTCCTGTTCACGAGCTCGGAGCCCCTGGAAGGGGTTTCGATAGCGGAGAAGTAGAGCATGTCCCGCCGAGGGTTGGCTGCGTTTCTGCTCGGCGGCGTGCTCCTGGTCAGCGGCTGCAAGGGAAGTGAGCGGAGCGCGGTGCCGAAAGGCGCCGGGACCGCGCCCGCGGCCGCCAGCGAGCCGCCCCCGGCGCGCGTGGCGAACGCCGACGTCTGGCAGGACCCCGAGCCGGCGGACGCCCAGGCGCGAGCCGAGCAGGTGGTCGACGCTCTGTGGAACCGGGACAAGACGACCACTGTGAAGGCGACGACCACGACGCTCACCATGGCGATGACCAGCCTGGTCGACCGCCGCACGGGAATCGCCGGCTTCACCAGCGGCGTCGCGAAGAGCCAAGTCGGGCTGGACGAGCGG
>JBLMYC010000005.1:0-24870 GCA_050258075.1 Acidobacteriota bacterium
CCGGCCGCCGCCACACTGGGCGATACCGCTTCGGCGACAGCCGGCAGGCCGGCCTCAGATGGAGTGCCCCCCTCGGGCTGGCTGGCAGCCGTCCAGCCCGCCGAGGACGCCGGCGCCCCCGGCTCGAACCCCGGCAGGGCGCCGAAGTCGATCTCGGGGAGGCGATCTTCCGCTCCTTCCGCACGCGCCGCCGCGCCCCAGTTGCCGGGGTCGGCCGGCGGCTGCCCACCCTCACCCGCGGCGGTGCCGAGGTCGAACACGGCGCCGCCGTGCTGGAGGTGCTGCTCGACGATGGCGGCGATCAGCAGCTGGCTCGGCTCATCGACGTCGAGGAACTGGATTCCCATGCCGGCAGGAGCGCCTGGCCCCTGGTCACGCCACCTCGTCCACACCACCGTGCCGGTGCCGCGGATGAGCTCCATGTGATCGGCGAGGCGGAACTGGAAGTGCACCACCGTGCCGATCGGCTTCAGGTAGCGGGTCTTGATGAACATCCCGCCGTTCGAGATGTTGGCCGAGACCTCGCGGATGAAACCGCCGAAGTTCTCGAACTCGAGCAGGACCTCAGCGTCGATGGGCACTCTTTTCGAGCTCCGTGTCGGGGTTGGAGGGCCCTGCTCCTCGGACGGCATGATGCGATTCTATCCGTGGCGGCCGCGCCCCGCGCACCGACCTGCGGCGTTCTCCGTCGCTGGACCTCTTAGGGGGCTGTCCCGCTCAGCGGGCTGGCAGCCCGGCGGCAGCGGCACCGGCGATCACCCGGCTCTGCGGGTCCTGCAGGAAGGCCGCCACGCCGAGGCGGTCCAGACGCCACAGCGGGTCGATGGCGAGCTCGACGACGGCATGGCGCTCCCCGCCCGGGGGAAGCTCGGCAACCCGGATCAGCCGTCGAACCACGTAGTCGTCGGCCGCGCGGCGCCCGGCGTTCTCTCCCCGCCCGACCTCGGTCTGCAGCCCCGACTCGTAGACCGCCAGCATCACCGCCAGCGGCCGGTTCGCCGTCGACGGCGGCAGGAGATCGAGATCGACGCGCCAGGTTTCGCCATCGTGCCGCAGAGCAAGCCCGACCTTGCCCGCCGGCCGCGCCCGGGCGCGTTCGATCCGGCTCACCACTTCGTCCTCCTCGGAGCCGACGCATTCTTCGTCGCCGTCGACGACCATCTGCGGCGTGTACACGCGCCGCGCCCCGCCGGCCTCCGCGTACTCCTGCTGGCGTCGTGACCACTCCGGGGAGGAGAACGGGTCGGCCCAGCCCAGCGAGTTCCAGTAGTCGACGTGGTAGGCGAGCGGCACCAACCGGCCGCGCCAGCGCGGATCGCTCCCCAGCCGGCTCAGCAGGCGATCGGCCGGCGGACAGCTCGAGCAGCCCTGCGATGTGAAGAGCTCGAGCACCACCGGGGCACCGCCGGCCGATTCGGCCGACCCCACGGCAGCGCGCACTCGCCCGCCGGAAACGCCGAGCGCCGCAACTGCCAGGACCGCGACCGCTATCCCACCGAGCCAGCGCCCCATGGACCGCCCCCCGCCCGCGCCGCGGGCCTCGCTCTACCTACGCTGGACGGACGGACGCCGGATTGCTCCTAGGAGGCGCGGCTCGGGTAGGCCGTCTCGCGGTCCAGCACCGCCAGGGTGCGGGTGTAAAGATCGTCGACCTCCTCGCGGGAGTTGGCGATCGCGGTCAGGCCGAGCTTGCCGAACTCGGAGAGGGCGCCGATCAAATGGAAGAGGACCCCCGACTCGGTGCGGTAGCTGTAGTGCAGCTTGTTCACCGTCAGGATGTCCATCAGGTCCTCGGGCAGCAGGCCGCGGTAGGACTCCGAGCGCAGGTTGTCGGTCGCCCGGTAGTACTTGGCGCTGCCGGAGGGCGAGAAGAAGAGCCCGGTCTCCGGATCGAGGGCGCCGCCGGTCAGGAACTGCAGGGCGAGGTAGGGATGGGTGGTGCCACCCATGCGCAGGTTGATCTCGAGTGCCGCCAGGCTCCAGGAATCGTGCGGGCTGTCGCGCCAGAGCAGGAAGTCGACCCCGAACCGGCTGACGACGCCGTGCTCGGCGAGCACCCCGCCGATCTTCTGCGCCGCGTCCCGGATCGCCACCCGGTAGTCGTCCCGGGCCGGGAACGTGCAGCCCAGGAATACCTGGTTGCCCGGCCCGCCGAGCAGCTGATCGTGGGTCGAGATCGGCAACACCTCGCCGTGCGGACCGATGCGGAGCTGGGCGCTCGGCGACACCTTCTCGCGGCCCTCGATGAACTCCTCCACCACCCCGCCCATGCGCGACAGCTTCTCGAAGTAGCCGCCACGGGTCTCCGTCGGCACCGCGAACTCGAGGCCATCGACGGCCTCGTTGATCTCCTGGCGCGCCTCCCGGCCGGATTCGGCGGGATAGCGCAGCAGCGCGTTGCCCTCGCCCGAAAAGCTGTCGTTCAGCTTGACCACCGCGCGGCGCAGCGCCGGGCGCTGCTGCTTGAGCTCGAGCAGCGCCTCCACCACGTCGTGCTCGGAGTGCAGGTCCTCGAAGCCCAGCGGCAGCGGCACGCCGGCCTCGCGGAACACCTTGCGGCTGCCCGACTTGGTGCCCAGGTGCGAGAGCCGCGGATCGGCACCGTTCATCGGGATGCCGAGCAGCACCGACAGCTTGCGCTCGAGCGGCGTCGAGTTGAACACCGTGAGGTAGGCGCGGGTCTTGTCCTGGATGCCCGCCCGGATGCGCTCGAGCAGGCGTGGGCGCTCGAGGATCTTCTCGGTCAGCGAGCGCGGCGAGCTGTCGTAGGCGCAGAGCAGGGTGAGGCGTGACTGCGCGTGGCTCGCCGGGATGCCGGCCAGCAGGTGGAAGTAGTAGTCGAGCACCAGGGGATGGATGGGCTGGGAGGTGACGTAGACCATCCGCGCCCGCGGGTTGCGCAACCGGATCAGCAGGAACAGCAGCCGCTCCTCGTAGAAGCTCGCGCCGGCCAGCTTGCGCAGTTCGGCCTGGTCGAGGGTCAGCGAGGGCACCACCACCGAGGTGTGGGGCTCCTCCTCGTACATCATCAGGGCGTCCCAGACCTCGACCAGCCGCGGCTTCAGGGTCTCGAACGTCTGCAGCTCCTCCTCCAGCGACAGCTCGGCGGCGAACGGCGGCTTGGGGATCACCGCTCGAGCTCCGTGGCGGAGTCGAAGCCCGGCGCCACGGCCGGCGCAATGCCTGGTCCGGCCGCCAGGGTCGCCGCCGGCACCTCGTCCTCGTCGAGCACCGGCCCCCAGCCCAGCCGCTCGGCGCGACGCCGCGCCTGGCGATAGAGGTGGAAGCGCAGCGGGCCGAGCAGGGTGAAGTCGGAAGTCAGGTGCAGCATGCGGTCGGTGTCCTCGCGCGGCACCGCCTCGGTCAGCAGTCGCAGCCGCTCGGCCACCCACTCCTCGGAGACGTTGCCGCGCGCGATCTTGGCGTGCAGCACCTTGAGCTGGCGGTGGCGGTCGACGACTTCGGGATGGTGGTTCACCGCGAACATGCGCGGCATGACCCCGGCCGGGTCGCGCGCGAACTCGATCATCGTCACCGCGTTGCCCGGCGGCCCGCCGACTCCCTGGGTCTCGAAACCGATCGGCGTCGCGCCGCCGAAATCGCCACTCGGCAGGAGGTCGAAGAGGCGCGTGTCGGCGATGCGCAGCCGCCCGCCGGCCGGCAGGACGCGCGCAAACTGGCCGAACCAGGGGTGCTCGATGGCGGCCGGCGACAGCACGTTCTCGAGCAGCCCGACGCTCTTGCCGCCCTTCTCCGGACCGCGCAGCGACTCGTGCGCCACGCCCGACCAGCGACAGAGGACGCCGAAGGTGTGGCAGACCGACACCAGCGCCGCCTCGGGATGCGCGAGCAGCGCGTCGAACAGCGCGAAGAGGCGCGGCTCCCAAGCGGGATCCTCGAGCACTCCCTGGCTGCCCGGCCCGGAGCCGTCGTTGCGCCGCGGATCGAGATGGCCCGGACCGCCGGTGCCGACGTACAGCGCGAAGCGCCCCCCCGGCGGCTCCGGCAGCATGTGGCGGCGCCGCACCTCGAACGACAGCGCCCGCACCCGCAGCCGGGGCTCGGCGCAGACGACATCGCAGGCCGCGTCCTGGATGGCGTGCACCAGCAGGTCGTGGCCCATGTTCGGCCAGCCGTGGTTCATGTCGAGAACGGCGACGTCGAGAATGCTCTCGTCGGCGGGCGGCAGGTCGCGCGGATGCTCCACGCGGACGAACGAGAAGCCGTCGCCGACCTCGGTCAGCGGACAGGCGATGGAGCACGCCTCGCGCCCGTGCCGGAGCTGGTGGCGGCAGAGGAGCGGCATGGTCTCAGGGCCTCGGCCCAGGCGTCGAGTCGAACAAGCCGGTCGAGTCTACTCGACTCGCCGTCGGGAGCGCTGCCGGATGAGGCTAGAATCGACCGTAGAGGGCTTTCGGGCCCCGAGCCACAGGAGGAGCGAGCGATGAAATGGGGATTGATCGGATGCGTGGGTCTGCTGGCGGTGGCGTTGATCCTCGGCCTTTGGGTGGCCGGCACCTACAATCGCCTGGTCGGCCTCGATCAGGGCGTGCAGTCGCAGTGGGGCCAGGTGCAGACCGCGTATCAGCGGCGCGCCGACCTGGTGCCGAACCTGGTTGAGACCGTGAAGGGCGCCGCCGCCTTCGAGAAGGAGACTTTCACCGCGGTCACCGAGGCCCGCGCCAAGGTGGGACAAATCTCCGGTGACGCTCTGAAGAACGCGATCAACGACCCCGCGGCCTTCGCCAAGTTCCAGGCGGCCCAGGACGGCCTGTCCTCGGCGCTGTCGCGCCTCATGGTCGTGGTCGAGAAGTACCCCGACCTCAAGGCGACACAGAACTTCTCCAGCCTGCAGGCGCAGCTCGAGAGCATCGAGAACTCGATCGCCGTGGAGCGCAAGCGGTACAACGAGGCGGCGCAGGGATTCAACACGCTGCGCAATACCTTCCCGACGGTCGTGATCGCCGGGTTCTTCGGCGACAAGTTCCGCGAGAAGCCCTACTTCAAGGCGCAGGAGGGGGCCGAGAAGGCGCCGCAGGTGAAGTTCTGAGCCAACCGACGGTCGGAGGGTGACGGTGAAACCGGGTCGGCGTCCCGGCTGGAGATCCCACGCGAGCTTCGCCCTCGTGGCGGCGCTGGCGCTGGGACTCGCTCTGCCGATCCTCGCCGCCTTCACGGCGCCGCCGTCGCCCACCCGCTGGGTCACCGACACCGCCGGCTTCCTGTCGGACGGCGCGCGCAGCGACCTCGACTCGAGACTCGAGCAGTACGAGCGCGAGAGCGGCCACCAGTTCCTGGTCTGGATCGCGCCCACCTCCGGCGAGCTCTCGCCCGAGGACTTCGCCGACCAGGCCTTCCAGGCGTGGCGGGTCGGGCGCAAGGGGATGGACGACGGCCTGGTGCTGTTCGTCTTCGCCAACGACAAGAAGCTGCGCTTCGAGGTTGGCTACGGCCTCGAAGCGGCGCTCCCGGACGCGCTCGCCGGGCAGATCCTGAGCCAGGCGATCGTGCCCCGGCTGCGGGCGGGCGACAACGACGGCGGCATCCGCGCCGGCGTCGAGGCGGCCATCGCGGCAATCACGACCGGTGTGGCGGGCGGCAGCCCGACGTCGGCCTCCCCCGCCCCAGCGAGCCCCGATGCGGGGACACCGGGCGATTCCTCGCCGCAGCTCACGACCGGTCAGAAGATCCTCTTCGGTCTCCTCGCCATCGGCTTCCTGATCCTGCTCATCACCCATCCCGGTTTCGCCATCTGGCTGCTGTTCAACATCCTGTCCGGCGGTGGCGGTCGCGGCGGCGGCGGCGGCGGCTTCTCGGGAGGAGGCGGGCGCTCCGGCGGCGGCGGCGCCAGCGGCTCCTGGTAGGAGGACGACCATGCCCACACGCCGCAAGCTCCTGCGCCAGATCGACATCGCCGCGGTGCGCGAGGCGATCGCCGCCGCCGAGCGCCAGACCTCGGCCGAGATCCGGGTCTCGGTGTCGGTGTTCTTCTGGGGCGACGTCGAGCGCGCCGCGCACCGCGCCTTCGACCGGCTCGGTATGCGCCAGACCGAGAAGCGCAACGGCGTGCTGATCTTCCTCGTGCCCTCGCGGCGCAAGTTCGCGGTGCTCGGCGACCAGGGCATCCATGAGCGCGCCGAGAAGGACTTCTGGCGCAGGGTGGCCGACGCGATGTCGATCCACTTCCGCAAGGCCGACTTCACGCGCGGGCTGGTCGCCGGCGTGACCACGCTCGGCGACGAGCTGGCGCGCCACTTCCCGCGTGGCGACGGCGACCACAATCAGCTCCCCGACGAAGTCGACCTCGGCTGAGCTCGGACCGCTATTCGGCCGGCGGGCCGCTCGCCTCGAACACGAAGTAGTTGAAGTCGTCCTCCGGCGTCGCGAACACCGCCGCCACGCGGTAGCGCGCGCGGAAGCTCGGGTCGCGCACCAGGTCGGTGAGGGTCGGATACGCCGGCTGCAGGTGCGGCTGGAAGCGCCGCGGGTCGTGGCTCGGGATGAGCACGAAGCGCGGCCTCTGGGCGAGCGCCCACTGCGCCCAGCGCTCGGCCGAGAAGTCGATCGGCGGCCGGGTCATCTCCCGGCTGTTCAGGCACAGCGCGTCGAGGGCGCGGCCGCCGGCCCGATAAGGCAGCAGACCGGCGTCGCCGACGACGTAGGCCTCGCCGGGCCGCAGGCGGTCCTTCAGCCAGTCGCCGAGGGCCGCGCGCGTCTCGCTGCGCCGCGCGTAGAGCCGCGCTTGCGCGAGGAGCTCGCGGCCGAGCCGCGGCTGGAGCGCCACGGCCAGCAGCGCGGCGAGCGCCAGCGCCACGACTTCCCGCCGCGCCGGGATCCAGAACCGGGAGAGCCCGGACACGAGACGCACCAGCCCCACCGCCGCGACCACGGCGAGCAACGCCAGAGACGCGAGGAAGTGGCGCTCGCCGTAGCCGATGATCGGATCGGCGCCGCGCAGGATCACCGCGTAGAGAGCGAAGAATCCGAGCGGCAGGCCCAGCCGCGCGTCGAGCCGCGGCGGCCAGCGCGCGATCGCCACCAGGGCGAGCAGGAGAAGCGGCCAGGCGTCGGCAACGAGATCGCGGTGCAGGACCCACGGATCGCCCTGCCAGTGCGCCTTGCACAGCACGCTGTTGGGCAGCAGCGACCCGAAGGTCGCCACCCGCCATGCGGAATACGCGACGTAGGGCAGCGAGAACGCGAGCACCAAGGCCAGATGCGGTCTTGCGGCGGCAGGGCTGGGCCCTCCTGCGCGCCAACGACGCCAGAGGTCGACCGCCGCCGCTACGGCCAGCGCCGCGAACACCAGCGGGCCCTCGCAGCGCGCCAGGGAGGCAAGAAACGCCAGCCCACCGGCCAGCGCCCAGAGCGACGGGCTCGGCGCACCCTGGCGGGCTTTCTCCCACGGCCCCCAGCCGGCACCGCCCAGGTACGCGAGCACTGCACCGGTGACGAGCGCCGCATAGACCGTCGTCTCGAGTCCGCTCACCCCCCACAGCGGACCGCCGACAAGGGTGCCGAACAGGAGCGGCGCCGACGCGGCGCCCGCCGGCCCCAGGACGCGTCGGGCCAGCCCATAGAGTCCAACGAGCGTCGCCAGCAGACCGGCGCAGCCGGCCAGCTTGAGCGCCAGGACAGGGTCCCCGCCCGGGCGCAGGACGGCCGCGCCGATCAGCACGAAGAGGAAGTTGGAGTAGCCCTCGAGCGGCGGCTCGCCCGGGTTGAAGCGCAGGCCCTGGCCGTCGGCGAGCGAACGGGCGTAGCGCAGGCTGATGTACGCGTCGTCGGTCGTGAACGGCCACGCCGTGACGATCAGGCGCAGGGCGAGGAGGAGCGCCAGGGCCAGGCCCGCGATCCCGAGCCAGTCCTGCCAGGAGCGCCGCGACACGCCGGCATCGTACACGGCAACGGTGGCCATCGGCCAAGCCGGCCACCGATCCGCAGGGCCGGGTCCCGCGTAGAGTACGAGCCGCAGGTCCGGCGGCGCCACCCCGGTCCAGAACCCATTCCCAGGAGGCTCGCATGCGCTTCGACGACCAGCCCCTCCGCCTGCCCACCCCGGCCGAGTCCCTGCCCGGCCGCTCGACTCCGATGGCCGTTCGCGAGCGCCACTACGTCAACGGCGAACGCATCGTGCCGCCCTTCCCGGCCGGCAGCGAGCGCGCGCTCTTCGCCCTGGGCTGCTTCTGGGGCGCCGAGCGTCGCTTCTGGGAGCTGCCCGGGGTGCTGGCGACGGCAGTCGGCTACGCCGGAGGAGCGACGCCGAATCCGACCTACCGCGAGGTCTGCTCGGGCATGACCGGGCATGCCGAGGTGGTGCTCGTGGTCTACGACCCCACGAGGGTGAGCTACGAGAGTCTGCTGCGCGCTTTCTGGGAGGCGCACGACCCGACCCAGGGGATGCGCCAGGGCAACGACGTCGGCACCCAGTACCGCTCGGCGATCTACTGCTTCACGGACGGACAGCGCCGGCTCGCCGAAGCCTCGCGCGCGGCTTACCAGCGGGCGCTCGACGGAGCTGGCCACGGCCGCATCACGACCGAGATCGCGCCGGCGCCGGACTTCTTCTACGCCGAGGACTACCACCAGCAGTACCTGGCCAAGAAGCCCGGCGGCTACTGCGGCCACGGCGGCACCGGCGTGGCCTGCCCGGTCGGGCTGGCCACGCCGGCCATTGAGAGCTGAGGCTCGGCGCCGCGCTCAGTCGCCGCGCCGTCCGCTGCGCCGGTCGATGTCGCGGATCTTCAGGTACAGCAGACCGGCCACGATGGTCACGATCAGGGTCGAGATGCCCAGCCCCACCTTGCGCTCGCGGTACTCCGAGACGGTCGCCTGGGTGGTCTGGCGCGCCTCGGCGATGAGCTCGAAGCCCTTCTTCGTCGCCTTGTCGAACTCGGAACGGTTGAAGGCGTGGATCTTCGAGCGCGACTCGACCAGCGAGTCATCGACCGCCTGCAGCGTGAAGCGCACGTCGGCAAGGTCGAGGCCGGTGTCCTCCGCCGCTTTCAGTCCGGTGAGGGCCCCGTCGCGCTCGCGCTGCAGGCGTCCGAGCTCGTCGTGGAAGTACTGCGCGGTCTGGTTGCAGATCGGCTTGCCGTAGCGCTCGTGGCAGTCCTTGCAGACGCTGCCCGGACCGGTGCCCAGCATCGCGTCGCTCGGCTTCTCGATGTCGTGCTTGCCGTGGCAGACCTCGCACTCCGGCCAGCCGTGGCGCTCGAAGGCTGCCTTGTGCGGGCTGCCGTCGAACAGCTTGCCGTTGTTGACGTGGCAGTTGCGGCAGATCTGCGACACCGAGGCCACCGCCGGCGGCATCGCCGCGTGGTTCCCGTGGCAGTCGTTGCACACCGGGGCGCCGAGGTCGTTCTTCTCGAACAGCGCCCGCCCGTGGACGCTCAGCTTGTACTGCTCGAGCTGGTTGGTCGGGATCGGAGTCTTGCCGTCCTCGAGCTTGTAGCCCCGCATGTAAGCCGCGTTGGCATGGCAGCCGCCGCAGGTCGCCGGGATGTTCTTCGGAAAGACCCGCGACTGCGGGCTCGACGGCCGCAGGATGCCGTGCACGCCGTGGCAGCTGACGCACTGGGCGGCCTTGGAGTCGTGCTGCCGCAGCAAAACGACGCCGTGCTGGCTCTCGCGGTACTTCAGCAGCTGGTCGATCGGCAGCGACGGATTGAAGCGGCGCATGAAGCCCGGCACGCTGTGGCACCGGTCGGCGCAGAAGCCCGGGATCCAGCTGCGGTCGGCCTGGCGGTGCTCGCGGTCCGGCCAGCGCTTGAAGATCTCGTCGCTCATGTCTTCGTCGGTGGGCTTGCCGCCGTGACAGCCGGCGCACGACAGGCCACGCCGCATGTGCACGTCGGAGACCACCTGGCGCAGGTCGAGGTGGTGGCTCGGGTCGACCGGGCCCGGGTACAGACGGAACAGCGTGTCCTCGCTCTGCATGTTGACGTTGGTGTGGCAGAGCACGCAGTTGTCGCCGACCAGGAGCTCGACGTTCTCATCCGAGATGTCGAGCCCGAGCAGCGCCGCGAGCTGCTCCCCGGAATCGAGGAAGCCCTTCTCCTGGGCCTGGAAGAACTTCTCCTGCGCGTACGAGGGCAGCTCGCGGAAGTGCTGGCGCGCCTTGTCGGGAACGATCGGCTGACCATCCTTCTTGGCGTCGAGCAGGTCGCGGAAGGCCTTCGGCCAGCTCGCCTCGGCCAGGCTGCCGCCGGCACCGGTCTCCGCGACAGCGGGCGCCGGCCGGGCAGCCGGGAGCTCCTCCGCCCGCGCCCCCGGCGCGAGCCACAGCCCCATCAGGACGACGAGCGTGGCGGCGGCGCCGCGCTTCCAGGTCCAGGCGAGGACCACGACCAACAGCGCCACGGCGATGCCTCCGGCCATGAGGTAGGACATCCCGGCGAAGCCGTGCAGGGCGGCCTGGAGCAGCACCAGACCGCTGATCCAGAAGTAGCGGTGCCCCCAGGCCGCGGCCCGCAGCCCGGTCACCGCCGCGCCGAGCACCAGGGTGACGATCGCCGCGGTCCGAGCGATCGCGGCAGCCGACGCCGGATCCGCGCTCGGATCCACGCCGGGGCCAGCGTGGGACCCGACGTCCCAGGCCTTGAGCATCAGGAAAGCCAGGAAGTACAGGATGCCGACCCCGAAATCGGAGAACGCGACGCTCGAGCGGCCGCGTGCCGCCGAGCGGTCGACGATCGGCACCAGCGCCCAGATCCCGAGCAGCACGGTGGCGAGCGCCAGGCAGGCCTGCGGCCCCTCCATCCCCAGGATGTGGGCCGGGAACTCCTTCAGCAGCTGGTACATCCACAGGAAGTACCACTCCGGCTTGATTCCCGGATACGCCGGCTTCAGCGGATCCGCCTTGGCCCCGAGCGCCCACTCCATCCCCGGGATTCCCGGGCCGTGCGGAAGCAAAGCGGCAAGCAGCGCCAGCACGTTGAGCGCCAGGATCCACAGCAGCACGTCGCGCAGCGCGAAGTTCGGGAAGAACGGCATCCCGGGTCGCTTCTCGTGGCGCTCGCCGGGCTCGGTCAGCGGCGGCGCCATGCCCTGCTTCTGGATCAGCGCGATGTGGACCCCGACGATCGCAAAGGTGGTGATCGGCAGCAGGCAGACGTGCAGCGCGAAGAACCGGTACAGCGTGCGGATCGACACCTCGTCGCCGCCGCGCAGCACCCGCAGCAGCCACTCGCCGATGACCGGCACCGACTTCACCGAGTCGGTGCCCACCGCGGTGGCGAAGAAGCTGAGCTCGTTCCACGGTAGGAGATATCCCGAGAAGCCGAAGCCGAGCGTCACCGCGAACAGCGCGATGCCGGTGAACCAGGTGAGCTCGCGCGGCCGGCGATAGGCGCGCAGGAAGAACACGCTCCACATGTGGAGCAGCAGCGAGAGGACCATGAGGTGCGCCGACCAGCAGTGCACCGAGCGCACCAGCCAGCCGAACGGGACCTTGGTCACGATGTAGCGCATGCTCTCGTAGGAGGTCGCCTCGCCGGCCTGGTAGTACATCAGCAGCAGGATCCCGGTCGCGATCTGCACCAGGAAGAAGAACATCGTGACGCCGCCCAGGTAGTACCAGACCATCGAGTGGGCGCCGACCGGCACTTCCTTGTGGCGGGCGAAGCTGAGCAGGCCCGAGAGGTCGAGCCGCTCGTCGAGCCAGTTCCAGGCTGCCCGCAGGGCGCGCGGCGGGTGCACGGCCTGCGGATCCAGAGATGCAGGGGCGAGACGACTCGCGGAATCGCTCATGCCGGGCTCCCTTCAGCGCGCTCCACCACCACCTTTGTATCGAGGCTGCCGCTCACCTTGAAGGCCGCGAGCGGCCGTGGCGGCGGGCCGGAGATCACCCGGCCGTCGAGATCGAAGCGTCCGTTGTGACAGGGGCACCAGATGATGCCCTCGTCGGCTTTGAAGCGCACCGTGCAGCCCTCGTGCGTGCACTTCGCCGAGGTAGCGCGCAGGTGGCCCGTCGAGTCGCGCAGCACCAGCACCCGCTCGGTGCCCAGGGCGACGATCGTGAAGCCGTCGTTGAGCACGTCCTTGCGGTTCTTGTCAGCGAGCGTCGTCTCGTCGGCGCGGGCCGACTCCGGCAACGGGCTGAGATAGCGCAGGACGGGATAGAAGACCGTCCCCAACCAGCCGAGCAGGCCGCCCGCGAGCAGAACGTTCAGCACCCCACGGCGTGTCGGTGGGATCGGACCTTCCTGCGCGGTTTCCGACCGGGCATCGGACATTGCAGCCTCCTCGCTGGCGACTCGGTGAATGCCGGCAGTATAGGAAGCGATCGCGGGCCCGGACAGAACGAAACGGGCGGGCCAACCGGCCCGCCCGTTGGGGTGGCGAACGACGGAATCCGACTCAGAACTGCGACCAGAGGTACTGGTTCGTCACCTCGTGGTGGAACTGGATCTCGCCGCGCTTGACCCGGGCGCCGAGAGCGCGTGGGCAGCGATCGGCGGAGAGCACCTTCACTTCGGCGTACTTGCCCGCCACTTCCTCGCCCATCAGCTGCTTGGCGTAGTCGCTCGCCTTGAACAGCCGGATCGCGTCGTAGATGTTGTCGGGCAGGAAGCGGGTGCGTGGGCGCTTGCCGTCGTTGTCGTCGGCTGGCAGCGGCCCCTCGAGACCGGTCTTGAGCAGCGCGAAGATCGCCAGGTAGGGATTGGCGTCCGGGGCGATCGAGCGCACCTCGATGCGCGCCGACTTCTCGTTGCCGAGCGGGATGCGCACCATCGAGCCGCGGTCGATCGGCGACGCCTTGATCTGGTTCGGCGCCTCGAAGTGCGGGTCGAGGCGGCGATACGCATTGACGCTCGAGTTGAGGATCAGGCAGATGTCGTTGGCGCTCTCCAGGATGCGGCCGATGAAGCTCCAGCCCAGCTCGGACAGGTTGTCCTGGCCCTTGGCGTCCCAGAACAGGTTCTTGCCCTTGCGCGAGATCGACATGTTGGTGTGCATGCCGTTGCCGTTCACGCCGGCCACCGGCTTGGGCAGGAAGCACGCGGTCAGATCCATGCGCGCCGCCACCTGGCGCGACAGCAGCTTGTAGAGCTGCACCTGGTCCGCCGCCACCGTCGCCTCGGTGTGGCTGTAGTTCATCTCGAACTGCGACGGCGCCACCTCGGGGTGATCCTTCTCGTTGCCGAAGCCCATCGCGCGCTGCACCTCGGCGGCGCTGTCGATGAACTGGCGCAGGGCGTCGCCGGGCAGCGAGTGGTAGTAGCCGCCGGTCGAGATGAACTCGAACACGCCGGTCTCGCGATAGTGGCGCTCCGCGTCGCGGCCGCGGAACAGGAATCCCTCGATCTCGTTCGAGACGTTGGCGACGGTACCGTCCTTCTTCCACAGCCCGGCGCAGAACGCCTTCAGGCGGGCGCGCATGTCGGCCCGATACGGCGTGCCGTCGCGCTCCTGCACCTCGCCGAAGGCCAGTACCTTGCCGGGACCGAACACGTCGGCAGGCAGCCAGTAGAACGCCGGCCAGTCGATCGACAGGCGCAGGTCGGACTCCGCCTGCTGCGAGAAGCCGCGGATCGAGGAGCCGTCGAAAGTCAGGTTGTCGGCCGACTTGAGCAGGAACTTCTTGTCGTAGTCGAGCATGTGGAAGCGGCCTTCGAGGTCGGTGAAGCAGACCGTGACCGCCTTGATGCGCTTCTCGTCGGTCAGGTACTTCAGCCGTGCCTCGCGCACCGCGTCGGGCGACTTGCGCGCCAGCCGCTCGGTCTTGGCCTCGAGGTTCATCTCTTCCAGCTTGTCGTAGGGGATCTCCAGGAAGTCCCGGAGGGCGCCGGTGGTCATGGCTCTCCTTTCGGTGATCATCTAAGTCAATTTGCCAAAGACTTAACTTAATCTGCTCAAGCCTTAGATTAACGAAAAGCGAAAAAAGATCAAGAGGACAAAGGACCCTACCGGCGGCCACGGATGCAGGAGGGCGCGACTGATGCCTCTCCGACGTCGCTTCAGGTAGGGAACGAAGCTGGGGCCGGGAGCCCGCGGGCCACCGGTTGGCCCCAACAAAAGCTGGTTCGCGGCGAGCCCGCGCAACATCCGACGTGGCCCGGAGAACCGCCGCTGCCAGCCGGGCGCTTCTCCCTACCTGAAACAACCTTCAAGGAACGCCCGCCGTCGATGTCCCGCGGACTGGACTGCCCCACCTCAGACGTGCAGCACGTCTCGGAAGCGCGGCGCGTCGGCGCCGCGCTGGAGTTCGGCCTGGACCTCGTGCGGCAGCGGGAACCAGCGCAGGCGCTCGAAGCCGGGGGTAAGCGGCGGTCCGGGGAGCGCTGGGCCGGGATGGGCGAGCGCCTCTTCGAAGAT
Organism: Acidobacteriota bacterium; assembly: GCA_050258075.1. Lineage (GTDB taxonomy): Bacteria > Acidobacteriota > Thermoanaerobaculia > Multivoradales > JAGPDF01 > JBLMYC01. The sequence goes on from JBLMYC010000005.1 coordinate 14,320, forward strand.
CCGTCGCGCCTCCTCGAGGTAGCGCGGCAACGCCGATTCCGGCTCGGTCGCGTCGCGGCGCGGATAGTCCATCCGGCCGTCGCGGTACGTCACCTCGTCGAGGCGCAGCGCCGGGCGCAGCGGCTTCTCGCGGTGGCGCCATTGCCCGCTCTCGGCCAGGAACTCGTAGCGCGGCAGCAGCTTCCAGCCGTGCTCCGCGACCAGGCTCACCGATTCGAGGATGTACTCGAACACCGCTTCGGAGATGAAGTAGTTGAAGTTCACCCGCACCCAGCCCGGCTTGACGCCCTCGCAGCCGCCCAGGATCTCGCGCTCGAACTCGCGCGAGGTCGGCAGGTCAATGCCGAGCAGGCGATGTCCGTAGGGACCGGCGCAGGAGCAGCCGCCCCGCGCCTGGATGCCGAACAGATCGTTCAAGAGCGCGACCACGAAGTTGTGATGCAGGAAGCCGCCGCCGTGACGAACCATGAACGACACGATCGACAGCCGCGGCGCTTCGAGATTTCCCAGGATGCGCAATGCCGGGCTGCGTCGCCAGGAGGCGATCGCGCGCCGGATCCAGTGCGACTCGAGCTCCTCGATCAGGTCGGCGCCCACCGCGGACTTGAGCTGGAACACCAGGCCGGCGCGGATCGACTCCAGGATCGCCGGCGTGCCGCCCTCCTCGCGGTGCTCGGGGTCGCGCAGGTAGTCGTGCTCGCGACGGTTCACGTACGCCACCGTACCGCCGCCCGGCACCGTCGGCACGCGGTTGCGGAACAGCCTGCGCTTGGCGACCAGGACACCCGGCGTACCCGGCCCGCCGACGAACTTGTGCGGCGACAGGAACACCGCGTCCTTGTCGGCGAGAGCGAGCGCCGGGTCGCGGCGCGACGGGTTCATGTCGATCGTCTTGTAGGGGCCGGCGGCGGCGAAGTCCCAGAACGACAGAGCCCCGCCGCGGTGCAGCGCGGCGGTCACCGCCAGGGTGTCCGACTCGATGCCGGTGACGTTCGAGGCGGCCGAGAAGCTGCCGATCTTGAGCGGCCGCTCGGCGAAGCGCTCGAGCTCGGTGCGCAGCTGCTCGAGGTCGATCTGGCCGTCGGCGTCCTCGTCGATCACCACCACATCGGCGATCGACTCGCGCCACGGCAGCTCGTTCGAGTGGTGCTCGTAGGGGCCGACGAAGACCACCGGGCGCTCCGCCGCCGGGATGTGGTCACGCAGGCGGTAGCGCGCGTCGAGGTCCGCCGGCAGCCGCAGGTTGAGGACGTCGACCAGCTTCGAGATCGCACCGGTGGCGCCCGAGCCGCAGAAGATCACCACGTCCTCGTCGCCGCCGCCGCAGGCGTCATGGATGATCCGCCGCGCGTCCTCGCGGAAGGCGCCGGTCTGCAGCCCGGTCCCCGAGGCCTCGGTGTGGGTGTTGGCGTAGCGCGGCATCACCTCGCCGCGCAGGAAGTCCTCGAGGAAGGTGAGCGAGCGCCCCGACGCAGTGTAGTCGGCGTACGTCACCCGGCGCAGGCCGAACGGCCCCTCGAACGCGGTGTCCTCACCGATGATCGAGGCGCGGATGGTTTCGACGAGCTTGCGGCGGGGGTCCACGGCATTGCCTCCCGGGTTCAAGGCGCGTCTACTCTAGCAGCGCCCGGCCGGTTGCCGTCCGCATCCCGTAGAATGCGCCCGCTCCTCTCGGAGGCGCGATGCCGCCACAGAAGAAGACGCTGGTCCTCGCTCTCGCCCTGCTCGCCGTGGTCGCGGTGCTGGCAGTGCTCGACGAGCGCGGCATCTCGCCGCTCCCGGCGCCGGTCTTCCTCGGCTTGCGCTGGCTGACGATCGCGATCTTCGCCCTGCACGCGATCCAGCGCCGCTCGCTCACCACCTGGATCCTGGTCAGCATGCTGCTGGGGGCCGAGATCGGCCATGACTTCCCCGCCCTGGCCGTGAACCTGCGCGTCCTGAGCCTGGCGTTCCTGCGCCTGATCAAGACGATCATCGCCCCGCTGCTGTTCTCGACCCTGGTGGTCGGCATTGCCGGCCACACCAACCTGCGCCAGATCGGCCGTCTGGGAGTGAAGTCGATCGTGTACTTCGAGGCGGTCACCACGCTCGCCCTGCTGATCGGCCTGGTGGCGATCAACCTGACGCGCGCCGGGGTCGGCGTGCAGCTGCCGCCGGCCGAGCACCACGACGAGATCGCGGTCGCCAAGCCAGCCGCCGGCGACATCATCCTGCACGTCTTCCCGGAGAACATCGCGAAGTCGGTCGCCGAGGGCCAGGTGCTGCAGATCGTGGTCTTCAGCATCCTGTTCGCGATCGCCCTCAGCCTGCTGCCCGAGCACCGCCGCCGCCCGCTGCTCGAGCTCAGCGAAAGCCTTTCCGAGACGATGTTCAAGCTCACCAACATCGTCATGCTGTTCGCTCCGATCGGGGTCGGCTGCGCGATCGCCTACACGGTCGGACACATGGGGCTGGGAGTGCTGAAGAACCTGGCCCTGCTGCTCGCCACCCTGTACCTGGCACTGACCGCCTTCCTGCTCCTCGTGCTGCTGCCGATCGCGCTCGCCGCCCGCGTCCCGGTACGGCGGTTCGTCCGTCTGATCGCCGAGCCGGTGTCGATCGCCTTCGCCACCACCAGCTCGGAGGCCGCCCTGCCGCGCGCCATGGAGGCGATGGAGCGCCTCGGCGTGCCGCGCCAGATCGTCGCCTTCGTGATCCCGACCGGGTACAGCTTCAACCTCGACGGCACCACGCTGTACCTCTCGCTGGCCTCGATCTTCGTCGCTCAGGCGGCGGGAATCCATCTTTCCTGGGAGCAGCAGGTGCTGATGATGCTGACTCTGATGCTGACCAGCAAGGGCGTCGCCGGCGTGCCGCGCGCTGCGCTGGTGATCCTGCTCGGCACCGCGGCGTCGTTCGGGCTGCCGAGCGAGCCGATCTTCATCATTCTCGGCATCGACGAGCTGATGGACATGGCGCGCACGTCGGTGAACGTGATCGGCAACTGCCTCGCGACCGCGGTCGTCGCCCGCTGGGAGGGCGCGCTGCCGCCGGGCGGCGGCCCCGAGCCGGAGGAGACGGCGGCGAGTTGAGCTCGGCCCGCCCTCTTCCTCACACCGCTGCCGAGCAACGCCGCGGTCTGCTGATCATGCTGCTCTCGGCGTTCAGCTTCGCCCTGATGGCATTCCTTGCCAAGCTCGCCGCCGCGCGCCTGCCGGCCGCCGAGGTCGCGTTCTTTCGCTTCGTCTTCATGCTGACGCCGTTTCTCGCGGCGCCGCGGCTCATCCGGCGGGCGCTCACCTTCCAGCGCCTCGACCTGCTCCTCTACCGCGGCCTGTTCGGTGGGACCGCGGTGCTGCTCTACTTCCTGGCGATCGGTCACCTCGAGGTCGGCCTGGCGACGCTGCTCAACTACACGTCGCCCATCTTCTCGGTCCTCTTCGCGGCGCTGTTCCTCGGCGAGGCGGCCGACCGGCGCCTGCTACCCGCCCTCGCCGCTGCCCTGTGCGGGCTGCCCCTCGCCGCCGGCGTCGCCGGCAGCCGGCCGGTGCTCGGCACCTGGGTGGCGGTCGGATTGATCTCGGCAGTTCTCTCGGGTGGCGCCGTGGCGGCCATTCGCGCCGCCCGCCGCACCGAGGGCTCGTGGGCCATCTTCGGCAGCTTCACGCTCTGCGGCCTCTTCGCCACCGCGCCCTTCGGTCTCGTCCACTATCTGCAGCCAACCCGCCGCGAGTGGCTGCTCCTCGCCGCCGTGGGGGCGAGCTCGGTCGTCGCCCAGCTCGGCATGACCCACGCCTACCGCTGGGTGACGAATCTCCAGGCCGGCGTCCTCTACCAGCTCACCGTGGTGCTGACGATCCTGCTCGGCGCGGTCTTCCTCGGCGATCGCCTGAGCGCGCTGCAGCTCCTGGGAGCCTTACTGGTCGTCGGCGGTGTGCTCGCGGTCGTCCGGCTCCAGGCGACGCCGCGAGCGGTCGAGTAGAGGCCGCCTCGCCCTCCGGCTCCACGGGCCGGCCGACGCGCGACCTGCCTGCCGAGGTAGGGGGACTGGCCCGGCCTGGGGCTAGGCTGGATCTGGGAAGGGATGAGGCTGATGCGGCGCGGAGTCCGCCCGGATCTCTGGCTGAGCGCGATCGGCTCCGTCGTGGCGCTGGTGCTCGCCAGCCTCGCGGTCGAGGCCGACCTCGCGCTGCGCGAACGGGACCAGCTCCTCTCCGACGGGCATCTGCTCCAGCTCGCCCACCAGATCGAGCTCGACCTCCAGAATCAGCCATCAGCGGACGCCCGCCGGATCCTGACTCGCCGCTGGGGCGAGCAGACGGAGTGGGTGAGCGGCCTGGCGCTCCGCGACCTCCAGGGACGGCTGGCCGCCGCCGTGGGCAAGAGGGATGGCTCTCCCGAGCGCAGCTTCGATCTCTTCGTTCCGAGCGCCATGGTCTCCGGCGGACTCGACATCGGGCCGCACCACACCGATCCGGCGTTGAGCCACTCGCGGCGGGCCCGTCTGTACATGACGCCGGTCGCCAGCCGGCGCCCGCTCGGCGAGTCCCTGGTGCTGTGGGGCGGCGTTGCCTCGAGCCTGCTGATCCTGGGCCTCTCGCTGTTCGGCAGTCACCTCCTGCGAGCCCAGCTCGACGCCCGCGAGCAGCAGGCGACAAAGGAGCGACTCGAGGCCCTGGGCCGCGCCGGTGCCGGCCTCGCCCACCAGCTGCGGGCACCGCTCGCCACGATCAAGGGCAAGGCCCAGCTCCTGCTCGAGCAGGCCGGACCGCGAGGCGATCGCCGGCTGGTCCAGATCGTGGCGCAGGCTGAGAGGATGCAGCGTCTGATCGATCAGCTCCTCGACTTCGCGCGTCCGCCGCGGCCCGAGACGAGCGCGGTTGCGGTCGATCAGGTGCTGGCGGAGGTGGCGGCATCGCACCCTCGCGTCCGCGTCACCCAGCCCTCGACCAGCCTCGCCTGGGTCGACCGCGATCACCTGGTGAACGTCCTCGAGAACCTGATCGACAACGCCCTCGAGATCAGCGACTCGGCGGTCGAGATCGGTGCCGCCGCCGACCCAAGCGGCCGCAACGGCGCGGTACGCATCTGGGTCGCCGATCGCGGTCCAGGTCCGGGCGAGGACCCGGAAGGACTCTTCCACCCCTACGTCACGGGCCGCGCCCGGGGGACCGGGCTCGGACTCCCCATCGCTCGCGCCCTGACCGAGGCGAACGGCGGAACGTTGAAGCTGGCGGCCCGCACCGGCGGCGGTACCACCGCAACCCTCGTGCTGCCGGTAGCGGAGAACCCAGCGTGACTGCCACCGTCCTGATCGTCGACGACGACGATGCCTTCCGCGAGCTGGTGGTCGACATCCTTTCTTCCGAGGGCCACCGCCTGCTCGAGGCGGCCGACGCCGAGCAGGCGATGTCCGTCGCCGCGAGCGAGCCGATCGACCTCGTGTTGACCGACCAGCGCATGCCCGGGCTCGACGGGCTCGAGCTCTCGCGGCGGCTGCGCGCCTCCTCCCGGCCGCCTCAGATCGTCCTGCTCAGCGCCTACGGGACGATCCCCGACGCCGTCCAGGCGATGCGCCTGGGAGCCGTCGACTACCTCACCAAGCCGCTCAAGGAGCCCGACGTCCTGCGCCGCACCGTGCGCAGCATCCTCGAGCGTCGCCGGGCCGGGCCGCGCATGACCGAGGAGTTCATCACGCACGACCCCGAAGTGCTCGGTGTCCTGGCGCTGGCCGATCGCGCCGCGGCGACCGACGCACCGGTCCTCATCTCCGGCGAGTCGGGAACCGGCAAGGAGCTGCTGGCGCGACGCATCCACCGGCGCTCACGCCGCGCAGCCGGCCCCTTCGTGGCGGTGAACTGCGCCGCGATCCCCGAGCAGCTGGCCGAGAGCCAGATGTTCGGCCACGAGCGCGGCGCCTTCACCGGCGCCCAGGCGCTGCACCACGGGCACTTCGAGCAAGCCGACGGCGGTACCCTGTTCCTCGACGAGGTGAGCGAGCTGACGGCGCCGGTTCAGGCCAAGCTGCTGCGCGCGGTCGAGCAGCAGGGAATCCGCCGCGTCGGTGGCACGCGCTCGCTGCGCGTCGACGTGCGTCTGATCAGCGCCACCAACACCGATCTCGAGCAGGCGGTGGCGGCGCAGCGCTTCCGCCCCGACCTCTTCTACCGCTTGCGGGTAATGACTCTTCGCCTGCCCCCGCTGCGCGAGCGGGCGAGTGACCTGGTTCCCCTGGTGCAGGCCTTCCGCCACGAGCTGGCCGAGAAGCTCGGCGTCGTGGCGCGGCCCTTCAGCCCGGCGGCCCTCGCCTGCCTGGCTCGCCACGCCTGGCCCGGCAACGTGCGCGAGCTGCGCAACGTGATCGAACGCTCGCTGATCGCCGCCACCGGCGAGCAGGTGGAGTGTGCGGACCTGCCACCCGAGCTGCGCTGCGTCGGGGCAGAGCCCGACGTCCCCGAGGAGCGTCCACTGCTGCTCGAGGAGCGTGAGCGGCAGGCCATCCTGGAGGCCTTGCACGAGACCGGCGGGCACCGGGAGCGCGCCGCCCGCCTGCTCGGCATCTCGGTCCGCACCCTGTACAGCCGCCTCAAAGCGTTCGGCATTCACTGACCGGACCCGCAGGTTCTGCAGGCGCCTGCGAATTCTGCAGTCGCCACGGCGGGGCTATGACACGGGACCCCGTCCTGACGCAGCCATTCCCGGCTGACACTCCAAGCGGGGCTGGCACCGCCCCTGCAGTCTCCCTGGGCAGACGTGGGAGGTTTCGAACTCTCGATTTGAAAGGAGCAAGACAATGACTGCCCATGGACCAACCCGAATCGCCCTGATGATCGTCGCCGGCCTCGCGCTCTCGGTCGCCGCCCACGCCGCGGGAGGCCTCTGCAAGGACGGAACGCCGCCGCCGTGCGGCGGAGGTGGCGGTGGCAACAAGCCGCCGGTCGAAGCCGGCAACAATCTGTCGTTCCCGGCACAGTTGACTTCCGGCGTCGGGCTTGCGGTCGCCTGGGACGTGCCCGAAGGCAGCTTCGGCGTGAACTACTCGTTCGGCTGCGACACACCCGAGACGATCGGGACGACCACCTATCCGAACACCTCCTGCGTCACCTCGACCGGGACCATGATGACCGAGGCCGAGTGCGCTGCGGGCCCCTGCGCGGGCCTCCCCATCGAGCGCCTGTACTGGCAGAAGGTCCCCGAGAACTTCTGGACGGCGGCCTCTCTGGGCTACCAGCCGGTGGCACCGGTGACCGTCGCCTACCTCGACTGGGGTGACAACCTCGAGAGCGTGTCGTGGAGCGAGAGCTCCACCATCCGCGTCGAGACCACCCCGTTCGCCAGCCGTCTGCCGTGGGCGCCTCCCTTCGACCCGCTGACCCAGACCTGCGCCGATGCCGCAACCGCTGCCGGGCTCGACCCCACGCTGGTCTGCCAGATGGGATTCCAGATGTGGCACGTCTACGGGCAGGGCCCCGACGAGCAGTGGGGAGCTCGCACGACAGCCCTGGTGGAGCCTTACGTTTACTCCTCGCCGTTCGCGATCATTCACACCACCACGGCCCGACTGCACCTGGCGAAGCTCGAGCCCGGGGCGCGCACCTGCCCGGGCGAGACCGGGGCGCAGCCTCCGCCGCCCGACACCTACACCTGGGACACCTCGACCGCCACACCAACCTGGACCGGGACCTGCACCCTGTCCGACATCCCGTACACGGCTGAGCTCAACGTCGGCGGCAAGTACGTCTACGGCTACAACTGGAGCCTGCGTCGCGCCGCGATGCCGTGCACGAGCTGGCTGAAGTCCGGCTGGTGGCGTCTGACCTTCTACGCGCCGCCGACCCTCGTGCTGTTCGACGCCGCCAACCCGGTGGTGACCCCGCTGGCGCCGCCGCCCGGAGTGGCGGCGTACCCGACGGTGCTCAGCCCCACGCTGACGGCGCTCGAGGAAGGTGATACCGGCCCGCTGTACGCGCCGGTCATCGACTATGCCGACAACCTGACCTACATCGACATCTGCATCACCGGCAAGACCGGAGGGGGCGGCGGAGGCGGCGGCCCCCGTTAGGCGTCACCTCGCGCCACCACCGGGGGGGGAGCGCCGCCCGGCGCTCCCCGCAGCCTTCTCTGCCCCGCCTCGCTCGACCCCCGAGCTCCCCGCCGTCCGTCAGGACACCAATCCACCACCGCCCAGCCGCCGTAGAATCGGCGCACCCATTTCCTAGAGGAGACCTTCATGCGCAAGCAAACCCTCGTCCTGCCGCTCGTGGTCCTGATCCTGGCGTTCGCCGCCGTCGCCCTGGCCGCCGACGCCAAGGCCCCGCAGACGTTCACCGGCTGGATCTCCGACGACATGTGCGGGCTCGACCACGGCGACATGGCGAAGAAGGAAGGCGGCGAGAAGGCCTGCACTCTGAAGTGCGTGGACATGGGCAGCGAGTTCGTGCTCGCCGACCGCGAGCACAAGAAGGTCTACAAGCTCGACGATCAGACGAAGCCGAAGGCGCTGGCCGGCGAGAAGGTTGTCGTCACCGGGACGCTCGACGGCGAGACGATCCACGTCGCCACGATCCAGGCGGCGAAGTAGCGGCGCGCGGGCCTCGGTTCACGGCCGCAGGTCGAGCTCGAGGCAGAACCTCGGCGCGGGCCGGAACCCGGCGTGGGCCAGGAACGTGAGCAGCTCGAGCTGGTCCCAGCCCACCTCGGTGCTCACCTTCTCGATCCCCAGGCCGCGCAGGTTCGTCATCAGTTGACGGACCAGCGCCTTGCCGACCTTGTGGCCGCGCCGCTCGGGATCGACGGCGATCGTGTCGAGCACCGCCGCCGGCTCTGGCAGCCCGAACTCGCCGTAGTAGAGGCTGGCGAGCAGGAAGCCGGCGAGCGCCCCGTCCTCCTCCGCCGCGAGCGAGATCTTCAGCGCCCCGGGGGTCAGCGCGTCGCGCAGCTTGGGCTCGAGATAGGCGCGCCGCGCGCGGCCGAGGATGCGCTGGTCGATGCGCACCATGGCGTCGAGGTCGGCGGCACCGAGCGCGCGCACCAGCACCGCGTCGGTGTCGAGCACCCCGGGCTCCGGCGCCGCCTCGGCCGCCGTCGCCACGAACGTCTTCTCCTGCTTGCTATCCATAGCTCCTCCCTTCACGCTGCCCGACCGGTTCGCTGGCGCAGCCGGCGCTCTCGGAACGCGCCCCACAGAGCGGCGCCAATCGCGCCGGCGTGGATCGCGTCCGGCGGCGCCTGGAGATCGATCGGCAGCTTCTGGCGCGCCGCCTCTTCGCGCATCGATTCCAGGAGCCCGATGTCCTGCGCCAGCCCGCCGGTCACCGCCACCACGCCGCTCGCGCCGGCGGCCGCCAGCAGGCGCACGAAGCGCCCGGCCATCGACTGATGGATGCCCTTCAGGATGTCCTCGACGGCGATGCCGCGCGACACCATGTTGATGACGTCGGTCTCGGCGAGCACCGCGCAGATGCCGCTCACCACCTCCGGGTTCTGCCCGGAGAGCGACAAGGTGCCGACCTCGGCCAGAGCCACCCCGAGATAGCGCGCGATGTTCTCCAGGAATTGACCGGACCCCGATGCGCACTGGCCGGTCATGCGGTAGCCGAGGACCCGCGAGTGCTCGTCCATCTTGATCGCCCGGGCGTGGAGCGCACCGATGTCGAGAGCTGCGCGCGCCGCCGGCAGCAGGAACGTGGCGCCGCGGGCGTGCGTCGTCATGCCGAAGAAGTGGCCCTTGCGGAAGTCCACCAACTCGCCCTCGCCGGTGGTCGCCACGTACGCGACGTCGGCGCGCGCGCAGCCTGCGGCCGCGAGGGCGCGCTCGTAGCCCTCGGCGATCACCGCCCGCAGGTCGCGACGGCGGATCGGCTCGGTCTCGGCGGCACGCAGCGTCTCGGTGCCGCCACCGACTTCGCCGGCTTCGCCGACTTCGCGGACTTCGATCACCGCACACTTCACGGAGCTCGAACCGACGTCGATGCCGGCGGTGAGTATCGTGTCCACGCCCATGTTCCTCCCCTCCGCTCAGGCCGCCGCGGCCTGAGCGCCGGCGCGGCAGGCGAACAGCGCCGCGCCGACCGCGCCGGTGTAGATCGAGTCGACCGAGATGTTGAGCGTGCGCTCGCCGTAGTTCTCCGCCACCAGCTGGCGCAGCGCCGCGAGCGCCGCCGGATTGCGCGCCACGCCGCCGGTGAACGTGAACTCGTCGCGCACCCCGCCCGAGCGCGCGAGCAGCGACATGGCGCGGAGCATCATCGCGCGGTGCAGCCCGGCGAGGATGTCCTCGCGGCTCTGACCCAGCGCGAGCCGCTCGCGCAATTCGGCCCCGGCAAAGACCGTGCACGTGGAGTTCACCCGGACCATCCGTCGCGCGCGGAGCGCAAGCGGGCCGAGCTCGTGGAGCCCGAGCCCGAGCTCGTCCGCGATGTACCCGAGATACCGCCCGCACCCCGCGGCGCAGCGGTCGTTCATCTGGAACGAGGTGACGACGCCCACGTCGTCCACCTGGATCGCCTTGGTGTCCTGGCCGCCGATGTCGAGCACGGTCCGCGTGCGTGCGAACGACGCGTGCGCGCCGCG
>JBLMYC010000006.1:0-14889 GCA_050258075.1 Acidobacteriota bacterium
CCAACCGCCAGGTGCTGGAAGAGGCCCTGCACGAGGTCTGGGGAGCCGGATCGCGCTGGCGGCTGAGCGCGAGCATCCCCGCGGGCCCTTCGCCCGCCGTGCCCGATACCGCACCGACCGAGCGTCCGGTCCCTCCGCCGGAAGATCCCGCGGCGCTCAACCACCCGACCGTGCAGAACGTGCTCGAGCTCTTCAATGGCCGTGTCGAGAGCGTGCAGCGTCGCACCGGCGAAGGAGAGGATTAGATGAACATTCGCCAGATCATGAAGCAGGCGCAGCAGATGCAGGAGCGGATGCAACGTGAGCTCGCCGAGCTCGCGGTCGAAGCCAGCGTCGGCGGCGGCATGGTCACCGTCAAGATGAGCGGCCACAAGCAGCTCCTCGCTGTCTCGATCGATCCCGAAGTCCTCGACCCCAAGGATCCGAGCATGGTTCAGGACCTCGTCCTGTCGGCGGTGAACGAGGCGGCGCGCAAGGTCGACGAGGCGATGCAGGTCAAGATGGGTGCCCTCGGCGCCGGCCTGCCTGGCATGGTCTAGAGCCTTGTCGCTGCCGCGCACTCCGGATCCCCTGGCCCGCCTGATCGGCGAGCTCGCGCGCCTGCCCGGCATCGGCCCCAAGACCGCGGCGCGGCTCGCCCACCACCTGCTGAAGGTGCAGCCGGGGGAGGCGCGCGCCCTCGCCGAGGCGATCCTCGAGGTCAAGGAGAAGTTCACCCACTGCTCGGTGTGCAACTCGATCACCGCGCAGGATCCGTGCTCCTACTGCTCCGACCCGCAGCGCGACCGCACCCGCATCTGCGTCGTCGAAGAGCCGTTCAACATCCAGCCGATCGAGCGCACCGGCGAGTTCCACGGCCTGTACCACGTGCTGCTCGGGGCGCTTGCTCCCCACCGTGGCATCGGCCCGGACCAGATCGCCGCCGACAAGCTGCTCGGCAGACTCTCCGGAGTGGCGGAAGTCATCCTGGCGACCAACCCCAACGTCGAGGGCGAAGCGACCGCGCTGTACCTGGCGCGCCTGCTCAAAGGCAAAGGAGTGAGGGTCACGCGGCTCGCCTTCGGCATGCCGGTGGGCGGCGACATCGAGTACACCGACGAGGTCACCCTGGGCCGGTCGCTCGCCGGCCGCCGGGAGCTCTGAGGCCATGGCCGCGGCGCGCCTGCGGCGCGGCGACCTCCTGCCCCGCATGCGCCGGGCGCGTCCCGGCGCGCACAGCCGCTCCCTCGCCGCCGTGCTTGGGCGCTGCGAGGCGCCGGGCATCAACACCCTGGTCGAGGGCGAGCCGCCACTTCTCTGGCAGGAAGCGCGGGGCTCGAACGTCCTCGACACCGACGGCAACCGCTACCTCGACTTCACCTCCGGGTTCGGCGCCGCGGCGATTGGTCATCGCCATCCTCGGGTCGTCGCCGCGGTGCGCCGCCAGGCCGGATTGCTGCTGCACGGGCTCGGGGACGTCCACGCCCACCCTCTGCGCGCCGCGCTCGCCGCCGCGCTCGCCCGCCGCGTGCCGGTCGACGATGCCCAGGTGTATTTCGCGACCAGCGGCGCCGAGGCGGTCGAGATCGCGCTCAAGACCGCGCTGCTTGCCACTCGCCGGCCGCGGATCGTGGCCTTCGCGGGCGGCTACCACGGCCTGACCGGCGGCGCCCTGGCGGTGACCGCACGCGACGAGTTCCGCCGGCCCTTCGCCGCTCACCTCCACCCGCACGTCACTCGTCTCGAGTACGGCTGTCCGCCGCGCGAGCTCGACACCGCGCTCGCCAGCGGTGCGCACGGCGCCGTCCTGGTCGAGCCGATCCTCGGCCGCGAAGGCGTCGTGCCGCCGCCGCCGGGCTGGCTACGCGAGGTGGCCGCGCTCTGCCGGCGGCACGGGACGCTGTTCATCGTCGACGAGATCTTCACCGGCTTCGGCCGCAGCGGCGGCTGGTTCGCGCTCGACCACGACGCGCTGCGGGCCGACATCCTCTGCCTGGGCAAGGCGCTCGGCGGCGGCCTGCCGATCGCCGCGGCGGTTGGGCGACGCGACCTCTTCGCCGCCTGGAGAACGCCCGGCGAGGCCCTGCACACCTCGACCTTCGTCGCCCACCCGGTTGCGTGCGCCGCGGCGCTTGCAACCCTAGCGGTGCTCGCCGAGGAGCGCCTGCCGCAGCGCGCCGCCCGCCTGGGCCGCGGCGTCGAACGCGCGCTGCGGCGCGACGTCGCCGGCCGCGCCGGCGTCCACGCGGTGCGCGGGCGGGGCCTCCTGTGGGCAATCGAGCTCGACTCACGGGAGGCGGCGCACGCCGTCGTCGCGCGGGCGCGCGGCCGGGGTCTCCTGCTGCTCGCCGGCGGGCCCCAAGGTCGCGTCCTGCAGATCGCGCCACCGCTCTCGGTCGGCGATTCCCAGCTCCGGGTCGGCCTCGAGATCCTGGTCGCGAGCCTGTGAAGCTCTCGGTCATCGTCCCGACCCACGATACCCGCGAGCTCACGCTGAGCTGCCTCGCCGCACTGCGCCAGGCTGGCGGCGGCGGCGTCGAGCTCGTGGTGGTCGACGACGGGGGCAGCGACGGGACGGACGCGGCGGTGCGCGAGGTCGAGCCCCAGGCCCGGGTGCTCCACTGGGATCAGGCGGTCGGCTTCACCGTTGCGGTGAACCGCGGCGCCGAGCTGACGGGCGGCGATCTCCTCCTCTTCCTCAACAGCGACACCGCGCTCGATCCCGGCGCCCTCGACCGCCTGGCCGCCGCCTTCGCCGCGAATCCGCGGCTCGGCGTCGCCGGCGCCGCGCTGCGCTACCCGGACGGCCGTCGGCAGTGGAGCGGCGGCCGGGCGCCGGGCCTGTTGTGGTTCTTCCTGCTCGGCTCCGGCTTCGCCGAGCTCATCTCGCCGCTCCGCCCGCGGCGTGACGCCGGCCCGGCGCCCAGCGTCGACTGGGTGAGCGGCGCGGCGCTGGCGGTGCGGGCCGTCACCTGGCGTGAGCTCGGGCCGTTCGATCCGCGCTTGCGCTTCTATGCCCAGGACCTCGATCTCTGTCTGCGGGCCGCTGCGGCGGGCTGGGAGGTCCGCCTGCTCGCGGAGTTCGGCGTCGTCCACCATCACGGTGCCAGCGTGTCGCGACAGCCGGGCGCCGCGGTCGTGCGCCACCCGGAGTGGCTGTTCCGCGACTTGCTGCGCTGGGCGGAGAAGGCGCACGACGAGATCTGGCGCCGGCGCGCGGCGTGGTGCCTCGGCGTCGGCACCACCCTGCGCCTCGCCGCCCGGGCGCTGCGCCGGCCGTTTCAGGCCGCCACGAATCGCCCCGCCTACGATCAGACGACCGCCGCCTGGTCCGAGGCCCGCCGCGCCGTGCGCCCCTTCCGCGCCGCCGGCCCGGCGGGGTAGATTGCCGCCGTGCGCCGCTCGCGTCTCTTCTGGGTTCTCGCTCCGCCGCTCGCCGTAGCGCTCGCGCTGCAGGTCGTCCAGGCGCAGCGCCTGCTGCGCGCCAGCCGGATGGTGAATCTGGTCGAGCGCACCAGCGCCGCCGCCGCCGCGCGCCCCGACGGCGCCGAGCTGCTGCGCCGCAACCTGATGCTGGTTCGCGACGCCCTGCACGACGACCCGGTCGAGGTGCGGGCCCACCAGGCAGAGGGCAGCCTGCTGCTCCTGCTCGGTCGTCCCGCCGATGCGATCGCCTCGTACGAGCGGGCGATCGCGATCCAGAATGGACCCGAGCTCCAACTCGCCCTCGGGCTCGCCAGCCAGAAGCGCGGCGATCTCGCCGCGGCACGGCGCCACTTCCAGGCCGCCGTCCGTCTCGACACCCGCCTCGCTCCGCAGGTCCCGGCCGAGCTGCGCTGAGCCCGCTGCCATGCGCGCCTTGAAGCTCGCCCTGATCGGCAGCCACGGGGTCGGCAAGACCACCCTCTGCTTCGGGCTCGCCGCCCGCCTCAAGGCGCGCGACGTCGCGGTCGAAGTGGTGCACGAGGTCGCCCGCCGTTGTCCGCTGCCGATCAACCTGGAGACCGGCCTCGCTTCGGAGTCGTGGATCCTGCACACCCAGATCGCCGAGGAGCTGGTCGCCGCGACCCGCTATCCCGTCGTCGTCTGCGATCGCAGCGTGCTCGACAACTACGTCTACCTGCTGCTCGCGGCGGGGGCACAGCCCGGGCTCGAGCCGCTGGTCAGCGAGTGGTTGAAGACCTACGACCTGCTGGTCCACGTGCCGATCGTCGAAGAGCCGCGCTCGGACGGGGTGCGCGCGGTCGATCCGGGATTCCAGCGCGCGGTCGACGACCGCTTGCTGGTGGAGATCGCCGCCCGCCGGGTGGTCACCCTCGCTCTCGCCGCCGATGCGCGCCCGGACTGGCTCGACCAGGTCGAGGCGGCGGCCTGGGAGCGCATCCGGCCGCAGCAGCTCGCGCTGCTCTAGGGCGTTTCGCCGCGCACCGCGATCGCCGGCCGCAGCGGGCCGAGCGGCGGGTCCCCGGGGTAGAGCACGCCCTCCAGGAACAGCCCCGAAGGCGGCGCCGTCCACCGCGCCGGCCCCTCCGCCTCGTCCGCCGGCACGCTGCCGGCGAGGAGCAGCTTCAAGTCCCGCGTCGAGAGCTCGCCGCTCCCCGCCCGCACCAGCGCGCCGACCACCCGCCGCACCATCTTCCAGAGAAAGTGCGACGCCGAGATGCGCACCAGGATCAGACTGCCCTCCTCGGCGATCTCGCAGGAGCTCACCTGGACGAGCGTGCTCGACTGCTCGTCGGGCCGCTCGCAGAACGCGGCGAAGTCGTGACGACCGGCGAGCAAACCCGCCGCGGCGCGCATCGCATCGAGCGCCAGCGGCTGCCGCACCCACCACACATAGCGCTTGGCAAAAGCGGTCCGGCGCCGCGAGATCTGGTACAGGTACGCGCGCTCAGTCGCCGAGTGGCGGGCATGGAAGCGCCCGTCGACCGGACGAACGCGCAGCAGGTGGATGTCCTGTGCCAGGCGCTCGTTCATCTCCCGGCGGAAGCCCTCCGGTTCGAGCCGTCCGCGCACCCGCAGGTGGGCCTCCTGCGCCAATGCGTGCACGCCGGCGTCGGTGCGCCCCGAGCCGCCGAGCTCGACCGGCTCGCCGAGAATCTCCTCCGCTGCGCGCCGCACCTCACCGGCCACCGTGCGGGCGTTGCGTTGTTCCTGCCAGCCGCGGTAGCGCGAACCGTCGTACTCGAGAGTCAAGCGAAAGGAGCTCATGGCAAGCGATCATATTCGCCCGCCGTCGCAGGTGCGGTGCGCGAAACGGCCGTCCCGGGCGGCTTTCCGGCTAGAATGGAACGAATCGTGGACCTCGCCGAGCGGCTCCGCCGGGTCGACCTCTTCGCGCACTTCTCGCCGGCGCATCTCGCGCTGCTCGGCGAATGCGCCTCGCTCGGTCGCTTTCCTTCCGGCGTGCGGGTGCTCAAGGAGGGCGATGCCACCTCCGAGGCCTACGTCATCCTCGACGGCCGAGTGCGCATCTCGCGCGAGACCCCGTACGGCCTGTACGCCCTCGCCACCCTCGAGCGCGGCGAGATCTTCGGCGAGACCAGCTTCGTCGATCGCAACGCGCGCTCGGGCGACGCCGTCACCGAGGAGGCGACCGAGCTCGTGGTGCTCAACCCGGAGGCGCTTTCCGCCGCCATGGAGCGCGATCAGCGCTTCACGATCGCGCTGTACTGGACCTTCTGGAAGAGCCTGTCGCGCAAGCTGCGCGCCACCAATCAGCGGCTGGCCCAGTTCTTCTCGCAGGCCGCGCATCGGCCGCCAGCGGCGCCCGCGCGCGCCGCACACGCGGAGGAAGGCGAGTTCCGCGTCGGGATGGCGGCCAAGCGCAGCCTGTTCCAGGAGCAGACCCTGTCGGCGATGGAGATCAACTTCCTCGCCACCCTGTCGCAGGAGAAGAAGCTCGAGCCGGGAGAGATCATCTTCCGCGAGGGCGATCCCGGCGACGCCATGTACATCGTGCTCGAGGGCCGCGTGATGATCAGCAAGTTCATCACCGGAGCCGGCGAGGAAGCCCTCGCGTTCCTCGAGCGCGGTGACTACTTCGGCGAGATGGCGTTGATCGACAACGACGTACGTTCGGCCGATGCCAAGGCCGACGACGGCGGGGCGGTCGTGCTGCGCATGCCGCGCGAGGTCGTCGAGGGCATCCTCGACATCAACAAGGTGTCCTCGCTGCGCCTGCTGCGCCTGCTCTGCGCCCTGGTGGCCAAACGTCTGCGCGAGGTCGACGACAAGATCATCGGCTGGCACATCCTCGCGGCGGGCGGCGGCACACTGCCTTCGATCTAGGGCCGTGCCGCACGCTGCGCATGCCGCAGCGCCTTGCCCACCAGAGCCGCGAGCGGCAAGCGGGAACGCGCCGCGTCGTCGAACCAGCCGCACTCGACGCCCTCCGCGACCCCGCCGGCGCTCTCCCATTCGCCGCGCCACAGCTCGACTTCGAAGCTGCGATAGGTGATCGCGTGCCGCACCTGGCCGAGACTCTCCTCGAGCCGCCAGCGCCCGCCGTAGCGCGCCGCGAGCTCGCCGGGCAGGTGCGGCGCGGCGCGGCCGCCGGCGACATTCGGCAGCTCCCACATGCCCGGCAGGAAAGGCGCGTCGTCGGGCCGCCGCGACAGCAGCAGCCGCCCCGCGCGCTCGACGACGACCGCCACCAGGCGATGCCGCTCGCGCCGACGGCGCGCTCGCCTGGGCGGATACGATTCCTGGGCGCCTTCGGCCGCCGCCCGGCACTCGCCGCGCAGCGGGCAGCGCGGACAGCGCGGCGCGCGTGGCTGACAGACGGTCGCCCCCAGCTCCATCAACGCCTGGTTGCTGTCGCCCGGCCGCCGCAGATCGAGCAGCTCCTCGCCGGCGGCGCGCAACGCGGTGCGCCCGCGGCGCGAGCGCGGATCCTCCCCCAGGACCCGCAGCCGCGACAGCACGCGCTCGACGTTGCCGTCGATGACCAGGACTCGCTCCCCGAACGCGATGCTCGCCACCGCCGCCGCGGTGTAGGCGCCGAACCCCGGGAGCTCACGGAGCTCGCCGGCCGTGCGCGGCAGCTCGCCCGGCTGGGCAACCTGGCGCGCCGCCCGCCACAGGAGCCGCGCGCGCCGGTAGTAGCCCAGACCCGACCACTCGGCGAGCACCTGCTCCTCGCTGGCGGCGGCGAGCGCCGGCAGCGAGGGAAAGCGGCCCAGGAAGCGCTCGTAGACCGGAACCACCGTCTCGACCCGGGTCTGCTGAAGCATGATCTCCGAGACCCAGATCGCGTACGGATCCCGGCTCCGTCGCCACGGCAGGTCGCGGCGGTGGGCGTCGTACCAGGCGAGGAGGCGTTGGGCCAGGGTCAAGGAAAGGAGTCCCACAGACACGCCACTGCCCGCGCCGGAACGGCCGATTCAAACGGCCGTTTTGGCGGGGACAGCGGGGGAGGTTCCAGCTTGGATTTGGTTTTAGGTTCTACCCCTGGTTTAGGGGAATCTGGCAAGACTGTGAAGAGGGGTGGAGATCGAAGAACGATCTCGAATTTAGGATGGGATCAAAATGGTGTGTGGAACCTCCCCCGGTCTCATCTGCCTAGCTGCCCTTCAGTGTAGCAAACTCCGTGCCTGTTTGGAAGAGAACCCATCCGGGGTCTGGTGAACCGCCGGGCCTGACCGCCCGGTTGCCGTTGTAGCATGCCCACATGCGGCGCCTCGGGCTCATTCTCCTCCTGCTTCTGACCCTCGCCGGCCTGCTCACCACGGCTGGAATCCTGCTCTCGCGCGGCGACGGCTGGCGCCTCGATGGCACGACCGTGCTGTCCTGGCGCCTCGATGGCGACCTCGCCGAGCAGGCCCCCTCGCACGGCTGGTACCTGCCGGGCATGCAGCCGCCGACCAGCATGGCCACCGTCTACAGCGCTCTGGCCGGGGCCCGCCGCGACGCTTCCCTGCGCGGCATCGCGGTCACCATCGGGACGCCGCGCTTCGGGCTCGCCAAGGCCCAGGAGGTGCGCCAGCTCCTTACGGCGCTGCACCATTCGGGCAAGTTCGTGCGCTGCTATCTGGAGACCGCCGGCGAGGGCTCGAACGGCACCCTCGCCTACTACCTCGCCACCGCCTGCGACCGCATCGCTCTGGCACCGGCCGGCGACATCAACCTGCTCGGTCTCTACGCCGACAGCACGTTCCTGCGCGGCACGCTGGATAAACTGAAGATCGAGCCGGCGTTCGGCCACATTGGCAAGTACAAGAGCGCCGGCGAGACGTTCACCGAGTACGGCCATTCGCCGGCCGCACGCGAGGCGATGGACGCCGTGCTCGATCGCGATTTCGCCGACATCACCGGGGCGATCGCCGCCGCGCGCAAGCTGACGCCGACGCGGGCGCGCGAGCTCGTCGACCAGGCGCCGTTCACCGCCGAGGACGCGCAGCGCGCCGGTCTGGTCGACGACCTGCAATACGGCGACGAGTTCCGCACCGAGATCGAGAAGCTCGCCGGCGGCGAGCGGCGCATCTCGGCGCTCGACGCCTACGCGCCGCACTCCAGCTACGGCGCCCCCCGCGTCGCGGTGGTGTTCGCGGCGGGGACGATCGTGCGCGGCCGCGGCGGCGCCAATCCGTGGACCGACGAGAGCTTCCTCGGCTCGCGCGACATGGAGCGCACCCTCGACCGGCTCGGCGAGGACAAGGGCCTGTCGGCGATCATCCTGCGCGTCGACAGCCCCGGAGGCTCCGCCCTCGCCTCCGATCTCATCCTGCGCTCGGTGGAGCGGCTGGCGGCGCGCAAGCCGCTGATCGTCTCGATGGCCGACGTCGCCGCATCCGGCGGCTACTACATCTCGGCCAAGGCTCGGCGCATCGTCGCGGAGCCCGCCACCCTGACCGGATCGATCGGCGTGGTGGGCGGCAAGCTGGTCGTGCGCCGCTTCCAGCAGGATCTCCTCGGCATCACCCACGACCCACTGACCCGCGGCGCCAACGCCGGCATCTACTCGGCGCTCGAGCCCTTCACGCCAGAGCAGGAGGAGCGCTTCCTGGCCCAGATGGAGCACACCTACCGCACCTTCGTCGGTCACGTCGCGGCAGGACGCAAGATGAGCCCGGAGGCGGTCGACGCGGTGGCCGGCGGCCGGGTGTGGACCGGCGCCGACGCCCGTGAACGCGGCCTGGTCGACGAGCTCGGCGGCCTCGATGCGGCGCTGGCCCTGGCGCGCAGCGAGGCGGGAATCGCTCCCGGGGCCGAGCTCGCCCTCGAGTTCCACCCCGAGCCGCCCAGCTTCTTCGAAATGCTGGCCGGCCGGCGTGGCATCGCTCTGCCTGCCGCCCTGAAGCTGGCGATCGAAGGCCTCGAAGAGCCCTCGATCAAGCTTCTCCTGCCGCCCGAGCTGGGCCAGCTGGCTCACCCTTTCTGATCCCGGGCACGGACTCCCCGACGCGCCTCGACGCTGTGCTATGATCACGCTTTCCGCTGGCAGGGCGCAGACGATTGCCGCCGATCCCCCGCCCGCAGTGTTTCCGCAGCCTGTGGAAATTTTGTGGAAAAGATGAGTTCCTCCGCCTGGACCCGCTTACAGAAGGAGCTGCAGCGCCAGCTCGACCCGGATGAGTACGCCACCTGGTTCAAGCCGCTGCGCGTGCGCACCGAGGAGCCCGGCCGCCTCGTCCTCCTGGCGCCCAACCCGGTCTTCCTCGCCGCCTGGCTGGAGAGCTACCGCTCCGCGCTCGACCGCGCCGCCGCCACCCTGCCCGAGCCGATGGCAGTCGAGGTCACCGCGGAGGGGTCGACCGCGCCGGGCAGCGTCGTGCCGGGCTCGGCGCAGCTCAATCCCAAGCACGTCTTCGAGACCTTCGTGGTCGGCAACTCGAACCAGTTCGCGCATGCCGCGGCGCGCGCCGTCGCCGAGAGCCCCTCGCACAGCTACAACCCGCTGTTCCTGTACGGCGGCGTCGGGCTCGGCAAGACCCACCTGCTGCACGCGATCGGTCACCACATCCTGTGGCGCCACCCTCACCTGCGGGTGATGTACCTGGCAGCCGAGCAGTTCGTCAACGAGCTGATCAACTCGATCCGCTTCGAGCGCATGCCGGCTTTCCGCGAGCGCTACCGAACGATCGACGTGCTGCTGATCGACGACGTCCAGTTTCTGGCCAACAAGGAGCGCACGCAGGAAGAGTTCTTCCACACCTTCAACACGCTGTACACCAGCCAGAAGCAGATCATCCTCACCTCCGACTCCTCGCCGCGCAACATCCCGACCCTCGAGGAGCGTCTGCGCAGCCGCTTCGAATGGGGGCTGATCGCCGACATCCAGCCGCCGGACCTCGAGACCAAGGTGGCGATCCTGCGCCGCAAGGCCGATGCCGACGGCGTGGCGCTGCCCGACGACGTGGCGCTGTTCATCGCCCGCCAGGTGCGCTCCAATGTGCGCGAGCTCGAGGGCATGCTGAACCGCGTGCTGGCGTTCGCTTCCCTGACCGGCAAGCCGTTGTCGCTCGATTTGGCGCGCGAGACCCTGAAGGACATCCTGCCGCCGGAGAGTCGCCAGGTGAGTGCCGCCGAGATCATCAAGGTGGTGGCTCGGCACTACGGGCTCAAGGTGAGTGAAATCAAGAGCCGCAACAACGCCAAGCAGATCGCTTTTCCGCGCCAGGTCGCGATGTATCTCTGCAAGCAGCTCACCGGCCTCTCCTTTCCCGAGATCGGCCGCCAGTTCAACGACAAGCACCACTCGACCGTCATGTACTCGGTCGAGAAGATCGAACAGCTGCGCTCCGGCGATCTCGACTTCGATCGCACCCTCCAGTCGCTGCGCCAGAGCCTTCAGTAGCGCTTGCGGAACGGCGGCGGAAAATCTCTGCGGAGAAGCTGCGGATGAGCGTCCGTACGCCCGAAATATCCACCCCCTCCACAAGCGATCCACAGCATGCTCACAGCCGCAATCCGCAACCTGCGGACGGCCGCGGCGCACCTTCTACCGGCCCTCGCGGCGCGATCCGCACCTTCCACACGACCGGCGGTTAGCTACTACGGCTTGTCATATACTCCCTACTCATCGACGAAGGAGCTCGAATGGACGTCCGTCTCAACCGCGCCGAGTTCTTGACCGAGCTGCTGCCGATGCAGGGCATCGTCGAGCGCCGGACCACGATCCCGGTGCTCTCGCACCTGCTGTTGACGGCGCGAGGCGAGACACTGCACCTGGCGGCCACTGATCTCGATGTGTCGTTGACCTCGTCGTGCGGCGCCGAGGTCAAGCGCGAGGGCGGCATCGCCGTGCAGGCGAAGAAGTTCAGCGAGATCATTCGTGCGCTGGTCGGTGAGGAGGTTCGCCTGGTGCTCGAGGACCCGCAGGCGCTGGTCGTGACGGCCGGCAGCTCGCGGTTCAAGATTCATGGTCTCCAACCACAGGACTTTCCGACGCTGCCGGACGTCAGTCAGGACGCCGCAGTCGAGATTCCCTTTGCGCAGTTCCGGCGCATGGTGGCGAAGATCATCTTCGCGGTGTCGAGCGAGGAGTCGCGCTTCCAGCTCAACGGCGCGCTGCTCAAGCTGAAGCCCAAGACCATGGAGATCGTGGCGACCGACGGACACCGCCTGGCGCTGGTCGAAAGTGCTCTCGCCGGCGGCAAGGAAGAGCAGTCGGTGCTCGTGCCGCGCAAGGCGCTGCAGGAGCTGCAGCGCTTCGAGGGCGACGGGGCGCTGGTCTTCCGGCGCGGCGAGCACCACCTGTCGTTCCGTTTGGGGCGGCGCGAGCTCGTCTGTCGCATCCTCGACGGCACGTTTCCGGACTACGAGCGGGTCATCGCCAAGGACAACGACAAGAAGGTGATCTTCGACCGCCGCGTGCTCGCCGACGCCGTGCAGCGTGTCGCGCTCTTGACCGGCGACCGGGCGCGCGCCGTGCGCCTGCAGTTCGGCGGCGACGCCCTCGTCGTGTCGGCGGCCAACCCGGACCTCGGTGAGGCGACCGAGACGATCGCCTGTCAGTACGCCGGCGCCGAGATCAAGCTCGGCATCAACCCGGACTATCTCGCCCAGTTCCTGCAGGCGGTCGACACCGAGCAGGTCCGCCTCGAGCTCAAGGACGAGAACACCCAGTGCGTCGGCTTTCCGGTCGACGGCCAGGATCAGCGCTACCTCTGCGTGATCATGCCGATGCGGGTCTAGCGGCGACCGCTCGCCGCCCGTGCTCGTCAGTCTCCACGCCGAAAGCTTCCGCAACCTCGAACCGCTGACCTGGCGCCCCGGCCCGGGTCGCCACCTGCTGCTCGGAGAGAACGGCTCGGGCAAGACGAGCCTGCTCGAGGCGATCTACGTTCTCGCCACGACGCGCAGCTTTCGCACCGCGCAGCTGCGCGACTGCTGTCGCCACGGTTGCGAGCAGTTCTCTCTCCATGGTGAGGTCGAGAGCGGCGGCGCGCGCGCCAAGCTGGTCGTGCACTGGTCGATGGCCGGCCGAGCACGGACCCTGAACGAGCGCAGCGCGACGCTGGCCGAGCACCTCGCGGCGCTGCCGGTCCTGGCCTGGAGCGAGGCGGAGGCGGAGGTGCTCGCCGGCCCGCCCGCCCAGCGGCGCCGGTTCCTCGACCGCGGCATGGTCGCCGAGCGGCCGGGGCTGCTCGCGATCCTGACCCGCTATCAGCGCGCCCTGCAGGCCAAGCGCGAGGTCCTGCTGCGCGGCGGCGGCGATCTCGAGGCCTGGAACGACCTGCTCGCTGAGCTCGGCGCCGAGCTCGTGCTCGCCCGCGCCGATTACCTCGCCCGGGTCGGCAAGCATCTGCGTCAGCTCCTCGACGCGCACGAGCGGCGCTTTGCCGAGATCGAGTTGCGCTATCTGCCGCACCCGGGCGAGGCCCTGGCCGGCGCCGCGACGCTGCGCGAGCGCCTGGCGCGCGCCACGGCGAGCGAGCGGGCGCGGCGCATGCCGCTCGTCGGCCCGCACCGCGACGACGTGGCCGTGCTCTGGCGCGGCGCCGATCTGCGCCGGGTGGCGTCGGCCGGCGAGCGCAAGAGCTTGGGGATGTTCCTGCTCGCGGCGCAAGCGGTTGTGCTCGCCGGGGCGGGGAAACCGGCAGTCCTGCTGCTCGACGACGCCGATGCGGAGCTCGACCGCGGGGCCCTGGCGCGGGTTGCGGAGGCCCTTGCGGGGGCCCCGCAACTGCTCGCGACCAGCAGCCGTCCGGAGGTCTGGGCGGATCTTTCAGGGCTCCAGAAATGGACCGTCGCGGCCGGCCGGCTCGAGCCCGGCTGATTCGGCTGTAAGACACACAAAACAAAGGGCTTAAATGGTGGCTTGCAAGGCCTCCGTGTGATAGGATTCTGCAAATTCAGCGGTCGCCGCTTTCGCCGCTCTGCGGTGACTGCAATGCCCGTTCTCAACCGGCGCCGCGCGCGCAGCAACCGCCGCGGCGGGGAGACACCGAACCTTGGCACGCCCTGGAGCAGAGCCGAGCTATACCGCAGAAGACATCAAGGTCCTCAAGGGCCTGGAGGCGGTCCGCAAGCGCCCCGGGATGTACATCGGGGACACCGACGACGCCTCGGGCCTGCACCACATGGTCTTCGAGGTGGTTGACAACTCGATCGACGAGGCGCAGGCCGGCTTCGCCTCGGTCGTCGACGTCACGATCCACTCCGACAACTCGGTCACGATCGAGGACGACGGCCGCGGCATCCCGGTCGACATGCACAAAGGCGAGGGGCGCTCGGCGGCGGAAGTGATCATGACCGAGCTCCACTCGGGCGGTAAGTTCGACAGCAACGTGTACAAGGTGTCGGGCGGACTGCACGGGGTCGGTGTGTCGGTCGTCAACGCCCTTTCCGCGCTGCTCGAGCTCGAGATCCGGCGCGACGGTCAGGTGTGGTTCCAGACCTTTCGCCGCGGCAAGCCGGACTCCCCGATCGCGGCGATCGGCAAGACCAAGAAGACCGGCACCAAGATCCGCTTCGTGCCCGACCCCGAGATCTTCACCGTCCTCGAGTGGAGCTACGACATCCTCGCCCAACGCCTGCGCGAGCAGGCGTTCCTCAACAAGGGCGTCAAGATCCGGTTGCGCGACGAGCGCAGCGACAAGTCGGCCGAGTTCTCCTACGCCGGCGGCATCTCCTCGTTCGTCGAGCACCTGAACAAGAACAAGACGCCGCTCCACCCCAAGCCGATCTTCTTCGAGGAGACCAAGGTCGCGGAGGGGATCGAGGAGCGCTGCGAGCTGGCGCTGCAGTGGAACGACGGCTACGCCGAGCAGATCTACACCTTCACCAACACCATCAACAACCGCGATGGCGGCACCCACCTCGAGGGCTTCAAGGCGGCGCTGACCCGTACGATCAACGCCTACGCCCAGAACTCGGGGCTCGCCAAGCAGCTCAAGGAGACGACGCTGTCCGGCGACGACGTGCGCGAGGGCCTGACCGCGGTCGTCTCGGTGCGCATCCACGATCCGAAGTTCTCCTCGCAGACCAAGGACCGGCTGGTCTCCTCGGAGATCAAGGGCTGGGTGCAGCAGGTCGTGAACGACAAGCTCGGCACCTACTTCGAGGAGCACCCGCCGATCGCGCGGCGCATCATCGAGAAGTGCGTCGAGGCGGCGCGGGCCCGCGAGGCGGCGCGCAAGGCGCGCGAGCTGACCCGCCGCAAGGGCGCGCTCGATGCCTCCAACCTGCCCGGCAAGCTCGCCGACTGCTCGGAGAGGAATCCCGAGTTCGCCGAGCTCTTCTTGGTCGAGGGCGACTCGGCCGGCGGCACCGCCAAGCAGGGGCGCGACCGCAAGTTCCAGGCGATCCTGCCGCTGCGCGGCAAGATCTTGAACGTCGAGAAGGCGCGCTTCGACAAGATGCTGGGCTCGGAGGAGATCAAGACGATCATCACCGCCCTCGGCACCGGCATCGGGCGCGAGGACTTCGACATCGCGCGGCTGCGGTACCACAAGCTGATCATCA
>JBLMYC010000007.1:0-6840 GCA_050258075.1 Acidobacteriota bacterium
GCGTCTCACCGAACGAGAACTCGCCGCCGCCGAGCAGGACCAGCCAGCCGGAGCCGGGGATGCGCTGCACGCCCAGTTCCGATCAGCGCCCGAGCGCCTGCTTCACCGTCGCGCCGAGCACCGCCGGCGACTCGCAGACGTGGATGCCCGCCGCCTGCATCGCCGCCATCTTCTCGGCCGCGGTTCCCTTGCCTCCGGAGACGATCGCGCCGGCGTGCCCCATGCGCCTTCCCGGCGGCGCCGTACGGCCGGCGATGAAGCCCACCACCGGGCGGTCGAAGTGGGCGTGGATCCAGGCCGCCGCTTCCTCTTCCGCCGAGCCGCCGATCTCGCCGATCATGATCACCGCCTCGGTCCCGGCATCGGTTTTGAAGGCCTTCAGGACGTCGAGGAAGTTGGTGCCGTTCAGCGGATCGCCACCGATGCCGACGCAGGTCGACTGCCCGAGGCCGACGTTCGAGAGCTGCCACACCGCTTCGTAGGTCAGGGTGCCCGAGCGGCTGACCACGCCGACCTTGCCCGGCTTGTGGATGTGGCCCGGCATGATGCCGATCTTCGCCATGCCCGGCGAGATGATGCCCGGGCAGTTCGGCCCGATCAGCCGGGTCGGGTGCTCCTTGAGGAAGGTCTTCACCTTCAGCATGTCGGCAACCGGAATGCCCTCGGTGATGCAGACCACGAGCTCGATCCCGGCGTCGGCCGCCTCCATGATCGCGTCGGCCGCGAACGGCGGCGGCACGAAGATCATGGTCGCGTTGGCACCCGCCTTGTCGCGCGCCTCGGCGACCGAGTCGAAGACCGGGATGCCCTCGACCACGGTGCCGCCCTTGCCCGGGGTGACGCCGCCCACCACCTTGGTGCCGTAGTCGCGGCAGCCGAGGGCGTGGAACTGGCCCTCCTTGCCGGTGATGCCCTGGACGATCAGTCGGGTGTCGTTGTTGACCCAGATGGCCATCGGTTACGCCCCTCCCTTCGCGGCCTTCGCGGCGGTGACGACCTTCTCGGCCGCGGAGGCCATGTCCTCGGCGACGAGGAACTTGAACTTGGCGTTCCTCAGGATCTCGCGACCCTGCTCGACGTTGGTGCCTTCGAGGCGGACGACGACCGGCAGCTTGATGCCGCCGAGCTCCTCGATCGCTCCCACCACGCCGCTCGCGATGCGGTCGGTGCGCGCGATGCCGCCGAAGATGTTGATCAGCACCGCCCTGGTGTTGGGGTCGGACACCAGGATGCGGAAGGCGTTCTTCACCGCGTCCTGGCTCGCCGAGCCGCCGACGTCGAGGAAGTTCGCGGGCTCGCCGCCGTACAGCTTGATGATGTCCATGGTCGCCATCGCCAGACCGGCGCCGTTCACCATGCAGCCGACGTTGCCGTCGAGCTTGATGAAGTTGAGGTTGAACTTCGAGGCCTCGACCTCGTACGGGTTCTCCTCGGCGAGGTCGCGCATGGCGACGACGTCCGAGTGACGGTAGAGCGCGTTGTCGTCGAAGTTCATCTTGGCGTCGAGCGCCAGCACGTCGCCCTGCGCCGTCACCAGCAGCGGGTTGATCTCGGCCAGCGAGGCGTCCATCTCGAGATAGGCGCGGCAGAGGGCGGTGACCAGCTTCGCCGCCTTGCTCGCGGTGTCGCCGGTGAGGCCCAGGCCGCGCGCCACGCGGCGCGCCTGGAACGGCAGGATGCCGAGATGGGGGTCGATCGCGACCCGCGCGATCGCCTTGGGATCCTTCGCCGCCACTTCCTCGATGTCCATGCCGCCGGCCGCCGAGGCCATGATCACCGGCTTGCCCTGGGCGCGGTCGAGGGTCACCGCCAGGTACAGCTCCTTGGCGATGTCGAGCGCCTCCTCGACCAGGACCTTCAACACCTTCTGGCCGTGCGGTCCGGTCTGGTGGGTGACGAGCTGCATGCCGAGGATCTTCCTCGCCCAGTCCTCGGCCTCCGCCGGCGACTTGGCGAGCTTCACGCCGCCGCCCTTGCCGCGCCCGCCGGCGTGGATCTGCGCCTTCACCACGCAGCGGCCGCCGAACTCCTCGCAGATCCGGCGCGCCTCGGCCGGATCGTCGGTCACCTTGCCGCGCGGCGTGGTGACACCGTAGCGGCGCAGGATCTCCTTCGCTTGATACTCGTGAATCTTCACGATCGCCCTCCGCGAAATTGCTGGTCGAAACGAGCCCGAGAGGTGGGTTCTGGCGCGAGGCCGCCCACGGCGGTCGGAACGGCGAAAGTCTATCAGGCGGGCGCCGGCGTCACTTCGCCGGGCGAACGCGGCCGGAGGTGCGCGGCGGCGCCACGCCACAGCGCGCGCAGCGCGGGCAGGGCAGCTCGCCAGCCGCCCGCCGGCGCCGCGCCAAGAACGGGCGCAGGACGAGACCGAGCGCGGCGAGCGCCGCCAGGCTCACCACCCAGAACTGTGGGTCGGCCCACGGCAGGGCGCTCATCCCGCCACCCCTGCGAGGTGCAGGCCGATCTTCGTCAGGTACGCTCCGAGGTAGGCGACCGAGGACATCCAGATGAATTGTAGCGCCGACCACTTCCAGCTGCCGGTCTCCTTGCGCGTCATCGCCAGGGTCGGCAGGCACTGCATGGCGAGCACGAAGAAGACCAGGATCGATGCCGCCGTCGCAGTGCCGAGCAGCGGCGCGCCGTCGGGGCGCGTGGCGGTGCGGATGCGATCGATCACCCCGCGGTCGGCGGCGTCGCCGGGCTCGGCACCGGCGAGCAGCACGGTCAGCGTCGAGACGAAGACCTCGCGGGCGAGGAAGCTGGTGAGCACGCTGACCGTGAGCTGCCAGTCGTAGCCGAGCGGCGCAAAGACCGGCTGCACCACCCGACCCAGGCGGCCGGCGAAGCTCTGCGCCTGCTGGTGGCTCGCCTCGAGCCCGCGCGCCTGGAGCTCCAGAGCCGCGGCTCGCGCCGCCGCGTCCGGCGCGGGAGCGCCGTGGCGCAGCGCCGCCGCCTCGACTCGCAGGCTCTGTGCCGCGGCCGGCGGCGCGGACTTGGGATACGCCGACATCCACCACATGACGATCGAGATCGCCAGGATCACGGTGCCGGCGGTCTTCAGGAACGACAGGCCCTGCTCGAAGGCGGCCAGGATCGCGCTGCGCAGCGACGGCAGCTTGTAAGTCGGCAGCTCGAGCACCATCGGCCGCGAGCGCCCCTTGAGGATCGTGCGCCGGGCGATGAACGCCGAGCCCAGCGCGACCATCGCGCCGAGCACGTAGCAGCCCGCGAACGCCAGCCCGGCGAGCAGCGGGCGGTCGAGGAACAGCAGACTGGTGAGCAGCACGTAGACCGGCAGCCGTGCCGAGCAGCTCATGAACGGCGCCACCAGGATCGTGGTCAGGCGGTCCTGGCGATCGGGGATCAGCTTGGCCGACAGGATGCCCGGCAAGGCGCAGGCGTGCGAGGCAAGCAGCGGCACGAAGGCGTAGCCCGGCAGCCCGAAGCGGCACAGCAGGCGATCCATCACGAAGGCGGCGCGCGCCAGGTAACCGGTGTCCTCGAGCAGGCTGATGAGGAAGAACAGCAGGCAGATCTGCGGCAGGAAGACCAGCGTGCCGGCGATGCCGCTGACGATGCCGCCCGACACCAGGTCGCGCACCGGCCCCGGTGCCATGTGTTGCTCGACGAAGGCGCCGATGACCTGGAAGCTCGACTCGATCAGGTCCATCGGCACCCGCGCGATGGCGAAGATCACCCAGAACAGGCCGCCCATCACCAGCCCGAAGATCAGGAGCCCGAGGACCGGATGGGTGAACGCCTGGTCGAGACGCTCGACCACGGTGTCCGAGGCCGACCCGAGCGCGGTCTCGCCACCGACGCTGTCGCTCACCACGCGTTCGGCCCAGGCCTCGAGCCCGCCCGCCGGCGGCGTCGCGAGCGCGGTCGGAAGCGCTCCGGTCAGCGCCGCGCTCACCTGCTCCGCGAGCTGGTCGCAGCCGGTGCCCTTGCGCGCCATGATCGGCACCACCGGGCAGCCGAGGTGCTGCGCGAGGCGCCGCGCATCGATCGTCAGGCCGCGGCGCTGCGCCAGGTCGATCATGTTCAGCGCCACCACGGTCGGCACGCCATAGCGCAGCACCTCCCCCACCAGGCACAGGTTGCGCACCAGGTTGGTGGCGTCGACCACCACCACCAGCGCGTCGGGCGGCCGGTACAGGCCGTCGCCGAGCAGGATGCCGCGCACCATGCGCGCCTCGGGCAGGTCGAGCCCCACGCTGTACAGGCCGGGCAGATCGAAGACCTCGACCGCCAGGCGATCGGCGCCGAGCCGCGCCGCGCCGACCCGGATGTCGGTCGTCGTGCCCGGGAAGTTGGCGGTCTTCGCCCGCACCCCGCACAGGCGGTTGAAGACGCTGGTCTTGCCGGTGTTGGGGTTGCCGAGCAGCGCCACCCGCGGCCGCCCGTCGGACGCCGGCTCGACGCCCTGGGCGCCGCGCACGTTGAAGCCGCGCGCCGCCGACCCGCCGAGGATCATGGCGCGGGCTGCGACGGCACGACGAGGATGTGCTCGGCGAGGCGATGCGACAGACCGATGCGGGTCGATCGAACCTGGACGATGCAGGGGTCGCCCGCCTTGCACACGCGCAGGATGCAGGAGTCGGTCATGCCGAGCGCGCGCAGCAGCTCGCAGTCCTCCTGCTCGAGATCGGTCGTCTGCAGGCGCGCGCTCTCCCCGGCACCGAGCTGCACGAGGCGAATGGACCGCGGCGCGGCACCGGGGGTGGTCTGGGGGGTTGCGATCATGTCGGGTTCCGGTTTATTGAGATTCAGTCTCAACTTCCGAGAAGCACCCTAACACGGACCCTGGGGGGCGCCCCCATGATTTTGGTCATGTCGGCGCCTGCCCTGCGGGGTGGCCGGGCGAGCCCGCGCTCAAGCCTCATCCTCGCGAAGCCAGCCCTCACGCACCAGGTGCTCCCACACGACGTCGGTCGCGGCATCGATCGAGAGCGCCGTCGTGTCGATCGTGACCTCCGCATCGGCCGGCGCCTCGTAGGGGTCGGAGACCCCGGTGAAGCCTTTGACCAGGCCGGCGCGCGCCTTGGCGTACAGGCCCTTGCGGTCGCGCGCCTCGCAGACCGCGAGCGGCGTCGAGACGTGCACCAGCACGAAGCCGGCGCCCCCGTCTCGCGCCAGACGGCGCGCCTCGCGCCGGGCCGCGTCGTAGGGCGCGATCGGAGCGCAGATCGCGATGCCGCCGGCGCGCGCGAACTCAGCGGCGACGAAGCCGATGCGGTGGATGTTGAGGTCGCGATGGGCGCGCGAGAAGCCGAGCTCCGAGGACAGGTGGCGCCGCACGACGTCGCCGTCGAGCAGGGTCACGCCACGGCGATCGAACTCGAGCAGCCGCGCCTGCAGATGACGCGCCAGCGTCGACTTGCCCGAGCCCGAGAGGCCGGTGAAGAACACCACCAAGCCGCGCTCCCGCCGCGGCGGGTGGCGCCGACGCAGCTCCGCCGCCACCTCCGGGAACGTGAACCACTCCGGCAGCGGCTGCTCGTGCTCGAGCCGGCGCCGCACCTCGGAGCCCGAGATCTCGGCGATCCGCGCCCCGGCCGGCACCTGCGCGCGCGGCAGGAACTCGCCGCGGTCCTCGACCCACACCATCTCGTCGAACGGCACGATCGTGAGGCCGATCTCGTCGCGCAGGCTGACCGCCAGCTCCTGCGCCGCGAACGGGCCATAGAACGGCCTGCCGGAGGCGTCCTTGCCCGGACCGGCGTGATCGCGGCCGACGATGAAGTGGGTGCAGCCGAAGTTGCGGCGCACCAGGGCATGCCACACCGCCTCGCGCGGGCCCGCCATGCGCATCGCGATCGGCAGCAGGGCGAGCATGGCGCGTTCGGCCGGATAGTGGGCCAGCACGTGGCGATAGCAGCGCACCCGGGTCGCGACGTCGACGTCGCCGGGCCGCGTGGCGCCGATCGCCGGATGCAGCAGCAGCGCGGCGTCCTGCTCGCGCAGGGCGCGGAAGGTCATCGCGAAGTGGGCGCGGTGCAGGGGATTGCGGGTCTGGAAGCCGACCACGCGCGGCCAGTCGTGGCGCGCGATCGCGGCGCGCACGGCGGCCGGGGTCAGGCGCAGATCGGCGAAGTCGGCATGATGGGGCGTCGCCAGGCCCTCGAGACGGCCGGCGATCGACCAGCGCGGTGTGCGCTCGAGCAGAGTCTCGACGCCGGGATGGGAACGGTCGGCGGTGCCGAACACCTGGTCGGCCTGCGCCCGGCGATCGATCTCGTAGACCTCGTCCGCCCACTGCACGGCGAGCGGCACGCCCTCGCCGTCGCGCAGCACCAGGGGCTCGCCCGGCTGGAGCGACTCGGCGAGCTCCGCGTCGACGTCGAGGGTGATCGGGATCGGCCACAGCCGTCCGTCGGCAAGCCGCATGCGCTCCCCCACCGACTCGACGTCGCGGCGCCCGAGAAAGCCGCGGAGCGGTGCGAACGCACCGGTCAACAGCAGCTCGAGGTCGCACAGCGCACGCGGCGCGAGGTCGACAGCGCGCCAGGCGAGGCTCTCGCGCAGCAGCTCCGCGGCGCGGTCGGGCGTGGCGAGAAGGGCTGCGGGATCGGCGGGCAAGGTGGGGACGCGGTACGACAAGGCGCGAGGATGGTATCCGGAGAGGAGAACGAGTGGAAGCGCGGCGCGGCGCTACGGCACCCGCAGCACCAGCACGGTGAGGTCGTCCTCGCGCGGCGCCGCGCCGGTGAACCGCTCGAGGTCGGCGAGCACGCCGTCGCGGATCTTCTCCACCGTCTCGCCCGCGAGCCGCTCCAGGCTGCGCTCGAGGCGCTCGAAGCCGTAGACCTCGTCGCTGCCCTCGCGCCGGCCCTC
>JBLMYC010000008.1:0-4886 GCA_050258075.1 Acidobacteriota bacterium
GCACGCCCAGCCCGAGCGGCGAACGGCTGGCCAGCGCGGACGCCGCCAGGCCGACGCCGCGCCATGACGCCGCGACCAGGCCGGCGCCGGCGAGCAGCGAGGACCCGAGCAGCCCGCCGAGGGCTGAGAGCGCGCCGGCGAAAGGCCCGCCGGGCTCGAGCCGCGCGGCGCTGATCCCCATCAGGATGGCGGCCGCGGCGCCGAACACCGCCAGCATGGCGAGCGGCAGGGCCCAGGTGCGCGGGCTGCGCGACTCCCAACCGGCAGCCGGCAGCGACGACATCACCGCCGAGCGGAAGTCGGGGCGCACCGGCGCCGCCGAGCGGGTGAGCAGATCGCCGAGCTTGGCGAGCTCGGCGCGCTCCGCCGCGCAGCGCGCGCAGGCAGCCACGTGCTGGTCGAGCGCCAGCCGCCGCTCGGGGCTGAGCTCGCCGTCGAACTCGGCCTGCAACCACTCTTCGTACTCGCGATGATCGATCATCCCGGCTCCCACTCGCTCAATCCGTCAGAAAATCGGCCAGCTTCTCCTTCAACATCTGCCGGCCGCGGAAGAG
Organism: Acidobacteriota bacterium; assembly: GCA_050258075.1. GTDB lineage: Bacteria > Acidobacteriota > Thermoanaerobaculia > Multivoradales > JAGPDF01 > JBLMYC01. Next base: position 555 of record JBLMYC010000008.1, read on the forward strand.
CTTGTTCTTGACCGTGCCCAGCGGCAGCTTCTTGAGCGTCGCGATCTCCTCGTAGGACAGCTCGCTGAAGTGCCGCAACAGAATCAGCTCCCGATACTCCCAGGGCAGCGCATCCACCGCCTCCTGGATCGCCCCGCCGCGCTCGCGATTGCGCAGGTCGCCGTAGGGGCTGGGATCGCCGCTCGCCACCTCCATCTCGCGCGGCTCCTCGCCCTCGCCGCCTTCGCGCGTCATCGGCACCAGCTTCAGGCGCTGGCGGCGGATCTGGTCGATCGCCGCGTTCTGCGCCACCCGGAACAGCCAGGTCGAGAAGCGGTACTGCGGGTCGAAGCGGTCGAGCGCCTGATACACCTTGATGAAGACCTCCTGCGCCAGATCGTGCGCCTCGTCCAGGTTGCGCAGGAGCCGGTACAGGTAGTTGACCAGACGATTCTGGTACCGCCCGACCAGGTCTCCGAAGCGCTCCCGGTCGCCACGGAGGATGGCCGCCACCAGCTGCTCGTCGGTGAGGGCATCGGCCTGTGGCATGGCTAGGTACGAAGTGGCAAGGGCGAAGGTTGCAGGAGGGACTCGATGCCCGGGGTTCTCAAAGGCTGCCCTTCTCGAGCCAGCGCCCAAGCAGGAACATCCCGCCGCCCACTCCGAGCATGCCGACTTCCACCCGCAGGGCGTCGTAGACCAGGCCGATCAGCAGCGCCGAGCCCACCACGACCAGGGCCAGGAACTGCAGCGTCCAGCCGATCGAGGATCGCATCAGACAAGGCCTCGCGCCTGCCCATGGCACATTTCGCTCGAAATCAAAGCTTTACAAGAAAACAGGACGTCCCTCACGCCGCCGGCGTACCCCGGGTCGAGTTCGCGGCTCAGTCTATCGCGGTAGTGCGCCTTCGCGCCTCTCGACCACGGATTCGATGCGATCGCCCTGCTCGATGCGGTCGGCGACATCCATGCCTCGTTCCACGGCGGCGAACACCGTGTATCCCCCGTCGAGATGGGGCTGCGGCGACAAGGTGATGAAGAACTGGCTCCCCCCCGTGTCCGGGCCCGACAAGGCCATCCCGACCGCGCCGCGCTCGTAGCGCAGGCGGTTGAGCTCGTCGCGCAGGCTGTAGCCCGGACCGCCCGAACCATCACCCCGCGGATCGCCGCCCTGGACGACGAAGTCCGGCACCACGCGGTGGAAGGTGAGGCCGTTGAAGTAGCCCTGCTCCGCGAGCTTCAGGAAGCTGAGGCAGGTGAGCGGCGCTTGCGGGCAATCGAGACGCAGCCACAGCGCTCCCCGCGACGTGACGATCTCGACCCGGCGCGGTCGCGCCGTCTGGCGTACGACGTCGCGGTAATAGTCGAGACCGTACGTCGGGGCCGCCGGACCGATCGCCGGCCGCGGGCGGTCGAGCGCGACCAGGGCATCTGCCGCCGCACGGCGCACCAGGAACTCGGGATCCTGCGCGGCGACGCGCTCGAGTCGCTCGACCACCGCACCTCGCTCGGTCGGCTGCGCCGCGGCGCGGGCGCGCAGGGCGCGCACCGCCGAGAGCCGCGCATCCGGCAGCGGGTCGGTGCCCGCCGCCGGCGCCGCCGCCGCGAGCTCCTCGAACGGCAGCTGCGGATGGTCCGCCAGCCAGTCGAGCGCTGTCGAGCGGACGATGGGATCGGGATCGGTGAGGGCGACGCGTGCCGTGGTCACCGCACCGTCGCGGGCCAGACGCGCGTCGAGCGCTGCCGCGCGCACGCCGGCCACTGGATCCGCCGCCAGCTTGGCGAGCGTCGGCTCGAGCCCCAACGCACCGGCGGCGGTGGCGGCGCGCTGACGCAGCGGCGCCGACTCCGCCACCGCCGCGGCGCGGACCAGCTCGGGCGCCGCGGCGTCCTGGGCCTCGGCGAGCGCCGCCAGCGCGACCTCACGCTGCCACTCACTGCCGTCCGCCGCCCGCCGCCGCACCTCGGCAGCGAGCGCCGGGGCCGCGAGCCAGCTCGCCGAGGCCTCGAGCGCGGTGATCGCCACTCCCGGCCGCGGATCAGCGAGCAGCGCCACGACCCGCGGCGCCCATTCCGGATCGGCGGCGGCCTTGCCGTCATGAACCAGCTTGTGACCGGATCGCAGGGCCTGGATGACCACACCGGCCGAGGGATCGGCCACCGCTTCGCGCAGGCGGTCCAGGTCGCCCGCTTCGCCGACCAGGCCCAGGGCCCGCGCGGCCAGACCGCGCACCCAGGGGTCGCCGTCGGTAAGCAGCTCGCGCAGGCGCCCGAGCGCCTCCGGGCGCGGCTCGCGGGCCAGCGCATAGGCCGCCCGCGCATGCAGGCGCGGGTCGGACAGCGCCAGCCCGCGCGTCGCGATGCCGACGACTCCCGGCGACTTGAAACGGAAGAGCGCCGGCAGCAGGCGCGCCCAGCGCTCGGCCTCCGGCAGCGGGCCGAGCGCCGTCTCGACCCGCTCGACCTCTGCCCCGAGCTTGCCGAGCGCTTCGACCGCCAGCCCCCCAGTCTCCTCGTCGGGATCGGCCGCGGCGGCGAGGAGCGGCGGGATCGCCGCCTTGTCCTTCAGCAAGCCGAGCGCAAACGCGGCGGCGCGGCGCACCGTGGGCTCGCCGTCGACCAGCAGGCTCTCGAGCCGTGCCCGGCCGCGCGGGTCGCCGATGCGCCCCAGCGCCAAGGCCAGCATCTCGCGCACCGGCGCCGGCTCGCCGAACAGCTGCTCGACCGCGGACGGCTCGTACACCCGGCGATCCTCGAGCAGCAGGAGGAGGGCGCGCTCGTCGGCGAAGCCCGCCGCGGGGGCCCGGCGCTGCGCCCCGGCGCAGCCGGCGAGCAGCAACGCGACGATTCCGACGGCGGCGAGACGGCGCATGGGGCGCATGCTACACGCACGGGGCGCGCCGGGCGCCTATAATCCCGCCGGTGCCCGCGGCAAGTCTCGCATTCCAGGGTGTGCGCCACTCCTTCGGCCGGCTGCAGGTGCTCGACGGCGTCTCGGCCCGGGTCGAGACCGGCGGCGTGCTCCTGGTGCGCGGCCAGAACGGCTCGGGGAAGAGCACCCTGCTGCGCTGTCTGGCCGGCCTCCTGCGGCCGCAGGCCGGGACGATCGAGCATCGCGAGGACGGCCGCGCGCTCGACGCCGAGGAGCGCCGGCTGGCGATCGGCTACGTGGCGCCCGACCTCGCGCTGTACGAGGACCTGACGGTGCAGGAGAACCTCGAGTTCTTCGCCCGCCTGCGCGGCCTTCCCCGCGGCAGGACCACCGAGATCCTCGAGCGCATCGCCCTGCCGCCGCACCGCTCGACTGGCGCGCTCTCCTCGGGCATGCGGCAGCGGCTGCGCTGGGGCTGGGCGCTGCTCCACCGGCCCGCGGTGCTGCTGCTCGACGAGCCGTTCCAGAACCTCGACCGCGACGGCGAGACCCTCGCCCGCGCCCTGCTCGCCGAGCATCTGCGGGACGGCCTGGCGGTCGTCGCGACGCCGGTGCCGCTCGACTTCGCTGACCTCGCCCATGCCGAGACGCTCGAGCTTCGTCGCTGAGACGGCCGCCGTCTTCTTGAAGGACTGGCGCACCGAGCTGCGCACCCGCTACGCGCTCAACGCGGTGGCGCTGTTCGCGGTGACCACCCTGGTCGTCGTCAGCCTCGGCCTGGGTCCGCTCGGCGCGGTCGGCGGCGACCGGGCCTCGATCCTGCCGGTACTGCTCTGGCTGATCCTGTTGTTCGCGGCCTCGGCGGGACTGCCGCGCTCCTTCGCGCACGAGGAGGAGACCCACACCGCGACCGCGCTGCGCCTGGCGGCGCGGCCGGTCGCGGTCTTCTGCGGCAAGTTGCTGTACAGCCTAACGCTGATCCTGGCGATCGAGGCGTTGGTGGCACCGTTGTTCGCGGCCATGCTCCAGCTCCCGGTCGAGTCCCCGGGCCGGCTCGTCGCGGCGCTCGCGGTCGGTGGCTACGGCCTCGCCGCCGCCAGCACCCTGGTGGCGGCGATCGTCGCCCAGGCGCGCGGCAAGGGCGCCCTGTTCGCGGTGCTCGCCTTCCCGGTCCTCATCCCGGTCCTGTTGCTCGCCATGGCGGCGACCCGCACCGCGGTCGGCGGCGGGGCCGAGGACGGAGCGCTGCTGCAGGCGCTGCTGTACGACGCCTCGGTGACGGTCGGCGGCCTGATGCTGTTCCCGCCGATCTGGAATCCCTGATCTCAACCGAGCCATGACGGCGCTGACGGCAGTCATCCCCCCGTAATGCGGGAACAGGGATAGAATCGCCCTTCCATGGCGGTGCCGGACGCTTCTCGCAGCCATTCTGCTTCCACCCTGGCCTCCAGCCTGGCCTGGGGCCTCTGGCTCTGGGTCGC
>JBLMYC010000009.1:0-18913 GCA_050258075.1 Acidobacteriota bacterium
CGAACCGGGATGTCGTTTGCGCGCCGCGCGCGCCAGTCGCTACAATGCCGCGGGAGGCGTGCCGCCCACCGCGGGCGCGCGAAAGCCATGCACAGTCCTGTATCGACGCTGACCATCCGCCCGGTCGACGAGACCGACATCGGCGCGATCGTGCGGATCGACGAGAAGATCAATGGCCAGTACCGGCCCGAGGTCTGGGAGCGCCGCATCTCCTACTACGTGCGGCGCGATCCCGAGTGCTCGCTGGTCGCCGAGGAAGGCGGCCAGGTGGTCGGCTTCATGCTCGGCGAGGTGCGCTCCGGCGAGTTCGGCCTCGAGGAGCCCACCGGCTGGATCGGGGTCCTCGGCGTCGATCCGGCGGCGCGCGGCAAGGCGGCCGGGCGCCAGCTCGCCGAGGCGATGTTCGCCCACTTCCGCGCCCGTGGCGTTCGCTCGGTGCGCACCATGGTCGAGGAGGAGAGGCCGGAGCTCGAGCGCTTCTTCGCCGCGCTCGGTTTCGCTTCCGCCACCCTGAAGCCGCTCGTGAAGCGTCTGTAGCCGAAAGGACATCGATGAGCTGCGAAACCACCCAGTTGCCGAAGAGGTTCCACTCCGCGGTCGAGCGCTGGCGGGACGTCTACCTTCCCGAGTACCAGTTCCTGATCGACAACTGGGAAAAGCACTTCCCGGACGAGCCACGCTTCGAGCTCTGCGCCTACCGCGAGCTCGGCATGTGCACCGCAATCGAGTGCGGCGACAACCAGGGCCAGCCCAAGCACCAGCGGGCGCGCGACATGCAGCCCGAGCACGCGCAGCACCTGCTCGCCGCGGTGCGGGCGCAGGCGTCGACCGAGTTCGGCTCGATCCAGCAGCACCAGCTCACTCTGGCGCGGGCGGCGAGCGAGCAGGACCAGGTGTGGATCCTGCGCATGATGGCCGAGGAGCTGCGCCACGGCTACCAGATGCTCCACCTGATGCTCGACGACGACTGGTCGCCGGTCGCGAGCCAGAGCGGCGCCGACATGGTGGAGGAGACGCTCGAGGCGCAGACCGGCTCGTACGCCCTGGGCGCCTTCAACATCGACTTCGACTCGTTCGTCGACAACATCGTGTTCTGCGCCCTGATCGACCGGGTCGGCAAGTACCAGCTGTCGATGCAGAAGGTGAGCGCCTACGCGCCGATGGCCGAGTCGATGCCGCAGATGCTGCGCGAGGAAGCCTTCCACCTGATGACCGGCGTGGTGCCGATGCGGCGCTGGATGGAGCAGGCGGCGCAGGGCGACGTCTGCGTCTCGGTCGCGATGCTGCAGAAGGCGGTCAACAAGTGGCTGCCGCGCGGCCTCGAGATGTTCGGCGACGAGCGCGGCGGCGGTACCAACGTGCGTTACGGCCTGAAGCCGATGAAGAACGCCGAGGCGCAGGAGAAGTACTACCAGGAAGTGGCCAAGGTCCTGCACGATCTGAACGTCCGCTTCGTGCGCGCCCGGCTCCCCGAGATCGCCCACGAGGAGGCCGAGGCGCTGATCGAGCGGGTGCTCGCCGAGCGCGCCGCGGAGCGCGGCATCGGCCCGGACGACCTGCTGCGGGCGCCGCACAAGGACTTCTACCGCCGCCGTGGTGTACCGGCCTACACCATGGTGGGCGTCGACGGCGAGCTCTATTCCGACGCCGAGCAGTTCGCCCGCCATCTCTGCAAGGAGTTGCCGGAGTCGTACCTCGCGAACCGCGACTTCCGTCACTACGTCGAGACCCTGCGCCTGGTCGCCAAGGGCGAGCTCACCGCGGAGCAAGGTGCGGCGCGGATGCCGGCCCTGCGCCGGGTGGGTGGCGTCTGCCCCTGCTCGCGCGCCGTGCGCTGGGTGCAGGACGACCCGGTCGCCGCCGCCCACGCAGCGAACCCCGAAACCGCGAGCCGTTGATTCGGCGCCCCGGGAGGCCCGCGCGATGAGCCTGTTCAGCCGGCTGGTCGTCACCACGCTGCCGTTCGTTCCCAAGTTCATCGTCGGCAAGGTGGCCTCCCGCTATGTCGCAGGCGAGACCCTCGACGATGCGCTCGCCGCGGTGCGTCAGCTCGCCGGCGAGGGAGCCGTCGCGACGCTCGACGTGCTCGGCGAGGAGGTCGCGGCACGCGACAAGGCGCTGTGGGCGGTGGAGGAGTACAGCAAGGTCTACCGCGCCATCCAGGTCCAGGGGCTGCAGGCCAACGTCTCGGTCAAGCTGACCATGCTGGGCCTGAAGATCGATGAGGCGTTCTGCCAGGAGAACCTGCTGCGCCTGGCCGGGGTCGCCAAGCAGTGCGGCAACTTCCTGCGCGTCGACATGGAGGACCGCTCAACCACCGACGCCACTCTGCGCATGGTGCGCGCGGCGCACGCCCGCTTCGGCAACGTCGGGCCGGTGCTGCAGGCCTACATGCGGCGTACCTTGCGCGACATCGCCGAGCTGCCCGCCGACACCCCGAGCGTGCGCCTGTGCAAGGGCATCTATATCGAGCCCCGCACCGCCGCCTGGAAGGGCCACGAGACGGTGCGCGCCAACTATCTGTACGCCCTCGAGGCCCTCTTCCGGCGCGGCTTCTACGTCGGGATCGCCACCCACGACGAGTACCTGGCCTGCGGCGCCCTGGGGCTGATCGACCGGCTCGGTGTGGCGCGCGACCGCTACGAGTTCCAGATGCTGTACGGGGTCGACCCCGAGCTGCGTCGCGTGCTGCTCGACGGTGGCCACCGGCTGCGGGTCTACGTGCCGTTCGGCCGCGACTGGTACCCGTACTCGATGCGCCGCCTGCGCGAGAACCCCGAGGTCGCGCGCCACGTCGCGCGCGCCATGTTCGGCCGGCGATGATCGAGGGCGGCTCGGGTTTGACCGGGCCGCGGCGGGGGTGCTAGCGTGGCGCGCAGAAACGGCCAGTGATGACGCATCGCCTCGAGATGAGCAGCAAGAGCGGCGACCGCCGTTCCAGCGGCGGTGGATCGAGCCGCGATCCGAGCACCGACAGCATCGACCTGACGGCGATCCAGCACGGCGGGCGGACCCACACGCTCGACCCCCTGGCCCAGGGTCTGTCGACGCCGGTCAGCGAGGTCGAGGCCAACGTCATCCTGATCGCCCATCCCGAGAACAAGATGCTGGGCATGCGCTTCCGCCTGTCGACCGGCGCCTCGGTCGAGATCGGGCGCTCGCCGGCCTGCGAAATCAGCCTCCCCGAGGTGTTGTCGGTGTCGCGCTCGCACGCCCGGCTGACGTATGGCGAAGACGGCGTGGTGCTCGAGGACCTGCACAGCACGAACGGCACCTCGCTCAACGATCGTCCGGTCGTCGAGCCGGTCAAGCTGCGTCACGGCGACCGCTTCCAGGTCGGTGCCGTGCACTTCAAATTCGTCCAGGAGAAGGACGTCGAGCATGCCTATCACGAGGCGATTTACGACCTGGTGATGCGCGACGGTCTGACCGAGATCTTCAACAAGCGCAAGTACGACGAGGAGGCGCAGCGCGAGTGCGCTCGCGCCTCGCGCCACAAGCGCGAGCTGACGCTGGTGCTGTTCGACATCGATCTGTTCAAGAACATCAACGACAGTTACGGCCACCTGTGCGGCGACTTCGTGCTCAAGCAGCTGGCCCGCCTGACGCGTGACTTCCTGCGTCCCGAGCAGGTCTTCGCGCGGGTCGGCGGCGAGGAGTTCGCGATCCTCAGCCCGGAGACCGACCTCGGCGGCGCGGTCGCCATGGCCGAGAAGCTGCGCCAGCGCATCGAGGACTTCGACTTCCGCTACGCCGGCTTCCGGGTGCCGGTGACCTGTTCCTTCGGCGTGGCCAACCTCGAGCATGCCGCGTCCTCGCCGGCGGCGCTGTACGACGCCGCGGACCGCGCCCTCTACCTGGCCAAGAACGCCGGTCGAAACCGCGTCTGCAGTCAGGGTGGGGACGACGCATCACCCGCCGCCGCTCCCGCGGAATGACGATCGGTCCCGGCCAGACCCTCGGCCGCTATCGCTTGGAAACCTCGCTCGGCCGCGGCGGAATGGCCGAGGTGTTTCGCGCCAGGGACCAGAAGCTCGGGCGCACCGTGGCGGTGAAGGTCGTTCTGCCGCTGTTCGCCGCCCAGGAGCACTTCGGCGAGCGCTTCCTGCGCGAGGCACGAGTCGTGGCGGCTCTCGAGCACCCCGGCATCGTGCCGGTCTACGACTACGGCGAGCAGGATGGCCTGCCGTTCCTGGTCATGCCGTATCTCGACGGCGGCACCCTGCAGCGGCGGATGACCGGGCAGGCGCAGCCGCTCGACCAGGTGGTGCCGTGGATCCGCCAGCTCGGCGCGGCGCTCGACGCCGCTCACGCCGCCGGCGTCCTGCACCGCGACGTGAAACCGGCCAACGTCCTGGTCGGAAAGGACGAGCGCCCGCTGCTCGCCGACTTCGGCATCGCCAAGATCGCCGAGTCGGCGACTCGGCTGACCGCCACCGGCGTGGTCGTGGGCACGCCAGTCTACATGGCGCCGGAGCTCGCCCTGGGCAAGCCGGCCTCGCCGGCGAGTGATCTCTATTCGCTGGCGGTCGTCGCGTACGAGCTGCTGACCGGCCAGCCGCCGTTCGAGGGCGAGACCGCGCTGTCGGTGATGCACCAGCACGTGCAGACGCCGGCGCCGCCACCATCGACCCGGGTGCCGACGCTGCCGCGGGCGCTCGACGAGGTCTTCGCCCAGGCGCTGGCCAAGGACCCCGCGACCCGACCGCCGAGCTGCCGCGCCTTCGCCGAGTCCCTCGCCTCTGTGCTGTCGACCGCCGAGCGGGCGGATCTCGCGGCTGGCGGGCGTCCGTGGTCCTCGGTCGCATCGCTGCCGACCGTGCAGGTGCCGCCGACCGCCGCCACCGTGCACAACGCGGGAACGCCCCCCGGTGGCGCTGCGGGCATGCCGCGACGCTGGCCGTGGCTGGCCGTTGGCGCCCTGGCGGTCATCCTGGGGCTCGCAGTGTGGCTGGCCAGGCGCCCCCCGGCAGGCGGCGCGGCGGTGGTAGGTAGGACCGCCGCCAAGCCGACAGAGATCGCACCGGTGGGCCTCGCGGTCGCGCCCTCGCCCAGCCCCTCACCCAGCCCCTCACCGGTGAGCGCGCCGCCCGCCTCCCAGTCAGCCGCCTCCGCCCAGAGCTCGCCGCTCGGGAAGCGCCCGGCGCAGGCCACCGCGCTCGACACTGCCTCGAGCCCGCGCCCGGCGCCGTCGGCCGCACCTGCCCCTGAGCCGGTCGCGGCACGATCCGAGGAGGGTGGCGAGCCGGAGCTCGGGCTCGAGCCGGTGGGCCGGGCGCGCCTCTCCGAGCTGCGCCCCGAGCTCGGGCACCAGCGGCCGACCGCGGAGCAGTTCCGCGCCCTCGAGCGCCTGGCCGCGATCGGGCGGCAGCGCCGCGGCGCCCCGGCGGCTGCGGCGGCGATCGAGACCTTCGCGCGCGGTGGCCTGGCGTATCTCTCCGGCGATCTGGACGGGGCGCGCCGCGCCCTCGCCGAGGTCCTGCGTGGCCAGATCCCCCCGCCGCTCGAGGTCTCGGCGCTTCCCCTGGTGCGGCAGGCGGCGCGCTCGAGCGGCGGCCTGGCCGACTGGGAGGTCGCGATCGCCTTCGGCGATCCGAAGCGCGAGGCGGGGGCGCTGCTCGAGCCCGTGCTGCGCGCCAATCCGCAGGACGACTGGGCGCGCCTCGGCAGAGCGATCGTCGAGCGGCTGGACGGACGCCACGCCGAAGCCTTGGCCGATGCGGCGGCGGTCTACGAGCGCATGCCGAGCGGACGGCTGGCGCAGCTCGTCGCCGAGGAGAGTCGTGCGTTGCGGCGGCCCGCCGAGGCCCTGGAGTGGTACCGCAAGGCGCTTGCCGAGGATGGAATGGAGATGACTCTCGTCCCGGTGCAGGCCGCCAAGTTGGCGCGCGAGCTGGGCAAAGGAGACGAGGCGAAGCGGATCCTCGACCGGGCCTGCGAGCGCCGCAACCGCGCCGCCTGCCGGGAGCGCGAGCAGCTCCGCTAGAGATCCTGCGCTGCGCTCGGGATGACGCGCGGTCCCGCCGGCCTCACAGCAGCATGAAGCAGCAGCCGACGATGATCGTCGGGACGACGGCGCCGAGCGCCAGCCCGAGCGGTGAGACACCGTCCGGGAAATGCCTGGCGAGGACCGCCTGGCCGGCTGGATTGGGCGCGTTGGCGATCACCGTCATGCCGCCGCCGGTGACCGCGCCGGCGACCACCGCGTACTTGGCGCGTGCGCCGAGGTCGGGCACCAGCGACGCCAGGTAGGTGATCGCGGCGTTGTCGTTGAAGGCGGTGAGCAGGGTGGCGCCGAGCATGAGGGGCGTCGCCGTCAGTCGATCGAGCAACGGCGCGATCCACCACTGCTGCATCGTTCCGTGGATCACCAGGCCACCGAGGAAGAAGCCGACCAGGAGCGGCGCCCGCAGCTGGAGCGGGCTCTGGTGGCGGGCCGTCGCCTGGGTGAAAGCGAGGAAGAACAGGAAGCCGCCGATGAACAGCGCCGGAGTGTGGACGGTGAGCACGGTCCAAGCGAGAAACAGCAGGTGGACGATCGTGATCCAGGCCGGAATCGGTTCCACGCTTGCCGCCGCGCCCTTCGCTGCGCTGGCGCGCCGTCCCAGCTCGCGGAACTCGCGGCGGAACATCCAGGCGTAGAGGCCGGTCGAGAGACCGATCCCGAGCGCCGCTCGGATGCCGAAGGTCTCGAACATGAACGCCATGTCCCAGCCCCACGGCCGCGCCACCATCAGCACCGGCGGCGCGGCGAAGTGGGTCAGGGTTCCGCCCACCGAGACGTTCACGAACAGCAGGCCGAGCGTGGCGTAGCGCAGGCGATGGCTGGGTCCGAGGTCGAAGAGCTGGCGCGACAGGAGCAGGGCGCAGATGATCATTGCCGCCGGCTCGGTGATGAAGGAGCCGAGCAGCGGCCCGACCGTGAGGATCGCGACCCACCAGGCGAAGGGCGTGCTGCGCCCGAGGCGGGCGAGCGCTCCGAGGGCGCCTTCCGCCGTTTGCAGCACCGGCCGGGTCGAGGCGATCGCCATGATCACCACCACGAACACCGCCTCGGTGAAGTTCACCCGCCTGCCGATGAAGGTCTCGGTCGTGTGCCAACCCTCGGCCAGGGTGATTGCCAGCAGCAGCGGCACCGCCCAGACCCCGAATACCGCCTCGATCTCACCCAGAAAGTGGAGCAGCTCGGCCGCGGTGCTCGGCTGAGGCTCGCGCCCGGCGGCGCGCTCGCGTTCGGCGTGCCGCCGTTGGACGCGATGGGACAGTCTCAGGAACTGGGGTGCCAGGAAGGTGTGCAGGAGGGCCAGGGCGAAGAGCAGAGTCGCGACGAGGTTGAGTGGCTCCTCGCGGGCCCGCTGGCGCAGGACCTCGAACAGGCTGAGCCCCGCCTCGCCGGTGTACTGATCGAGCGGCCGCGGGAACTGGTGCGCCGCTGCTGCGGCCGCGGGGGCCGCGCCGTGGACGGTGACTTCCGCCGTGGCCGAGAACGCCGTCCCCGTCGCTCCGAGGGCGAGCGCCAAGCACAGCACGATCGCGAGTCGACGTGGCGGCATGACGAACGCAGCTTAGCAGCCGTCAGCACGGACCGCGGCGAGCTTCTGCGCCCGCCACCGGCCACGCTAAGATCGCCACGGTGCTGCGCGATCTGCACGTCCGCAACCTTGCGGTGCTCGCCGGGGGCGCCGTCGAGTTCGGCCCCGGCCTGAACGTCTTGACCGGCGAGACCGGTGCCGGCAAGTCGATCGTGGTCGACTCGCTGGGGCTGCTCGCCGGCGCGCGCGCCAGCGCCGACCTCATTCGCAGCGGCGCCGACGCGCTGACCGTGACCGGCGTCTTCCTGCCCGCCGGAGCGCGCTGGCGCGAGCTTCTCGCCGCCGCCGGCATCGCCGCCGAGGGCGACGAGCTGGTGGTGCGCCGCGAGATCGGGCGCGAGGGGCGCAACCGGGTGTTCGTGAACGACCAGCCGGCGACCCTGCGCCTGCTGGCCGAGCTCGCTCCGGAGCTGCTGCGCATCCACGGCCAGCGCGACGAGCTGTCGCTGGTCGAGCCCGAGCTGCAGCGCGACTGGCTCGACGCGCACGGTGGCGCCGAGGCCGCGGCGCTGCGCGAGCGCACGGCGACCGCCTTCGCGGGTTACGCGAGCCTGCGCCTGCGGCTCGAGCGCGCCGCTGGCGACGAGCGCGCCCGTCGCGAGCGGCTCGACCTGCTGCGCTTCCAGGCCGCGGCGATCGACGCCGTCCGGCCCCGCGCCGGCGAGGAGGACGAGTTGCGCGCCGAGCGCGACGTGCTGCGCAACGTGGAAGCGATCTCCGCCGCGCTCGGCGGCGCCGCGGCCTTGCTGCTCGAGGACGAGGACGCGGCGGCCGGGCGGCTGGCGCGCAGCCGGCACCTGCTCGCGGAGATCGGTGCCTGGGAGCCGCAGGCCCAGGCCTGGGCGAGCGAGGCCGAGGAGCTGCGCATCCGGGTGGAGGAGCTCGCCGACAGCCTGCGCCGGAGGCTCGATCGCGTCGAAGCGGACCCGCGCCGCCTCGACGCGGTCGAGGACCGCCTGGCGGCTCTCGAGCGGCTGCTGCAGCGCTACGCGCCGAGCTCGGCCGAGCTGCTGGAGCTACGGGCGAGGATCGGACGCGAGATCGACGAGCTGGAGAGCGACGCCGCCGATCGCGAGGGCCTCGAGGGCAAGGTGCGGGCCGCGCTGGCGGAGTACCGGCGCGCCGCTGACGCGCTGAGCGCGAAGCGTCGGGCGTGGGGCGACGAGCTGGTGCGCCGGGTGCAAGAGGAGCTGCGCGAGCTGGCGCTCGGGCGGGCGCGCTTCGCGGTCGCGCTCGAGCGACGCGCTCGCGCCGGCAGCCCGCTCCTCGTCGACGCAGCGGCGGTCGACTTCGGCCCGCGCGGCTACGACCAGGTGGTCTTCGAGCTGGCTCCCAACCCCGGCGAGCCGGCGAAGCCGCTGCAGCGGGCGGCCTCCGGCGGCGAGCTGTCGCGGGTCTATCTCGCGCTGCAGCTCGCGGTGGCGCGGGCGGGCGACTCGGCGAACGACGATTCGCGCACTGGCGACGCGCGTACCGACGGCTCGCTGCCGACTCTGGTGTTCGACGAGGTCGACGCCGGGCTGGGGGGCGCCGAGGCTGCGGCCCTGGGGCGCAAGCTGCAGCGCCTGGCGCGTAGTGGCAGGCGCCGCGGCGCCCAGATCCTCGCCGTCACCCACCTCGCCCAGGTGGCGAGCTTCGCGGACCTGCAGTTCAAGGTTTCCAAGCGGGTCGAGGAGGGCCGTACGTACGCCTCGGTCGAGGCCCTCGATCGTGCGGCGCGGGTCGAGGAGGTGGCGCGCATGCTGGCCGGCCACAAGGTGACGGCGCTGTCGCTGTCGCACGCCGAGGAGCTGATCACCGGTGCGGAGCGCGGCCGATGACGCCGATCACGGTCGCTCGCTGGCGGCCTGGAGAGCCGTCCGGGCCGTTGCGGGCGATGCTCGAGCGCGGTGGTATCCTCGCCATCCCGACCGAGTCCAGCTACGGTCTCGGCGCGGATCCCCGGAACGAGAAGGGCGTGCGGGCGGTTTTCGAGTTGAAGCGACGCGACGGGCGCAAGCCGTTGCCGGTCGTCGTCGCCGGCCCGCAGCAGCTCGCCGAGATCGGCGTCGATGCGGCGGCGCCCGAGGTGGCGCCGTTTCTCGGCTTGTGGCCGGCGCCACTCTCGGTGGTGGCGCCGCTTCGTCTGGCGCTGCCGGCAGCGGCCGGCGAGACCTCGGTGGCGGTGCGCGTACCGGACCACGCTGGCTTGCGCGAGCTGTTGCGCGCGGTCGGACCGCTGACCGCGACCTCCGCCAACCTGGCGGGCGAGCCGCCGATCCTCGATCCACAGGGCTGTGTAGACCTGCTCACCGGCGCCGACGCGATCGTCGTCGACGGCGGCCAGCTGCCCGGCGGAGCGCCGTCAACGCTGGTGGCGCTGCGCCACGGCACGCTGCGCGTGCTCCGCACCGGGCGTTATCCGGTCGCCGAGGTCGCGCGGCGGATTTCCGCAGTGGCTGTGGAAAATCCTGTGGAGCGGCCGTGCTGAGGCTCGCTGCGGCGCTGCTCCGTGCGTCCTGCATCGCGATCTGTGCAGCGGCGGCGACGGCGACCGGGCTCGTCGCCGCGCCGCCGCCCGTGCCGCCACCGCCGACCAACATCCTGCCGCTCTCCGAGGTGCACGCCGGGCAGCGCGGCTACGGGCTCTCGGTCTTCCAGGGCGACAAGGCGGTGCGCTTCGACGTCGAGGTGCTCGGCGTGCTCCGAAACGCGTCGCCCGACCTGAGCTACATCCTGGCGCGGCTCTCCGGCCAGGGTCTCGAGAAGGCCGGCGTGATCGCCGGCATGAGCGGCAGCCCGGTGTACATCGACGACAAGCTGGTCGGCGCGGTGGCGCTGGGATTTCCGTTCTCGCAGGTGCCGATCGCCGGTATCACCCCGATCGAGGCGATGCGACGCCCGGCGGTGAGCGTCGAGACGCTCGCCGCGGAGGGGGATGGCGGCGGCGCCGCCTCGCCGCTCGCGGCGGGTGATGCGCTGCGCGCCCTGGCCGCCGCAAAGCTCCCGGCCGAGCGCCTGGCCGAGAGCCTCGCGATCCTGCGTCCACCCGCCGCGGCGGGTGGCGAGGTGCGAGTGCTGTGGAGCGCGGCCGGGCTCGGCGAGCTGCCGCTCGGCATCCTGCAGCAGGCGCTGGGCGGCGCGGCGCCCACCGGGGTCGCGAACGGTCTGCAGGCGGGCGATCTTGGGCCGGGCTCGGCGGTGGCCGGGATCCTGGTCGACGGCGATCTGCAATTGGCCGTGACCGGCACGGTCACCGATCGGCGCGGCGACGAGGTGCTGGCGTTCGGGCATCCCTTCCTCGGCATCGGGCCGGTTCGCCTGCCGATGGCGCCGGCCGAGATCCTCACCGTGGTGCCCAGCGTGTACAGCTCGTTCAAGCTCGCCGCGTTCGGCAAGCCGGTCGGCGCTTTCGACAGCGACCGGGTCGCCGGGGTGCACGGTCGGCTGGGCCTGCAGGCGCCGATGGTGCCGCTCGAGGTGCGGGTGCGCGACCGCACGTTCCGGATGCGGGTTGCCGACGTGGCGCCGCTCCTGCCCCCGCTCGTCGCCATCTCGACGCTCGGCGCCCTCGATGCGGCGCATCATGCCGCCGGCGACCAGGGCCTCGATGTGGTGGCGCGCTTCGACCTCGGCGAGCGCGGCCCGCTCGAGCTGCGGCAGAGCTTCGACGGCGCGCGGGCCGGCGTCGAGGCTGCGGTCTACGTGCTGAGCGCGCTGCGCTTTCTGGTTGACAACGCTTTTGCGCGCCTGCACCTCGACCGCGTGGCGGTCTCGATCGAGCCCGCCGCGGCGCCGCGCACCGCGGCGATCGAGGCGGCGCACGCCGACCGCACCCTGGTCGAGCCCGGGGACGCGGTGACGGTGAGCCTCGACTTCCAGCCGTATCGCGGCGCGCCACTGCGGCGCACGATCGCGGTCGAGGTACCGAGCGACCTGCCGAACGGCCGCTACTCGCTGTTCGTCGGCGACGGCGCGACGATCGACGCGCTGCGCCTGCAGCTCGAGGCGGCCGATCCGCAGAGCCTCTCGCAGGCGCTCGACCTGCTTCGCTCGCTGCACTCGCGGCGTCAGGCGGTGGTGCTCGGGGTGTATGGGGTGCGCGGGCTGGCGGTGGCCGGGCGCGCCCTGCCGCGTCTGCCCGGCTCGCTGCGCGCGGTGTGGTCGGCGGCCGGCTCGGGCAGCGCCGTGGCGCTGCGCTACGCGGTGGCGCAGCAGCTCGCGGTCGACGAGGATCGGCCGCTCGACGGTGGCGTGCGGATCGATCTCGAGGTGCGCCGCCGGGCGCCCTTCAACCCGGAAGCCAAGGCGCGGCCCGCCGCGACTCCGGCGACCGCGCCGACACCGACAGCGCGACCGGCCGGCCGACCGGCGAGCGGCGGTGCGGACAAGCCACCGGTGAAGCCCGCCGGCGGGGAGGGAAACGAATGAAGAAGACGCTGGTCGCGGCGGCGCTGGCGCTCGCCCTCGGCGGGCCGCTCGGTGCGGTCAAGGTGGAGATCCTGCGCATCCAGACCGCGGCGGGGTTCCTCGCCGGGACGCTCGACGGGGTCAGCGTCGACCCGCTGGGGGTCCTCGAGCTGGCGCCGCGCTTTCGCCGCGTCGCCTCGATCGAGGAGCCGTTCCTGCTCTCCGCGGCGCGGCTTCCCGACGGCTGGGTGGTGGGGACCGGCAACTCCGGGCGAGTCTTGCGCATCGACGAGTCGGGCAAGGTGACGCAGCTCTTCGCCGCCGCCGAGCCGGAGATCTTCGCGGTGTGGGCCGATCCCGATGGCACGGTGTGGGCGGGCAGCTCGCCGAACGGCAAGATCTACCGGTTCGCCAAAGGTCACGCCGAGGCGTGGTTCGACCCGCACGAGACCTACATCTGGGCCCTGGCGCGCGGCGCCGACGGCGCCCTGCTCGCCGGCACCGGCACGCAGGGGCGGCTGTATCGCGTGACCGCCAGGGACCAGGGCGCGGTGCTGTACGACAGCGACGACACCCACGTGCGATCGCTCGCGGTGCGCGCCGACGGCGAGGTGCTGTTCGGCACCGCCAGCGAAGGCCTGGTTCTGGCGATCGATCGCCAGGGCCGGGCCCGCACTCTGCTCGACGCGACCGGCTCGGAGGTCGTGAGCGTCACCTGCGCGCCGGACGGAACCTGCTACGCGGCAGTCGTCGCTTCGGAAGCCGGGCTGGTGGACGAGACCCAGGCCCCGGGCGCCGCCGCGGCCCAGCCCGCGCCATCCCCGTCGCCGTCGCCCACCGCCGCGCCGGGCAAGGAGGGCGAGGCCTCGGCCACGATCACCGTCACCGCCGGCGAGAGCCCGGCCGCCGCGGCGATTCGCCCGGCTGCGGCGCGCGGACCGCGCAGCGAGGTGTTCCGCATCTCGCCCTCCGGCGTCGCCGAGAGCATCTGGACCTTCCAGGACGAGACTGTGTACTCGTTGCTCTGGATGGGCGATCGGCTGTGGGTCGGCACTGGACTCGAGGGCCGGCTGTTCAGCTTCAACGGCCAGCGCATGGTGCTGGAGAAGGACGCCGACGAGCGCCAGATCATGGCTCTCCTGCCGGGCCAGGCCGGGCCGGTCTTCGCCACCACCAACGCCGCGGCGCTGTACCGCGCCGATGCCGGCACCGAGGCGACCGGGACCTACACCAGCCCGGCGCTCGACGCCGGCCAGGCGGCGCGCTTCGGCGTCTTCCGCTGGCGCGGCGAGCTGCCGTCGGGCGCCCACGTCCGCTTCTCGTTGCGCAGCGGCATGAGCGCGCAGCCGGACCGCACCTGGTCGGCGTGGACGGCGCCGCGCGCCGGCGACGAGATCCCGCTCGCCGAGCTGCCGCTCGGGCGCTACGTGCAGTGGCGGGCGGAGCTCCAGGCCGGCGCCGCCGGCGGGCCGCGGATCTCGAACGTCGAGATCTCGCACCGCCATCAGAACCTGCGGCCGCGCATCACCCGCTTCGCGGCGCTCGACCCCGGCCAGGTGCTGGTCAGCCAGAGCTTCAACCCGGCGAATATCGTGTTCGAGCCCGCCCATCCGACGCACGACGGCATCTTCACCACGCTCGAGCCGGCGGCGGAGGGCGACGACGCGACGCGCCTGAAGCAGGTCTGGAAGAAGGGCTATCGCACTCTGCGCTGGGAGGCCACCGATCCCAACGGCGACCGCCTGCAGTACGCGGTCGAGTTCCGGCGCGACGCCAGCGCGGCGGACTGGCTGCCGATGGCGAAGGATCTCACCGACGACTACTATTCGTTCGACGAGATGTCGCTGCCGGATGGCGTGTACCGCTTCCGGCTGGTGGCCACGGATCGGCTCGACAACGAGGCCGACGAGGCGCTCCAGGCGGAGCAGGTGAGCGAGCCGGTGTGGGTGGACTCGACCCCGCCGCGCCTGCTGAAGGTCGACCGCGAGGGCAAGCGGCTGCGCATCGAGGTCGAGGACGCTCTCTCGCCGCTGCGCGCCGCGGAGGTGAGCTTCGACGGCGGCAAGTGGCAGCCGGCGGGGGTCGCCGACGGCCTCCTCGACAGCCGGCGCGAGACGCTGCTCGTCGAGCCCCCGGCGGGAGTGCGGCTGATCCTGCTGCGGGTGATGGATGCGGCGTTCAACCAGGTGTCCTACGACGTGACGCGGGAGATGGCACGATGACCCAGCGGCTGGTGGTCTACCCGGGCTCGTTCGATCCGTTGCATCACGGCCATCTCGACATCGTGCATCGCTGTCTGCCGTTGTTCGACGAGCTGCTGATCGCGGTGCTGCGCAACGAGGAGAAGCGGCCCCTGTTCTCGATCCAGGAGCGGGTCGACATCCTGCGCGAGCAAGTCGACGGCAACCGTCGCGTCCGCGTCGAGAGCTTCTCCGGGCTGCTGGTCGACTTCGTCGAGCAGGTGGGGGCGGTGGCGATCGTGCGCGGCCTGCGCGCCCTGTCGGACTTCGACTACGAGTTCCAGATGGCGTTGATGAACCGCCGCCTGAACGCGCGGGTCGAGACGGTGTTCATGATGCCCAAAGAGGAGTACAGCTACGTGTCGAGCCGGCTGGTGAAGGAGGTCTTCTTCCTCGGCGGTGACGTCTCGGCGCTGGTGCCGGCGCCGGTGCTCGCCCGCATGCAGCTCGCCCGCGCGGCGCGCCAGGCCCCGGAGAATGCCGGATGAGCCTGCGCGACTTCGTGCAGGCGATGCCCAAGGCTGAGCTCCACGTCCACCTCGAAGGAACCATGCAGCCAGCGACGCTGCTGCGCCTGGCGCGGCGGCGCGGCATCGAGCTGCCGGTCCGCGACGAGGCGGGGCTGCGTGAGTGGTTCCGCTTCCGCGACTTCGCGCACTTCGTCGAGGTCTACCTGACCTGCTCGAAGTGCCTGCGCGACCCCGAGGACTTCCAGACCCTGATCGACGACTTCCTGGCCGGCCAGGCGCGCCAGAACGTGCGCTGGAGCGAGGTCCACTTCACGATCGAGACCCACGTCTGGAACGGCGCCAACGAGCGCGAGGTCCTGCAGGCGGTGGAGGAGGCGATCGCCGACGGCGAGCGCCGGCACGGCGTCGGCATGCGGATGATCTTCGACATCATCCGCGACGTCGGCCCGCGGCGCGGCGAACGCACGGTGGAGATGGCGATCGCGGCACACCGGCGCGGCACCGTGCTGGCGCTCGGCCTGACCGGCTTCGAGGACAGCCAGCCCAACGAGCCCTTCCGCGATCACTTCCGCGAAGCGGCGAAGGCCGGGCTGCATTGTGTCGCCCATGCCGGCGAGCACGGAGGGCCGCAGTCGATCCGCTCGGTGATCGAGGTTTGCGGCGCCGAGCGCATCGGTCACGGGGTGCGGGCGGTGGAGGATCCGGCGCTGGTCGCCGAGCTGGCGGCGAAGGCGGTGCCGCTCGAGGTCTGCCCGTCGTCGAACATCTGCCTCGGCGTCTTCCCGGAGCTGCGCCAGCACTCCTTCGACCGCCTGTACCGCGCCGGCTGCGCGGTCACCGTGAACTCCGACGACCCGCCGATGTTCGACACCACGGTGACCCGGGAGTACGAGCGCCTCGAGGAGACCTTCGGCTACGCCCCCGAGGAGCTCGCCGGCTTCGCCCTCGCCGGCCTGCGCCATTCCTTCCTGCCCGAAGCCGACAAGGCACGCCTCGAGGCCGAGTTCCGCCGCGAGTACGTGGCGCTCGGCGAGCGCTACCTCGCGCGCGCGATCGAGCCGCGGCTGGGCGTGCTGGCCAGCTAGCCGGGACCTCTGGATGGCCTTTCCACGCGAGCGGTTGTCCTGGCAAGACATTTGCTAATAGCGATACGCGAAAGGAGGAGTCATGCCTGGACAGAAGACCGCCTGGCCCTTCGCTGCACTGTCGCTCCTGATCCTCGCCGTCGCCCTCGCGGCGCCCGCCGCGGCCCAGCCGTCCTCCCGCGAGCCCATCTTCGGCGTGCGCGCCGGGGCGTACACCGACACCGGCAAGCCCTTCGTCGGCGCCGAGGCGCTGTTCCGCCTGACCCCTGGCTGGTGGCTCGACCCCAACGTCGAGGCGGTGTTCGTGGATCACGGCCATCTGGTCACCCTGAACCTCGACGCCCATTACGACTTCGCCGTGCAGCGCCCCTACTACCTGTGGGCCGGGGCCGGGCCGGCGATCATCTTCCGTGACATCGACCGCGAGGGCAGGGACAACCGACTGGGCGTGAACTTGCTGGGTGGCCTGGGATGGCGAGCCGGCGCGGTCATGCCCTACGTGCAGCTCAAGGCGCTGCTGTCGAACCACAGCGAAGCGGTGATCGCCTTCGGCCTGCGGTTCTAGCGACACGCGGGGCCCAGCCCCGACTTCCCCGAGGGGAGCGCCTACGGGCGGTTCCCTCGGGGTGTTGAAATCCTCCAACGCGAGACTTCCAGCGCGGCATTTCTCGACAGTCTGGCTAACTTTCAGCCCTGCAGCCCTTTATCCGGATCTGTTGGCTTTGACGACGGATCGTCGGGGACTGAGTGTCGAAATTCTCCCCACAGGTGAGGTGCCCTGGGTAGGGATGACTATCCACTAAGTTCTTCTACGTCAGTTGGTTACGAGGTGATCAGGAGGTCTGGCACCGACCTTGCCCCTGCCTATCTGCGGATGAAAGGGGGAAGCGAACCATGACAGTCCTGCTCGTTTTGCTGACCTTCGCGATCTTCCTCTCCATCGACTACTGGCGTCACCGCAAGATCGAGGCGGTCGAGCTGGCACGGGCCACCGAGCCGGTGCCGGCCTTCGCCGCCGAGCCGATCTGGGTGGCCGGCTACCAGATGCCCGAGGATCTGCACTACCACCGCGGGCACACCTGGGTAAGGCCGCTCGACGCCGACACGGTGCTCGTCGGCATGGACGACTTCGCGCGCCGCCTGATCGGCAAGGCGGACGATGTCGAGCTGCCGGCCGCCGGATCGTGGCTGCGTCAGGGCGCCAAGGCCCTGCGCGTCGGCCTCGGTGCGCGCGAGGTGGATCTCGTCGCCCCGGTCGAGGGAGAGGTCCTGGAGACCAACGCTCAACTGGCCACCGAACCCGGCCTCGCCACCGCCGATCCCTACGGCCGCGGCTGGCTGATGAAGGTGCGCTCGACCGAGCTCGGTCGCAATCTGTCCAACCTGCTGTCCGGCAGCCTCGCCCGGCGCTTCATGGAGGACTCGCGGGAGCGGCTGCAGCACCAGCTCATGGCCCTGTCGGGCACCGTGCTCGCCGACGGCGGCGAGCCGGTCGCCGACTTCGCCCGCCACCTCCCGGAGGAGGACTGGCGTCACCTGGTGCACGAGCTGCTGCTCGGTTGAACCTGCAGTCGACGAGGGAGGCGGCCGGCCCGGCTGCCTCCCGGGGAGGTGAGGGATGTTGACCACGACCAGGCCGATGGCGCTGTTGATCGACATCACGCGCTGCGTCGGCTGCAAGGAGTGCGTGCGGGCGTGCCTGGAGGAGCATGGGCTGCCCGGTGACTACGAGAAGATCACCGGGCTGTCCTCCAAGTCGCACACCGCTTTGACTGCGCGCGGCGAGCTGTACGTACGCGAGCTCTGCCGGCACTGCCTGGAGCCGTCCTGCGCCAGCGTGTGCCCGGTGGGAGCGTTCGAGAAGACCGCCGCGGGACCGGTGGTGTACGACGCCAACCGCTGCATGGGCTGCCGCTACTGCATGCAGGCGTGCCCGTTCAACGTGCCGAAGTACCAGTGGGACAAGGCCGCCCCGGCGGTCACCAAGTGCGACTTCTGCGCGCCACGCCTCGCCGCCGGCAAGCCGACCGCCTGCGCCGAGGCCTGCCCGGCCGAGGCGACGGTGTTCGGCGCGCGCGAGGACCTGCTCGCCGAGGCCCATCGCCGGATCGCCGCCGAGCCCAAGAAGTACTACCCGCAGGTGTACGGTGAGAAGGAGGTCGGCGGCACTTCGGTGCTGTTCCTCTCGCCGGTGCCCTTCGAGGAGCTGGGATTCCGCACCGATCTGAAGATGACCCCGCCGCACCTGACCGCGGAGGCGCTGGCCAAGATCCCGCACGTGGTGTCGGTGGGCGGCGCGCTGCTGTTCGGCATCTGGTGGATCACCAACCGGCGCGAGGAGGTGGCGCGCGTCGAGTCCGAGGAAGCCCGCGCCCGGCGTGCGGCGCGATCGACGGAGAGCAGTGCCCGGGAGGAGGAGCGCCATGACTCGCGATGAGAACCGTCTGACTTCCTGGCGCCCGAGCTTCTGGCGGGGCGTGTTCTATCTGCTGCTCGCCACCGGCCTGCCGCTGGTCGCGATCCGCTACAGCCAGGGGCTCGGCCGGGTGACCAACCTGTCCGATTCCTTCCCCTGGGGGCTGTGGATCGGCTTCGACCTGCTGTGCGGAGTGGGCCTCGCGGCGGGCGGCTTCGCGATCACCGCCGCGGTCTACATCTTCCATCTCAAGCGCTTCCAGCCGATCGTGCGGCCGACCGTGCTGACCGCGTTCCTGGGCTACGCCCTGGTGATCGTGGCGCTGCTCCTCGACCTCGGCAAGCCGTGGAACATCTGGCGTCCGATCGTGATGTGGAATCCGCACTCGGTGATGTTCGAGGTCGCCTGGTGCGTGATGCTGTACACGACCGTCCTGCTGCTCGAGCTGTCGGGGATGATCTTCGAGCGCCTGGGCTGGCAGCGCGCGGCGCACGTCCAGCACGCGGCGACCATCCCGCTGGTGCTGCTCGGCGTGCTGCTGTCGACCCTGCACCAGTCGTCGCTCGGCGCGCTGTACCTGATCGCACCGACCAAGTTGCACGCGCTGTGGTACACCGCCGCGCTGCCGTGGATCTTCTGGACCTCGGCGATCTGCGCCGGTCTGGCGATGGTCATCGTCGAGTCGCAGCTCTCGGCGCGGGCCTTCGGAAGACATCTCGAG
>JBLMYC010000010.1:0-22500 GCA_050258075.1 Acidobacteriota bacterium
CCGGAGGATGCGGTAAGTGACGCGAGCCAGAGCCAAGCCCTCCCGACTGATATCGAAGGTGTGCGTGGAGAACGGCATCCATTCCGTGGAGTAGTGGGTCGTGATCCGCTCCGAGGAGCCGACGGGGATGTCGATCACCCAGGCCGTTATGGTGGCTCGCGTGGCATTCGTGACAAAGAGCTGAACGGTGGTGTAGTTGGATGGCTCGGTGGTAAAGAAATGGTCGGAGCCACCCGTGTCACAAGAGGGCGTGAGAGCGCCAGCGAGAAGCGCGGTGAACAGGGCCGCAAAGAGCTGAGGCGTGACTCTGCGTCTCCCGCCGGGACCTCGAGCGGTGCTCGCAGACATGTTGTGACCTCCTTCTGATCGTCGGGCTCGAAGGGTCTAGCGGCGCTCGATCGGCTCGAAATACTCCGCCGGCACGTCGTCGACCGGCACTTCCCTCGTCGTCACCTCGGACGGGTCCGCGTCGGCTGCGTTCTCGACTCCGGCCAGCACGCCGGCCTCGAACACCTGTCCCTCCTCGACCAGGTCTTCGACGCTCTCGAAGTCGACCCCGCGCGAGCGCGACAGGCCCGTGGTGTCGCCGGATTGGCCGGCGGACTCGGGACCCAGGCCGCGCGCGAGTGGCCGCTCCGCGATGGTCAGCGGGATGAAGTCCGGCGAGATGCGCGGCGCAGCGGGCGCGTGGCGGGGGGCGGCGCGCTTCGGCTTGGTGGTGACGTTCTTACGGGCGGCCGGCTTACGGGCGGCGGGCTTCCGGACGACCGGCTTGCGCCCCGACTTCTTGGTGCCCAGGGGCTTTCTCTTCATCATGATCTCAGTGTACGCCTCCTGGCGCCGTCGGGGGCGCGCCGCACGGACCCGAGCGGCCGGCCCGGAACCGGCGTGTGCTAGGTTTCAACGGCGCTCGCGGCCGTCTTTCCGTTGCGCGCTCTCGCCGCCATGTCCGAAGCAGCCCCGATCGAGATCGCCGCTCGTTGTCGCGGCCTGCGCAAGCGATTTGGCGACGTCGTGGCGGTCGACGGGCTCGACCTCGAGGTGCGCCGCGGCGAGTGCTTCGGCCTGCTCGGCCCGAACGGCGCCGGCAAGACCACCACGATCGAGATCCTCGAGGGCCTGACCGAGCCCGACGCGGGCGAGGTCCAGATCCTCGGCACCGGCTGGGGGGCCGACGCGACGAACCTCCGCGAGCGGCTGGGCATCTCGCTGCAGGAGACCCAGCTGCAGGAGAAGCTCGAGGTCTGGGAAGTGCTGCGGCTGTTCCGCTCGTTCTACCGGAGGGGCCGCGATCCGGAGGAGGTGCTGCGGCTGCTGTCGCTCCAGGACAAGCGCCGCGCACGAGTCGGCAAGCTGTCCGGCGGACAGCGCCAGCGCCTCGCGGTCGCCTGCGCCCTGGTCGGTGATCCCGAGCTGCTGTTCCTCGACGAGCCCACGACCGGCCTCGATCCGCAGAGCCGGCTCGAGCTGTGGCAGGTGGTGAACGACTTTCGCGCCCGCGGCGGTACGGTGCTGCTGACCACCCACTACATGGACGAGGCGGAGCGCCTGTGCGACCGGGTGGCGATCGTCGATCACGGGCGGGTGATCGCGCTCGGTACGCCGCACGAGCTGATCAGCCAGCTGCACGCCGCCAACGTCATCGAGTTCGCCTCCACTCCCGAACTCGGGGAGCAGGAGCTGCTGCGCCTGCCGGGGGTGAGCGAGATCCACCGCCGCGGGCCCAACCGGGCGCTGGCGGTCGACGCCTTGAGCGAGAGCGTGCCGGCGCTGCTCGCGGCGATCGAGCGCGCCGGCGCGCGCCTGGGGTATCTGTCGACCCACCGCGCCACCCTCGAGGACCTCTTCGTGTCGCTCACCGGCCGCGAGCTGCGGGAGGAGTGAGATGGCCCGCCGCTTCCATCCGCTGCTCGAGCTGACCGTCTGCCGCCTCAAGGAATTCCTGCGCGAGCCGGAGGCGGTCTTCTGGGTGTTCATCTTCCCGGTGCTGCTGGCGGTCGGCCTCGGGCTCGCCTTCCGCGACAAGGCGCCCGACCGCATCCCGGTTGCGGTCCTCGATGGCCCGGGCGCCGGAGACACGCAAGCGATCCTGGCGCGCTCGCCGGTCCTCCTGCCGCGCGTGATGGGGGCGCACGACGGGCGCGAGGCGCTGCGCACCGGCAAGGTGTCGCTGCTCGTCGAGCCCGGGCCGCCGGTCGTCTTCCGCTTCGACGAGACGCGACCCGACTCGCGCATCGCGCGCCTGGAAGCCGACGACGCCCTCGAGCGCGGCGCCGGGCGCCGCGACCTGGTGCCGGTCGAGAGCCAGCGCGTGACCGAGCCGGGCTCGCGCTACATCGACTTCCTGATCCCCGGCCTGCTGGGCATGAACCTCATGGGCACCGGCATCTGGAGCCTGGCGTTCTCGGTCGCCATGGCGCGCAAGAACCGCCTGCTCAAGCGCCTGATCGCGACGCCGATGCGGCGCAGCCACTTCCTGCTGGCGCAGGGGCTGTCGCGGCTCGGCTTCCTCATCCTCGAGGTGGGCGTGCTGGTGGGCTTCGGCTGGGTCGCCTTCGGCGTCGCCGTGCACGGCTCGATCGTTCTGCTCGCGGCGGTCACCCTGCTCGGCGCCATGACCTTCTCCGGCATCGGGCTGCTGATCGCCTCACGGGTGACGACCATCGAGGGCGTCAGCGGCCTGGCGAACTTCGTCATGCTGCCGATGTGGGTGCTGTCGGGAGTGTTCTTCTCGTGGACCCGGTTCCCGGCGCAGGTCCAGCCACTGATCCGCCTGCTGCCCTTGACCGCGCTCAACGACGCCCTGCGGGCGGTGATGACCGAAGGCAAGACCCTCCCCGCGATCGCGCCGCAGGTCCTGATCCTCGTCGGCTGGGCGCTCGTGACGTATCTCGTCGCTCTGAAGATCTTCCGCTGGCGGTGAGGTTACGCGGAGCGGAACGCCGCCGCCGCCGCGAGCAGCCGCTCAGGCTCATCCGGGGTCACCACCCAGCGCTCCTCGCCGGACTCGACGAGGACGGCGTTCTGGAGGTCGCTCGCGAAGAGCTCGAATTCGCCCAGGAGGTGCGACTCGAAGCCGCCGGAGGCGGCGGTGACGCCTCCGATCGTCGCCAGGCGCTCGAGATGGGCGATCTCCTCGCCGGTGAGGCGTCGGGCGCGGGCACCGGCGAGCGGCAGTTCGGCGCGGTCGCGGCGCATGCGTGCGCGGAGGACGCCGGCGGCGATCTCGAGGCCGACGACGTCGCGGTCGCCGCTCATCTTCCAGGCGGTCCAGGGGAAGAGCGCCACGGCGAGGGCGATCGCTCCCGGCCAGAAGCGGCGCTCGAGCCAGGCGCCGAGGGCGGCGACGAGGAGGATCGCGACCAGCACCAGGAGCAGCCGCCGCAGACGCCGGCGACCGCGTGCCACGGCACCGCCCGGGGTGCAGGCGAGACGGAGGATCGGGTCGCTCATTGCTTGCGGCGCGCCCGCGGATGGCCCTCGCGGTACACGGCGAGCAGGCGCTCGATCTCGAGATGGGTGTACTTCTGGGTGGTGGAGAGCGAGCTGTGGCCGAGCAACTCCTGGATCGAGCGCAGGTCGGCGCCGCCCTCGAGCAGATGGGTGGCGAAGGTGTGGCGCAGGGTGTGCGGGTGCACTCCGGCGGGGAGGCCGGCGCCGGCGGTGTAGCGATCGATCAGACGGCGCACCGAGCGGTCGGTCAGCCGCCGGCCGCTGCGGTTCAGGAACACCGGCTCGTCGCGCCCGGACGCTGGCGCCGCGCCGCGCACCGTCTCCCACGCCGCGAGCCACGCGCGCAGCGCCTGCGCCGCCGGCTGGCCGAACGGCACCATGCGCTCCTTGCCGCCCTTGCCGAGGACGCGCAGCACCCGCCCCTCGAGATCGAGGTCGCCCCAGTCGAGGCTCACCAACTCCCCCACCCGCAGGCCCGAGGCGTACAGGAGCTCGAGCAGCGCGCGGTCGCGGCGGGCGAGCGGCTCCTCGCCGGCCGGCGACTCGAGCAGCGTTTCGATCTCGCCCGGACGCAGGTGGCGCGGCAGCTTCTTGGGATGCTTCGGCGTCCGTACTCCCGCCGCGGGGTTGGTCCCGACGACGCCCTCGCGGCAGGCGAAGCGGAAGAGGCTGCGCACCGCGGCGAGAGCGCGCCCCTGGCTGCGCTTGCCGAGGCCGTGGCGGGTGAGCGAAGCGAGGAACGAGCGCACCGCCAGCGCGTCGACGTCGGCGGGCGCGATCGCCGCCGCGTCGCGGCCGAGGAACTCGGCGGCCAGAAACTCGAGGAAACGCGCGAGGTCGCCGGCGTAGGCGCGCAGGGTGTGCGGCGACAGCCCGCGCTCGTCGCGCAGGTGCTCGAGGTAGCGCTCGATCAGTCGCTTCAGCTCGGCACCGCCTGAAGCGGCGTCGCGGCCTCGCGCAGCGCCAGTCCGTGGCGCGCCGCCCAGGCGGCGAGGTCGCGGCGGGCGCGCCCAGCGTAGGCCTCGCGGCGCTCGTCGCGCTTGACCTCGCGTTCGAGCGGGGCGAACAGGCCATAGTTGATGTTGGCAGGCTGGAAGTGCCGCGGGTCCGACTCGGTCAGGTGACGCGCCAGCGCGCCGAGCGCGGTCGTCGGCGGCAGCGGCTCCGCCGGCTCCCCACCCGCCTCGATCGTCAGGTACAGCGCCACCGCGAGCCCGGTCGCCGCCGACTCGAGGTAGCCCTCGACCCCGGTCAGCTGGCCAGCGAGGCGCAGCTGCGGCTGCAGCTTCAGCCGGTACCAGGCGTCGAGGTGGGTCGGCGCGTTCACGAACGTGTTGCGGTGCACCTGGCCGAGGCGCACGAAGCGCGCCCGCTCGAGCCCGGGGATCATGCGGAAGACGCGCTCCTGCTCGCCCCACTTCAGACGCGACTGGAAGCCGACCAGGTTGTACTGGCTCTCGGCGAGGTCCTCGCGGCGCAGCTGGACGACCGCGTACGGGCGCCTGCCGTCCGGGCCGCGCAGGCCGACCGGCTTCATCGGTCCGAAGCGCAGGGTGTCGACGCCACGCCGCGCCATCTCCTCGACCGGCAGGCAGCCCTCGAAGAAGAGCGCCTGCTCGAAAGCGTGCAGCGGCGCCACCTCGGCCGCGACCAGGGCGGCGTGGAAGTCGAGGTAGCGCGGCTTGTCGAGGGCGGCGTTCAGGTAGTCGTCGCCGCCGCCCTTGCCCCAGCGCGAGGCGCGAAAGAGCTTCTCGAGATCGAGGCTCTCGGCCTCGACGATCGGGGCGATCGAGTCGTAGAAGTACAGGTGCTCGCCGAGCAGGTCCTGGAGGCGCTGCGAGAGGGCCGGCGAGGTGAGCGGTCCGGTGGCGAGGACGGTCGGCTCGCGCGGCAAGTCGGTGACTTCGCCGCGCTCGATCGCGATGCGGGGATGGCGCTCGAGCGCCTCGCCGATTGCCGCCGAGAAGCGCTCGCGATCGACCGCGAGCGCGCTGCCGGCGGGCACCGCCGCGGCGCGGGCGGCGGCGATCACCAGCGAGTCGAAGCTCTCCATCTCGCGCTTCAGCAGGCCGGCGGCGTGCAGCGGATCGTCGCTGCGCAGCGAGTTGCTGCACACCAGCTCGGCGAACCCGGCGGTCTGGTGGGCCGGCGTCGAGCGCTGCGGGCGCATCTCGTGGAGGATCACGTCGACGCCGCGCTGGGCGAGCTGGAAGGCGCACTCGCTGCCGGCGAGGCCGCCGCCGATCACGTGCAGGCGAGGCATTGCGGCTCGATTATAGGGGTCAGGCGGCGCCGGCGCCGCGCGCGCTGGAGGCGGCGAACAACCAGGCGAGGAAGAGCAGCCACGGGTAGGCGACGAGCGCGGTCTCGAAGGGGAAACCGGCGAGCGCGAGCAGTGCTGCCGCGGCGAGACCGGCGAAGCCCAGCGGCCGGCGGTGACCGCCGAGCCTGAGCGCGGCCCGCCCGACGCGGTAGAGCCCCCAGCCGAGCGCCGCGAGTCCCAGCAGGCCCAGCTCGGCCGCCACTTCGAGCAGATCGTTGTGGGCGTTGGCGAAGGCCAGCGATGCGCCGCTCGCGGCGAAGCTGCGGCCCTGATCGAGCAGGGCGAGGCGGGCGTTGGCGAACTCCGAGCGATAGGCGCCGTGCCCGACGCCGCCGAGCGGGTGCTGACGAAACATCCACGCTGCCGCCGCCCAGCCGTCGAGGCGGTAGGTGAGGACCGCGTTCCAGTCGCCGTGCAGGAGGGCGCCGGCCTTCTCGACGACCCGGCCGCGCAACGGCGCGAACCCGACGATCAGGAGGACGGCGAGCACCAGGGCGCCGCCGAGGACGGGCAGCCGGCGTCGGGCCGGGAGCTCGCCGAACCAGAGGATCGCGCTGCCGAGGAGGAGCGCGCCGAGGGCGGTCAGCGTCTGGCTGGCGAGCAGCCCGCCGCCGGCGACCGCGAGGACGATCGCCCAAGTCCAGCGCGCACCGCCGCGGGCGCGGCGCAGCTCGCTCTGCGCGAGCAGGGTCGGGAGCACCAGGAATGCACCGAGGTCGCCGGCGTTGCCGGCCAGCGAGACGACGCCGATGCGCGCCGCCTCGGCGCCGCCCGCGAGACCGAAGGGTCGATAGAGACCCGTCACCTGCAGCACCGCCAGCACGGCGAGCAGCGCCGCCGGCGCGATCGTGGCGCGCAGCGGCCGCCAGAGCTCCTCCGCGGTGAGCCCGGCGGACCAGCCGACCAGGGCCGCCGCGCCGACCGCGAAGGCGGTGAGCGCGCGCAAGGTGACCGGGCCGTGCGCCGTCCACAGCAGGGACGCCGCGGCGACCAGGAGCAGCGGCAGGGCGGCGGCGAGCGCCGGCAGCGAGACGAGCTGGGGCAGGGTGGTGCGCTCCTCCCGCCCGCGCAGCTCGAAGGCGAGCGCCAGCAGGGAGACGAGTGCCAGAGTCGAGCAGAGGAGCAGCTTGGGCAGCCGGAACGGGTCGGCCGCGGTCGGTACGAAGACGAGCGGCGGCAGGAGGACGAGAACCCAGATCGCGAGCAGCGCGAGCTGGCGATGGAGCTGGGGGTGCTGGGCGACGGCGCGCGCGCCGGGCCGTGACTTGCCGCCGCCGCGGCCGTGGGCTGGGTGGCGGGCGGTCATCGCGGTCGGGCGGCTGGGGATTCGACGCGGGAGCGGGACGGTCGGCGGCGCCCTAGCCGGCCGCCTCGACCTGCTCGACGAAGTCGCAACCCTCGTTCTTGCACAGCAGGCGGGTGCCCAGCTTCTTGGTCGTCTTCTCGACCAGGAAAGGAGCGCCGCACTTCGGGCAGGCGCGCGGCAGCGGCTTGTCCCAGAGCGCGAACTTGCAGTCCGGATAGCGGTTGCAGGAATAGAAGATCTTGCCGCGCCGCGACTTCTTCTCCTCGATCTCGCCCTGGCCGCACTCCGGGCACTTCACTCCGGTCGGCTTCGGCGGCTCGGCGGGGCGGCCGATCTTGCGGATGTTCTTGCACTCCGGGTAGCCGGTGCAGCCGTAGAAGGTGCCGAAACGGCTGCGCTTGAGCGCCATCGGCCGGCCGCACTTCTCGCACGGCGGCACGTCGGTCGCCTCGGCGGAGGCGGCGGCCTGCTCGGCGGTCTCGTCCGGGTTGCGCGTGTAGCTGCACTCCGGATAGTTCGAGCAGCCGAGGAAGCTGCCGTAACGTCCGAAGCGCAGCACCAGTGGCTTGCCGCACTGCGGGCACTTCTCCTCGGTCGGCACGCCGTCGCGCTTGACGTTGGGCATCGTCTTGCCGGCGTGCTGGAGATCCTTGGTGAACTTCTTGTCGAACTCGGCGAGCGCCCGCCGCCATTCGAGCTTGCCGTCCTCGATCTCGTCGAGCTTCTCCTCGAGGCCAGCGGTGTAGCGCTCGTTGATGATGTCGTGGAAGCCCTCCTGCAGGAGGCGATTCACCAGGCGGCCGAGCGGGCTGGGGTTGAAGCGGCCCTGCACCTTGTCGGCGTACTCGCGCTCCGACAGGGTGGCGAGGATCTGGGCGTAGGTCGATGGACGGCCGATGCCGTTCTCCTCCAGCGCCTTGACCAGCGTCGCCTCGCTGAACTGCGCCGGCGGCTGGGTGAACTTCTGCTCCTTCTCGAGGTCGACGAGGCGCAGGGTCTCGCCCTCGGCGAGCTCGGGGAGTGTGGCGGCGTTCGCCTCACCCTCGGCCTCCTCGCCGCGGCGCTCCTCGCCCGCTTCCTGGGCTTCCTGGTAGACGGCGAGGAAGCCCGGGCTCTTCATCACCCGGCCGACCGCGCGCAGCGTGTAGCGATCGCAGGCGACGTCGACCTGGGTGACGTCGAACACCGCGGGCAGCATCTGCGAGGCGATGAAGCGGTCCCAGATCAGGCGGTAGAGCTTGAGGTCGTCGGGCTCGAGGTACCTGGCGACGTCATCCGGCGGCAGGTCGAGGTACGTGGGCCGGATCGCCTCGTGCGCGTCCTGGGCACCCTTCTTCGAGCGATAGACGTTGGGCTTGTGCGGCAGCGCCGCCGCGCCGTAGGTCTTCCGGATGTACTCGCGCCCGGCGTCCAGCGCCTCGTCGGCGACCCGGGTCGAGTCGGTGCGCATGTACGTGATGAGACCGGTCGGACCGCGGTCGCCGATCTCCTTGCCCTCGTACAGGCCCTGTGCCAGGCCCATCGTGCGTTTGACCGAGAAGCCGAAGCGGCGCGCCGCCTCCTGCTGCAGCCGGCTGGTGATGAACGGCGGGCCCGGGCGCTGCTGCGACTCCTTGCGCTCGATCGCCGCCACCCGGTACGGCGCGCGGCGCAGCGTGGCCTCGATCTCGGCGGCTTGCTCGCCGCTGCCGACCTTCGTCTTCTTGCCGTCGATTGCGTGCAGGCGGGCCAGGAACGGAGGCGGCTTGCGGCCCGCCAGGCGGGCCCCCATCACCCAGTACTCCTCGGGGACGAAGGCCTCGATCTCGTCCTGCCGCTCGCACACCATCTTCAGCGCCACCGACTGGACGCGGCCCGCCGAGAGCCCCTGCTTGACCTTCTCCCAGAGCAGCGGCGACAGCCGGAAGCCCATCAGACGATCGAGGATGCGGCGTGCCTGCTGGGCGTCCACCAGGTGCTGGTCGATCTGGGTCGGGTGCTCGAGCGCCTTGAGCACGGCCGACTTGGTGATCTCGTTGAAGGTGACCCGGCGCAGCGCGCTCGCCGGCTTGTCCAGCACTTGGGCGATGTGCCAGGCGATCGCTTCGCCCTCGCGATCCGGGTCGGGCGCCAGGTAGACGGTGTCGGCTTTCGCGGCCGCCTCGCGCAGCCGCTTGACGACGTCCTTCTTGGCGCTGAGCAGGATGTAGTGCGGCTCGTAGTCGGGTCCGATCCCGAGATCCTTCTTGGCGAGGTCCCGGATGTGCCCGACCGACGCCTCGACGGCGTAGTTGCGGCCCAGGAACTTCTTGAGCGTCCGGGTCTTGGCGGGGCTCTCGACGATGATCAGGTTCTTGGTCACGGGGCCTCGAGAACGGTCGGGGAACGGCCGAAATTCCCGCCGTTACGCTGCCGGCGCCTAAGACCGGCAGGCGGTAGAGGGTAACACAGCGCCTCCGCCGGCCCTTCAGCCGCGCCGGCTGTAGCTGGGCCCGGGGTGGCGTCGGGCGAAGCCCGAGAGCTCCAGCTCGAGCAGGTGCCCGAGCACCGCCTCGACCGGGAGGCCGGTCGCCGCCGCCAGCTCCTCCGGCGCCTGCGGCGAGCCGCGAACCAGGGCGCGAGCGACATCTCCGGCCGCGCCGGGAGGCAACGGCGGGCCCGGCGCATCCAGCGCTTCCGATGGCGCGACCAGGCCGAGGGCCTCGCGGACGGTCTCGGGCAACGAATCGAGGACGTCGGCCGGATGCTGGATGGCACGCGCGCCGTCGCGGATGAGCCCGTTCGGGCCCAGCGAGCGCTCGTCGAAGATCCGTCCCGGAACTGCCCACACGTCGCGCCCCAAATCGAGGGCCAGGCGCGCAGTGACCAGCGACCCCGAGCGCAGGGTCGCCTGCACGACCAGCGTGCCGAGCGACAGCGCCGCGATCAGGCGGTTGCGGACCGGGAAGTTCCAGGGCCGCGGCTCGCTGTCGCAGGCGAACTCGGTGAGCAGCGCGCCGCCGCGGCTCACCTCCTCGCCGAGCGGACCGTGGCCGGGCGGATAGTCGACTCCGAGCCCGCAGCCCAGGATGGCGACGGTGCGGCCGCCGGGAGCCGCGAGCGCCGCGCGGTGCGCCGTGGCGTCGACTCCGGGGGCGAAACCGGAGACGATCACCAGTCCGCGGGCGGCGAGCTCGTGGGCGAGGAAGCGCGCCGCCTCGGCGCCGTAGGCGTCCATGCGCCGCGAGCCGACGATCGCGATCGCCGGGCCGGCGGGCAGCGTGCCGCGGCAGTAGAGGACGGGCGGTGGCAGGTCGAGGTCGCCGAGCGCCGCCGGATAGGCCGGGTCGCCGAGCACCAGGATCTGCGCCCCTAGCTCGGCGGCGCGCTCGCGCTCCCGCTGCGCCGTAGCGCCGGCGGCGCGGCCGGCTCGCAGCGCCCGTTCGACCGCGGCGCGCGGCAGCCCGGTGCGCGCGGCGAGCGCCGCGGGCTCCGGCCGCGGCTCGCCGCACCACAGCTCGGGCTCGCGTCCGAGGCGGCAGATCGCGGCACGCGGCAGGCCGGGGGTGGCGTTGAGCGCGATCAAGGCGTCGCGCACGGGGCGCCCCGGCGCGGGGCAGGGCGGCGGCATCGGCACGCCTGGGAAGACGGCCTGGCTCGTGGCGATCTGGCGCGTCGAGCCCGACGCTCCTGTGCTACAGTCGCCGCCGGTTCGATCCATGCAGCATGCTCCCGGCAAGAACCCCAACCGCGCTCGGTGGAACCCACCCAGGGTGATGGCCGGTCGCTTTGCGTTGTCTGCCCTGGCGCTCTGTGCGACGGCGCTCGTCGGCGCCTGCGCCAGCGCCCGCTCCGCGACGCCGCAAGGGGTCGAGGGGCAGCTCGCGTTCGGTACCCAGATGGCGCAGCGCGGCCTGTGGAACGAGGCCCTGTTCCGTTACCGCGAAGCGGAGAAGCTCGCGCCGCAGAACGCCCGGGTGCTCAACGACCTGGCGGTCGCCTACGAGGGCACCGGTAACTTCGACGAGGCGCTGCGCACCTACCAGCGGGCGTTGAAGGTGGAGCCGGGCAACACCCAGCTCAAGACCAACTACGCCCGCTTCGTCGAGTTCTACCAGGGCTTCAAGCCGCGCGCCGCGGAGGCCAAGCCTTCATCCACGCCGGCGCCGACCCCCAAGCCGCCGGGCTGACGGCGCAGCATGGAGACTCCGAGCATGCCGCAGCGCAAGCGGTTGTCGATTCTGGTGGCGGTTGTGGCCCTCGGCGGGCTCGCCTGCGTCGCGCGCGCTGCCACCGTCGAGGTCAAGCTGAGCCTGCCGGTGCGGGCCCGCATCGACCTCACCCACAAGAAGTCGGTGGCGCTGGCCCCCTTCCTGATGGTCGGCAAGGAGGGCGAGCAGCAGTCCCTGCGCCTGCGCAACGTCGACGTGCAACGCGAGTTCCAGCGCTACCTCACGAAGCTGATCAAGCGCGAGTCGGATCTCAAGGTGATCGACACCGGTGCGGTCGACTACCCGAGCTACGATCTCGACCTGTTGGGCAAGAATCGTGATTTCTGGCGCGCGATCGGCGAGCGCACCCAGGCTGACCTGGTGCTTTCCGGCAGTCTCGACTTCGACGTCCAGGATGCCAGCGGCTACCGCACCGAGGAGTACACCTCGCCGTTCGACGGCCGCACGTACTACCGCCAGGTTCTGGTCGAACAGACCGGCTTCGAGTACGACATCGTCCTCCAGGTGTACGACGGCAAGACCGGCGAGCAGCTCTTTTCCGACAACTTCAAGGACTTCAAGAAGTTCGAGAGCCAGTCCGCCGACCCCCTGGTGGGCATGTTCGAGAACCTGAGCGCGCTCGAGGACCGGCTGGTGAACGTCTTCGCGCAACGTCAGGTCGAGGCCTCTCGCTACCTGTTCACGCAGTGAGCCGTGCCGCAAGGAGGAGTAACGTGAGCGGACTCCGCCGCCCTCGCTTCGTCGTCGCCCTGGCGCTGGTCGTCGCGGCCTGCGCCGCGACCACGGCGGCGCGAGCGCAGTACGACGACAACTTCGGTAAGAACAAGATCCAGTACCGCAAGTTCGACTGGAAGCTGTACCACTCGCCGCACTTCGATCTCTACTACTACACCGCCGAGGAGGCCTCGCTCGAGAAAGTGGCCTCGCTTGCCGAGAGCGCCTACGACCGGCTGTCACGCGAGTTCGACTTCCAGATCAAGGAGCCCACTCCGCTCATCTTCTACGCCACGCACTCGGCGTTCGAGCAGAACAACGTGCTCGGCAACGACTTCATCCCCGAGGCGGTGGGCGCCTTCGCCAGCCCGGTGCGCAACCGGATGGTGCTGCCGATCGACCTGCCGGATCCCAAGCTCCAGCAGCTGATCGCGCACGAGCTGACGCACATCTTCCAGTACCACATCCTGTACCAGGGCCGGCTGGGCAAGGCGCTCACCGCCAACCCGCCGACCTGGCTGATGGAGGGCATGGCGAGCTACATGGCCAAGGACGAGGACCCGCGCGACCGCATGTATCTGCGCGACGCGGTGGTCAACGACCTGGTGCCGCCGATCGCGGAGACCAACGTCACCGGCTTCTTCGCCTACCGCTTCGGGCACGCGGTGTTCGATTTCATCGAAGAGCGCTGGGGCAAGGAAGGCTTCCGGGACTTCCTGTTCGAGTACCGCAACAGCCTGGGCTCGCGGGTCGACAAGGCGATCAAGAAGGCCTTCCGCCTGGAGCCCGCGGACTTCGACCTCGAGTTCCACCGCTGGTTGCGCAAGAAGTACGTCGCCGAGCTGGCGCGCACCGGCGAGCCGAGCGACTTCGGCCACCTGTTCCGGGCCGGGAGCGAGGGGCAGGGCCTGCAGATCTCGCCGGTCGCCTCCCCCTCGGGCGACCTGGTCGCCGCGATCAGCACGCTGCGCGGCGA
Organism: Acidobacteriota bacterium; assembly: GCA_050258075.1. Classification (GTDB taxonomy): domain Bacteria; phylum Acidobacteriota; class Thermoanaerobaculia; order Multivoradales; family JAGPDF01; genus JBLMYC01. The sequence continues at coordinate 12,963 of JBLMYC010000010.1, forward strand.
CGTCGACGTGGTGCTGTTCGACGCCCGCAAGCGGCGCGAGATCCGTTCGCTGTCGAAGAGCCCGACCAGCGCCTACCAGTATCTGATCGCGCAGGAGTTCACCACGCCGCGCTACTACGGGCGCGATCTGGCGTTCTCGCCGGACGGCAATCGGGTGGCGGCGTTCGCCAAGCACGAGCGCGGCCGCGAGCTGCTGCTGTTCAACGTCATCAAGGGCGGCATCGCGCAGGCGATCGACCTCGGCGACCTCGAGCAGCCGCTGTCTCCCGCATTCAGCCCGGACGGCAAGCGCATCGCCTTCTCGGCCTGGCGCAACGGCGCGTTCGACATCTTCGAGCTCGACCTCGCCACCCACGCGATCAGCGACGTCACGAATGACAGCTTGTACGACGGCGGCCCGACCTACTCCCCGGACGGCAAGTCGATCGTGTTCAGCTCGGTGGTGGGGGACTACGCCAAGCTGTTCCGCGTCGACCGCGACGCACCGGGCAAGCGCTACCAGCTGACCGACGGCGAGACCAACGAGCGCGACCCGGTGTATTCGCGGGACGGCAAGCGCCTGTATTTCGCGTCCGACGACCACGGCATCGAGAACATCTGGGGCCTCGACCTCGCGACCGGAGAGATGCGCCAGTACACCAACGCGGTGACCGGCTGCTTCATGCCGACGGTCATCGTCACCCCGGACGGCAGCGATCGACTGGTGTACTCGGGCTACTGGAAGGGTCGCTTCGACCTCTACACGATCGACGCCATGGAGGGGTTGCCGGTGACGCGCAAGGTGGCGCTGCCGACCGCCCCCGCCGCGGTCGCCGCCCTGCCCAAGTTCGAGCCCGACATCAAGGTGACGATCGACGACGCGAACAAGGAGAAGTTCCGCTCCGGCAAGCTCTTCCTCGAGGACGCCGGAGTGCAGGTCGGAGTCAACAGCGACCAGACCTTCCTCGCCGACACCTACCTGTCGTTCACCGACTACCTGGGCGATCACCGGCTGGTCGCCGCCTTCAGCTCGGTCTCGAGCTTCTCGAACTTCGCCGTCGCCTACGCCAACATCGCGCACCGCACGCAGTGGCAGGTGGCGGCATTCGACAACCGCACCTTCTACGTCACCCTGAACCCCGACAACGGCAGGCTGGACCGGCAGGCGCTGTACGAGGAGACCGGCGCCACCGGGCAGATCTCCCACCCGTTCGACGTCTACCACCGGCTCGAGGTCGGGCTGACCGGAATGCGGCGCAACATCGACTACGTCTCGTACGAGCAGGCGGCGGACGGGAGCATCCTCCCCACCGTGACGCCGCGCGAGGACACCTTCCCGCAGCTCGACCTCGCCCTGGTCGGAGACACCGTGGTGTTCGAGGACTTCGGCCCTTTCAGCGGCAGGCGTTGGCGGGTGTCGGTCGCCTATGCCCCGGACGTCGGCAAGAAGGAAGTGATCACCGGCACCAACATCAGCTCCTCGAGCACCCTGTCGGCGGACTTCCAGCTCGATGCCCGCCAGTACGTGCGGGTCTCGCGCAGCACCAACCTAGCATTCCGCGTGTTCGTCGGCATCAGCCAGGGCAACGCTCCGCGGCCGTTCTACCTGGGCAGCCTCGATACCCTGCGCGGGTTCGACTTCCGTACCGTGGTCGGCAACCGCGCCGCTTTCGCCAACGTCGAATACCGCTTCCCGCTCGGCTCGCTGGCGTTCTTCCGCGGCGTGCGCGGCCGCGTCTTCCTGGACGTCGGCGGCGCGTACTTCAGCTACGGGCCGCAGGGTCAGCCGACGCCCAAGTTCCAGTTCTGGGACAGCGCCAACAACCAGCTCAAGGACGGGCGAGCCGACTACGGCTGGGGCTTCTCGATCCCGCTCGGCGGCCTCGACCTGAACTGGGACTTCGCCAAGCAATGGAAGTTTGCCGGCGCGGAGGGCGGCTTCCGGACCAACTTCTGGATCGGCTATTCGTTCTGATCGCGCGATGAGCGAGCAGCAGGATCTGGCGCGACGTCTGGCCGAGTACGAGACGCTGCTCGAGATCGGGCGCGAGCTGGCCTCGACCCTGGACCTGCAGCGCGTGCTCGAGACCGCGCTGCGCAAGGCCGAGGAAGTGGTGCGCGCCGAGACCAGCTCGATCTGGGAGCTCGACGAGGAGCGCCACGAGCTCTTCTTCCGCGTCGTGCGCGGGCGCGCGGCGGGCGACATCCGCGGGCTGCGAGTGCCGCTCGGCCAGGGCATCGTCGGCAGCGTGGCGCTGTCCGGCGCCTCCGAGGTGGTGAACGACGTCGCCGCCGACCCGCGCTGGCGCGGCGACACCCAGACCGAGTTCCAGACCCACGCCATCCTGACCGTGCCCCTGGTGGCGCGCGCCCGGGTGGTCGGAGTGATGCAGCTCCTCAACCCGGTCGGCAAGGCCGGCTTTTCCTCCGACGACGAGCGGCGGATGAATCTGTTCGCCGGACCACTCGCCAACGCGATCGAGAACGCCCGCCTGTACGCCGCCCTCAAGCGCCAGTTCGTCGAGACCGTCACCGCGCTCGCCGAGGCCGTGGAGAAGCGCGACCCGTACACCGGCGGCCACGTTCACCGGGTGGTTTGCTACTCGCTGCTGCTCGGGCGGGAGATGGGTCTCGGGAAGGACGACCTCGAGCAGCTCCGCCTGTCGGCGACCCTGCACGACATCGGCAAGATCGGGGTTCCCGACCGCATCCTCAACAAGCCGGCGCCGCTCGACCCCGAGGAGCAGCAGATCATGCGCCGCCACACCGTCGACGGGGCCGAGATCGTGTCGCGGATTCACGAGCTGGTTCCCATCCTGCCCGGGGTGCGCAGCCATCACGAACGGGTCGACGGCCGCGGCTATCCGGACGGCCTGCTCGACCCCGACATCCCGCCGCTCGCCCGCATCATCGCCGTCGCCGACACCTACGACGCGATCACCACCAGCCGGCCCTATCGCGCCGGCATGCAGCCCGACGCCGCGGCCTCCGAGATCCGGCGCGAGGTCGGCCAGCACTTCTGTCCGACCGTGGTCGAGGCGTTCGAGCGCCTGTACGAGCGTCAGGAGTTCACCCTGGCGCGCGGCCACGACCTGCTGCGCTCGCTGTCGGTCGCCGCCGCCCATCCCTGACTCCCGCGGGTCGCCGCCCGGAGGCTGCTACACTTCCGCCCGGGCAATGGAGATCCAGGTCCTCGGCAGCTACGGCGGCGAGAGCCCGGGACGGCGGATGACGTCCCTGCTGATCAACGGCACCGTCGCCCTCGACGCCGGCTCGCTCTCTCAGGCGCTCGAGATCGACCAGCAGGTGGGGGTGCGGGCGATCGTCCTCACGCACTCGCACATGGACCACATCAACTCGTTGCCGTTCTTCATCGAGAACGTGTACGGCAAGGGCGAGGGGGCGATCGACATCTACTCCTCGGCGGCGACGATCTACGCCATTCGCAAGTACCTGTTCAACAACGCCACCTGGCCGGACTTCACGCGCCTGCCCAACCACCTGCTGCCGGCGATGCGTTTCCATGAGCTGCAGGAGGGCGTGGCGGTCACCGTCGAGGGCGTCCGCTTCACGCCCATCCCGGTCCACCACGTGGTGCCGACCCAGGGCTTCCTGATCGAGCAGGACGGCGCCGCGGTCCTCTGGTCGAGCGACACCGGACCGACCCACCGGCTGTGGGAGGTGGCGAACTCGACCCCCGGGCTCGCCGCGCTGGCCATCGAGACCAGCTTCGACAACTCGATGCAGCGCATCGCCGACCTGTCGCTGCACCTGACCCCGCACGATCTCGAGGTGGAGCTCGCCAAGCTCGAACGGCGGGTCCCGATCCTGGTCCATCACCTGAAGCCGCCGTGCATCGACCGCATCCGCCAGGAGCTGCGGGCGCACAAGAACCCCGACCTCGAGCTGCTCGAGCAGGGTCGGACGTACATGTTCTAGAGCCCGCCGACCGCGTCCGACGCGCGGCGCGGTTCGTGGTATCTTTTCCCCGTGCAGCTCTCCCTCGGAGAACTGTTCCCCCCATTGCGAGTCTGCGTTCTCGGTTCGGGTAGCGGCGGCAACGCGGTACTGATCGAGTCCGGAGGCGATCGCCTGCTGCTCGACGCCGGATTCTCGTGCCGCGAGCTCGAGCGCCGCATGCGCGCGGTCGGCATCGATCCGCGCACCATCGCCGCCGTCCTCCTGACCCACGAGCACGAGGACCACGTGCGCGGCGTGGCGCGCTTCGCCGGGCGCCACGAAGCACCGGTCTGGGCGACCGCCGGCACGCTCGAGGCGGCACGCCTGCGCGGCGCAACCGCCGCCGAGCTGCGGGTGCTGGCCTCGGGCGAGGTGGTCGAGGTCTGCGGCTTCCAGGTCGAGCCCTTCGCCATTCCCCACGACGCCCGCGAGCCGGTCGGCTTCGTGGTCACCGACCGCGCCGGCCGCCGCCTGGGGCTGGTGGCCGACCTCGGCAGCCGCAGCCGGCTCGCCTGGGGGCGCCTCGCGGACCTCGACGTGCTCTTGATCGAGACCAACCACGACCTCGAGATGCTGCGCAGCGGCCCGTACCCGTGGTCGCTCAAGCAGCGCATCGCCAGCGGTCACGGCCATCTGTCCAACCACTCGGCGGCCGAGGGCCTGCCGGAGCTGCTCTGCGACCGGCTGCGGCACGTCGCGCTGTACCACCTGTCGCGAACCAACAACCTCAAGGCGCTCGCCTTCGCCGCGGTCGGCGAAGCGCTCGAGCGCGAGGGCTGTGCGGCGCGCGTCGAGGTCACCGATCAGTTCGAGCCTTCTCCCTGGATGGAGGTCGTTTCGTGAGGAGTCGTCAACATGCGCGCTAGGGTCACGGTGTACCCGCGTCGCGAGATCCTGGATCCGCAGGGCAAGGCGATCCGGGATGCGCTGGTGCGGATTGGATTTCCCGAAGTCAGCGAGGTGCGGGCCGGCAAGAGCTTCGAAATCGAGCTCGGCACCGACGACGCCGAGCAGGCCGGCGAGGCGCTCGCCACGATGTGCCGGAAGCTGCTCGCCAACACGGTGGTGGAGGACTACGAGATCGAGCTGCTGCAAGAGGAAACCGCATGAGGTGCGGGGTTGTCATCTTTCCGGGCAGCAACTGCGACCACGACGTCTACCACGTCCTGAAGCACGTCCTCGAGCAGGAGGTGCTGTTTCTCTGGCACCAGGACGAGACGATCAAGGGCTGTGAGCTGGTGGTGCTGCCGGGCGGCTGGAGCTACGGCGACTACCTGCGTGGCGGCGCGCTGGCAGCGCTGTCGCCGGTCATGGCGGCGGTCAAGCGCCACGCCGCCGCCGGCGGCCTGGTGCTGGGGATCTGCAATGGCTTCCAGGTGCTGCTCGAGGCCCAGCTCCTGCCCGGCGCGATGCGGCGCAACGCGCGTCTGCGTTTCGAGTGCCGCGACGTCCATCTCAAGGTCGAGCGCAACGACCTACCGTTCACGCGCCACTACCGGGTCGGCCAGGTGATCCGCATGCCGATCGCCCATGGCGAGGGCAACTACGAGGACGCCGCCGAGGCGCTCGATCGCCTCGAGGCCAACCGCCAGGTCGTGTTCCGCTACGTGGCGCCCGACGGCGCTCTCGATCCGGAGTGGAACTTCAACGGCTCGGCGCGCGGGATCGCCGGGGTCACCAGCGCCGCCGGCAACGTGCTCGGCCTGATGCCCCATCCGGAGCGCTGCGCCGAGGAGGTCCTCGGCAACACCGACGGCCTGGCGCTGTTTCGTGGCGCGGTCGAGGCGGCGGTGAAGCCGCTGCTCGCGGCGCGTGGAGGTGCGCGATGAGCGGTACTGCGCTCGCCGAGCCGCGCGTCGACCTCGAGCTGGCGCGCTCGCACGGCCTCTCGGAGGAGGAGTACGAGCGCCTGCGCGGCGTCCTCGGCCGCGACCCGACCTTCACCGAGCTCGGCATCACCTCGGCGCTGTGGTCGGAGCACTGCTCGTACAAGTCGTCGCGCGTCCATCTGCGCGAGTTCCCGACCAGCGGACCGCACGTCGTCCAGGGTCCGGGCGAGAACGCCGGGGTGGTCGATGTCGGCAACGGCTGGGTGGCGGCGTTCAAGATGGAGTCGCACAACCATCCGAGCTACATCGAGCCCTACCAGGGCGCCGCGACCGGCGTCGGCGGGATCCTGCGCGACGTCTTCACCATGGGAGCGCGGCCGATCGCCTGCATGGACTCCCTGCGTTTCGGCGAGATCGACGCGCCGCGCATGCGGTCGCTGATCGATGGGGTGGTGCGCGGCATCGGCGACTACGGCAATTGCGTCGGCATTCCCACGGTGGGCGGCGAGACCGGGTTCCATCGCTGCTACAACGGCAACATCCTGGTCAACGCCTTCGCGCTCGGCATCGCGCGCCGCGAGCGCATCTTCCGCGCCCGCGCCACCGGTCCCGGCAACCCGATCCTCTACGTCGGCAGCCGCACCGGGCGCGACGGCATCCACGGCGCCACCATGGCGTCCGATTCCTTCGACGCCGAGAGCGAGAAGAAGCGCCCGACGGTGCAGGTCGGCGACCCGTTCACCGAGAAGGTGCTGCTCGAAGCCTGCCTCGAGGCGATGCGCACCGGCGCCATCGTGGCGATCCAGGACATGGGCGCGGCCGGCTTGACCAGCTCGAGCTTCGAGATGGCGAGCCGCGGCGGAACCGGCATGCGGCTCGATGTCGACCGGGTGCCGCTGCGCGAGCCCGGGCTGACGCCGTACGAGATCATGCTGTCGGAGTCGCAGGAGCGCATGGTGGTGGTGGCGCAGCGCGGCCGTCAGGAGGAGATCGAGCGCGTCTTCCGGCGCTGGGGCCTCGAGGTAACGATGATCGGCGAGGTCACCGCCAGCGGCCGCGGCGAGATCCGCTTCCACGGCGAGATGGCGGCGGACATCCCGATCCGGCCGCTGACCGACGACGCGCCGGTCTACCAGCGCCCGTACGCGCCGCCCGCCGACCTCGCCGAGCGCCAGGCCGAGCCGGAGGTGCCAGCGCCGCCGGCCGCGCTCGGCGAAACCCTCGAGCGCCTGCTGACGACGCCCGAGCTCGCGAGCAAAGAGTGGATCTGGCGCCAGTACGACCACACGGTGCGCACCAACACCGTGCAAGGACCGGGTGGCGACGCAGCCGTGCTGCTGCTCAAGGGCACCCCGACCGGCCTGGCGATGACCAGCGACGTCAACCCGGTCTACTGCTACCTCGACCCGCGCCGCGGCGGCATGCAGGCGGTCGCCGAGGCGGTGCGCAACCTGGCGTGCGTCGGCGCCGAGCCGGTCGGTCTGACCGATTGCCTGAACTTCGGCAGCCCCGAGATTCCCGAGGTCATGTGGCAGTTCCGCGAGTCGATCCTCGGCATGTCGGAGGCCTGCCGCGAGCTCGGCGTGCCGGTCATCTCGGGTAACGTCTCCTTCTACAACGACACCGAAGGCCGTTCGATCTATCCCACTCCGACGATTGGCATGGTCGGACTGGTGCCCAATCTCGGCAACCTGCCGGATCCGCACTTCAACCACGCCGGCGACCGCGTCGTCCTGCTCGGTCGTGACCGCGGCGAGTTCGGCGGGTCGGCCTACTTGCGCCTGCTGTTCGGCATCGAGCGCGGCCTGCCACCGGCGGTCGATCTCGAGGCGGAACGGCAGCTCGCGGCGCTCCTGCGCGGGCTCGTCTTCGAGGGCGTGGTGCACGCGGTGCACGACCTGTCGGAGGGCGGCCTCGCGGTGGCCGTGGCCCGGGCGGCCTTCGGGCGCGGGCTGGGCGCGCGGCTGCGGGTGCCGGGCACGCCGACCGCGCTCTTCTCGGAAAGCCAGGGGCGGGCGCTCGTCGCCTGTTCGCCGGGGATGGTCGATCGGGTGCTCGAGGCGGCCGAGGAGGCCGGCGTTCCGGCGCTCGAGATCGGCGAGGTGGGCGGCGAGCTGCTCGAGGTCGAGACCACGGGCGACGTTCTGCGCGTCGAGGTCGCGAGGTTGCGGCAGGCCTGGGCGACGGCGCTGCCGCGCGCCCTGGGGCTGTGAGCCCCTTGTCGGGCGTGAGAGACTGACTCGGCCATGTGCGGCATCTTCGGCATCGAAGGACCCGACGACGCGGCGAACCTCGCCTACCTCGGCCTGTACGCGCTGCAGCATCGCGGCCAGGAGTCGGCCGGCATCGTCTCCTGGGACGGCACCCAGATGCACGTCGAGCGCGGCATGGGCCACGTCGCCGACATCTTCAAGGTGCGGGTGCTGCAGCGCCTGCCGGGCCGGCGGGCGATCGGCCACACCCGCTACTCGACCGCCGGCAAGAGCGTGATCTCGAACGCCCAGCCGATCGTGGTGAACACCGGCACCGGGCCGTTCGGCATCGTGCACAACGGCAACCTGGTGAACGCCGTCGAGTTGCGCCGCGAGCTCGAGCGCCAGGGCGCCATCTTCCAGACCACCAGTGACACCGAGGTCATTCTCCACCTGATGGCGCGCAGCCCGCGCCCCGACCCGGTGGACTCGCTCGCCCACGCGCTCGAGCAGGTGCGCGGCGCCTATTCGCTGCTGCTGGTCGCCGATTCCTGTCTGATCGCGGTGCGCGACCCCAACGGCTTCCGGCCGCTGTGGCTGGGCGACCTCGGCGGCCACCCGTGCTTCGCTTCCGAGACCTGCGCGTTCGATCTGCTCGGCGCCCAGGCGGTGCGCGAGCTCGAGCCGGGCGAGCTCCTGGTGGCGCGGCGGGGTGGCCTCGAGAGCTTCAAGATCGGCGCCCCGGAGCCGGCACACTGCGTGTTCGAGCACGTCTACTTCGCACGGCCCGACAGTCGCATTTTCGGCGACCCGGTGTCGCGGTCGCGGCTGGCGATGGGAGCGCGCCTGGCGCGCGAGGCACCGGCTGCAGCCGACGTGGTGGTGCCGATCCCCGACAGCGGCCTGTTCGCCGCTCTGGGCTACAGCCGCGAGTCGGGCCTGCCGGTCGAGTTCGGCCTGATCCGCAACCACTACGTCGGGCGCACGTTCATCGAGCCCAAGCACGCCATCCGCCACTTCGGGGTGAAGATCAAGCTGAACCCGGTGCGCGAGCTGATCGAAGGACGGCGGGTGGTGCTGGTCGACGATTCGGTCGTGCGCGGCACGACTTCGCCGAAGATCGTCAAGATGGTGCGTGATGCCGGCGCCTCCGAGGTGCACGTGCGGATCTCGTGTCCGCCGACCCGGTTTCCCTGCCACTACGGAATCGACATGCCGACCCGCGAGGAGCTGATCGCCGCGAGCCACTCGGTGGAGGAGATCCGCCAGCTGCTGGGCGCCGACACCCTGGCCTACCTGTCGCTCGAGGGCATGCTGAGCGCAGTCAGCGCTCCGCCATCGCACTACTGCACGGCGTGCTGGACCGGCGAGTACCGGGTGCCGATCGCCGGCGCCGACCAGCAGCAGGCGGAGCTCTTTCCGATTCGCAGCGAAGAGGCCGACTGAGCGTGGGTCGCCATGGCTGAGAGCAAGCCGAGCGCTTACGCCCAGGCGGGCGTCGACATCGCGGCCCAGGAGAGCGGGCTGCGCGAGGTCAAGAAGCTGGCGCGCTCGACGTTCACTCCCGGCGTGCTGTCG
>JBLMYC010000010.1:27500-28589 GCA_050258075.1 Acidobacteriota bacterium
CATCGCGGAGGTAGAGCACTGAATGGACTAGGGGGCCTACAAGCTTACCGAATCCAATCAAACTCCGAATGCCGCAGATGTTCACCACGGGAGTCAGACGGTGGGGGATAAGCTTCATCGTCAAAAGGGAAACAACCCAGACCGCCAGCTAAGGTCCCCAAGTATCAGCTAAGTGGAAAAGGATGTGGAGTTGCACAGACAGCCAGGAGGTTGGCTTAGAAGCAGCCACCCTTTAAAGAAAGCGTAATAGCTCACTGGTCAAGCGACTCCGTGCCGATAATTCAACGGGGCTCAAGCTGATCACCGAAGCTGCGGATTTCGAGGGCCCTTCGGGGCTTTTGAAGTGGTAGAGGAGCATTCTGTGCGCGCTGAAGGTAGACCGTAAGGACTGCTGGAGTGCACAGAAGAGACCCTGCCGGCACAAGTAGCGATAAAGCGTGTGAGAACCACGCTCGCCGAAAGTCTAAGGTTTCCTGAGGAAGGTCAATCCGCTCAGGGTTAGTCGGTCCCTAAGGCGAGGCTGAAAAGCGTAGTCGATGGGAAACAGGTTAATATTCCTGTACCTCCGTGAGAAGTTGATCCAGGGGTGACGCAGAAGGATAGGTGGGCCCACGATTGGACGTGTGGGTTGAAGCGGGTAGGCGGGGGCGGTAGGCAAATCCGCTGCTCCATTCCAAACGCCGAGACGCGATCTCAAAGCCTTCGGGCTACAAAGTCACTGACTCCACGCTGCCAAGAAAAACCTCGATGGGGATTCAAAACGGAGACCGTACCGCAAACCGACACAGGTAGACGGGGAGAGAATCCCAAGGCGCTTGAGTGATCCCCTGCGAAGGAACTCGGCAAATTGACACCGTAACTTCGGGAGAAGGTGTGCCGTGGATGGTGTAGGGGTTCGCCCCCGAAGCCGACCACGGTCGCAGTAAAACGGCCCAAGCGACTGTTTACCAAAAACACAGGACTCTGCTAAGTCGAAAACGACGTATAGGGTCTGACGCCTGCCCGGTGCCGGAAGGTTAAGAGGACGGGTCAGCGGGTTCGCCCGCGAAGCTCGGAATCGAAGCCCCGGTAAACGGCGGCCGTAACTAT
>JBLMYC010000011.1:0-9899 GCA_050258075.1 Acidobacteriota bacterium
TCTGCAGCTCGCTGCCGGTCAGCCCGAGGCGGCCGAGGGTCGCGGCGTAGCGCTCGAGCTGGTCGCGCAGGCGGTTCAGCCGCTCGGGCTCGCGGGCGAGGAGCTCGCGATGGGCGCGCGCCACCTGGCGCATCCAGGCGAGCCGCTCGGCACCGGGCTCGAGCGCGCCGACCTCGTCGCGCCAGATGCGCTCGGCGACCCGCAGCAGCCGCGCGGTCTGCCAGTCGTCGAGCTCGACGAGCTGGCGGCGCAGGCCCTCGGCGATCCGCTCGGTGAGCTGGCGCACCGCCGTGGCGGGATCGGTCGGGGCGAGCTCGCGCAGGTCGTCGGTCGGGATCGGCGCGCCGATCTGGAGCGCCGCCCAGCCGCCGCGCAGGGTGGCGGGCTCGCGAAACACCAGGCCGACCGGCAGGAGAGCCGGTCGCAAGCCTCTTTCCGCGACGGCCGAGAGCAGGATGCGCGCCGCGCCGGTGCGCAGCGGCTGCAGGGTCGTCTCGGCGTGGCTGACGCCCTCGGGGAAGATCAGGATCGCCTCGCCGCGCTCGAGCGCCGCGCCCACCGCCGCGAACATCGCCGCGTTGCGCTGCGGATCGCCGCCCGCCTCCTGCTGGCGATCGACCGGGATCGCTCCCGCCAGACTCAGGAGGGGCCGCAAGGGCAGGATTCGGAACAGCGGGCGCTTGGCGATCGGCCGCAGCCGGCGGGGCAGCGCGGCGACCAGCAGCAGCGGATCGACCAGGGCATTCTGGTGGTTGGCGACGACGATCAACGGGCCGCCGGGGATGCGCTCGGCACCCACCACCTCGACGCGGCGGTAGAAGATCCCCGCCAGCAGCCGGGTGAAACCGCGCACCAGCCGGTAGCCCAGCGGGGCGTTCACGCTCGGGCCAGCCGCTCGCGCGCGCCGCGCATCGTCGGTCTCCTAGGCTTCGAGGAGCGCCGCGAGCTCGGCGCGGGCTCCCTGCAGCGCCACCTTCTGCTGGTAGAGACGCAGCCCGGCGAGGCCGGCGAGCTCCTCGCCGCCGCCGGCGCGGCCCGGGCCGCCGTGCAGGGTCTGCGGCAGGACCATGCCGGACCCGTTGGCCTCGGGGGCCGTGGTCTGCGAGCCGCAGTAGACGCGGCCGGTCCACGGCGCCACCTCGACGACCATCTCGCGCCGCCACGTCGGGTCGTCGGAGTAGATCGAGGTGACGAGCGTGCCGCCGCCCAGGGCGACGATCTCGCCCGCTTCCTGCGCGCTGCCGCTGTAGGGGAGGAGGGTCGCGACCGGCGCGAAGACCTCGTGCGAGTGGACCGCCGCAGCGGCGCGGGCGTTCTCGGCGAAGAGCAGCGTCGGACCGAAGAAGTAGCCCTTGCCAGCCGGGCTGCCCTGGCCGTCGCAGCGCGTCCCGCCGCCGTGGACGAGGCGCGCCGCGCCGCGCAAGGTGGCGACGCCGGCGACCGCATCGGCGAGCTGCTGCGCGGTCGAAAGCGGGCCCATGCTGACGCCGGGGTCGGCGGGGTTGCCGGTCACCACCTGGCGCAGACGCTCGACCAGCGCTTCCTCGACCGTCGCGAGCTCGGCGGTCGGCACCAGGATGCGGCGCACCGCAGTGCACTTCTGGCCGCTCTTCTGGGTCATCTCACGCACCACGTCGCGCACGAAGAGCTCGAAAGTCGGCGAGCCGGCGGTGGCGTCCGGCGCCAAGACCGCGGCGTTCAGGCTGTCGGCCTCGACGTTGATGCGGGTGCTCGCGGCGAGCAGGTTCGGCATGCCGCGCAGGCGCAGGGCAGTCGCGGCCGAGCCGGTGAAGGCCAGGACGTCCTGGGGGCCGAGGCGCTCGAGCAGATCGCCGGTCGAGCCGCAGACGAGTTGCAGCGCGCCTTCCGGCAGGATGGCGGCCTCGATGAGGATCTCGACGCAGCGCTCGGTCACCCAGGCGGTCGAGGTGGCCGGCTTCACCACCACCGGCATGCCGGCGAGCAGGGCGCAGGCGGCCTTCTCGGCGAACCCCCAGGCCGGGAAGTTGAACGCGTTCACCAGCACCGCCACGCCGCGCCGCGGCGCGAGCGCGTGGCGGCCGCAGAAGGCCTCGCTCTTGCCGAGCTGGACACTGTCGCCCTCGGCGAGCAGGCGGGGGGAGCCGAGGCCACGGCCGATCGCGGCGTAGTACGCCAGGGTGCCGCCGCCGCCGTCCAGATCGAAGGCGCCGTCCGGGCGGGTCGCGCCGGCGACGAGCGCCGAGAGCTCGAGCAGCTCCTCGCGGCGCTCGCGCAGCGCTTTGGACATCTCCTTGAGCAGCGCCGCGCGCTCGACGAAGCTCAAGGCGCGCAGCGCCGGTCCGCCGCGCTCACGGGCGAAGGCGAGAACGGCGGGGAAATCGATCCCGGCGCTCGAGGCGCGGGCGATCGGCTGCTCGGTCGACGGGTCGTACAGCGACGCGAAATCGCGGTTGGCCTCGTGCCAGCGCCCGCAGACGTAGCTCTTCAGGGTCTTCATCGAACTCTCCTCGTGGGGCCGCCTGCGGCGGGGATGCGGGCGCCGGAAGCGCTCGCCGGGATCATGAGGGCGGCTGGGGCGGCGCTTCGGACGGAGGTGGCGCCGCGGCGGTCTCGCCGGCGGACGGCGCCGTGCCGGGCTGCTTGCCGCCCTCGGCCGCGCGGCCGGCGGGCTGCCGGTCGCGGCCCCGCTTGCGCCGACCGCGCCCGCCGCGCCGCCGGCGCGAGCGTCCCCCGCCCGCCGGCGGGCTTCCGGGAGCCGCACCCTTTGCGGCCGGTGCCGGCAACGGAGCGGCGGCGGCCGGTTCCCCGGCGGTGGAGGTGAAGACTGGCGCCGGGCGCCGGGCGGCGCCCGCCCGGTCGAACCACTCGAACTCGTGCTCGGTCGGCCGCAGTCGGCGCGAAGGCACGATCTCGAGCTTGAGGTCGAAAGCGGTCTGGATCTCGTCGATCTCGCGCCGGCGCTGCTCGTTGAGCACGCTGGCGAGCTCGGGATGGACGCTCAGGCGCACGCGCTCGATCGGCACCGCGGTGGCGCGGGCCTCGATGCGGCGCAGCAGCGACAGCGAGAGCTGCTCGGCGCTCATCACCCGGCCGGTGCCGCCGCAGGTCGGGCAGGGATCATGGGTGCGCAGGTCGAGCGCCTGCTGGATGCGCTGGCGGTTGATCTCGAGCAGGCCGTTGGGCGAGATGCGGCCGACCGTGGAGCGCGCGCGATCGGCCTTCAGTGCCTCGCGCAGCTCCTTTTCGACCCGGCGCTGGTTCTTCGACGCCCGCATGTCGATGAAGTCGACGACCACCAGGCCGCCGAGGTCGCGCAGGCGCAGCTGCCGCGCCACCTCGCGCGCCGCCTCGACGTTGGTCTGGACGGCGGTCTCCTCCTGGCTCGCGGCGCGGGTCGCCTTGCCGGAGTTCACGTCGATCGCCGTCAGCGCCTCGGTGCGATCGATGACGATCGAGCCGCCGGAGGGGAGCGCGGCGGTGCGCTCGTAGATGCGCTCGATCTGCGACTCGACGTCGTACAGCGCGAAGAGCGGCGCGCGGTCCTCGTACAGGAGGAGTCGGGTCTTGCTGCGCGGCATGAAGGCGCGCATGTACTGCTGCGCCTTGGCGAAGGCTTCGGCGTCGTCGACCAGGATCTCGTCGACCTCGGTGTCGAGATGGTCGCGCAGGGCGCGCACCAGGAGGTCCTGGTCGCTGTACAGGAGGCGGATGCCCTTGCCCGAGACCGCCTGGGTGCGCACCGCGGTCCACAGCCGCAGGAGGGCCTGCGAGTCGCGGTGCAGCGCGGTCTTGTTCTGCTCCAGGGCGTTGGTGCGCATGATCACGCCGCAGCCCGCCGGCACCTCGAGCTCCTTCGCCTGGGCGCGCAGCTTGCGGCGCACCGCGTCGTCCTCGACCTTGCGCGACACTCCGCGGGTGTCGTCGAAGGGGGTGAGAACCAGGTAGCGCCCGGCGATCGACAGGTTGGTCGTGAGCGCGGCGCCCTTCTGGCCACCGGCCTCCTTCTGCACCTGGACGACGATCGGCTGGCCGCGCTCGAGGACCTCCTCGATGCGCGGCCGGCCCTTCTTGCCGGGCTCGTGGTAGTAGGCCTCCGGCACCACGTCCTGGATCGCCAGGAAGCCGTGGCGTTCGGCGCCGTAGTCGATGAACGCCGCGTTCAGGCTGGGCTGGATGTTGGCGATCGTGCCGCGGTAGATGTTGCCGCGCTCGAGGCCCTTCTCGGCCACCTCGACCTGGAAGTTCTCGAGCTGGCCTTCGGCCAGGACCGCCACCCGCAGCTCATCGGGGTGCCGGGCATTGATGAGCATCCGCCGCATGGCCGGCTAGTCTATCCGGTCCGGGGGCCGGGTCAGGGTCCGGGCAAGACAAAAGGCCCCGGCTCCTCGCGGGGCCGGGGCCTCAGGGGTTGTCTCGGTGGCGTTGGGTACCCCCGCGGAAGTTCCGGGGCCACCCGTGGTCCAGCGCCAGAGACGCGCCGGGGGTGTCTCCCTCTACGGGGACGCCACCTCCACGTAACCAGGTTTGCTACTACCCACTGGACCACCTCCTTTCTGGGCGTGTCCGTCGTCGGCAGGTCCCAACCCGCCCGGTCCCGTGGGCCGCCCCCGCCTCGTTAGGACCGCCACGCCGGCGCCCCGCAGGGCTTGGGCGTGGAGCTCGAACACCGCGGGTATGGTGGGGCAAAGCGGTGGGGTTGTCAAATGCTTCGAGCATGCCGCCGACTGCCCGGCCGGGTGTGGACCGCGAGGTTTCCCGGGCGCTAGAAAAGGGGAAACGCCCCCTGCGCTCCGAACGATGCTCCTCAACCAGAGCGAACGCCCGCAGTCCCGCCATTACGTGATCCTGGGCATGGCCTGGGCCGGATGGCTGTTCGATTTCTACGACCTCATGCTGTTCGCGTTCCTGCTGGTGCCGATCCAGCGCAATCTCGGCCTCTCCACCTCCGAGCTCTCGCTGCTCCTGGGAGCGAGCCTGGCCGCGACCGCCGTCGGAGGCCTGCTCTTCGGCTGGCTGGCGGATCGGATCGGGCGCCGGACGGTCTTGTCGGCGACCATCCTCACCTACTCGCTGGGCACGTTCGCCTGCGGACTGAGCGGCGGCCTCGCGAGCCTGCTCGTCTTCCGGATCGTCACCGGCCTCGGGGTGGGCGGCGAATGGGCGGCCGGCCAGACCCTGGTCGGCGAGACGTTCCCGGCCCGCATGCGGGCCCGCTTCGCGGCGGTCATGCAGACCGGGGCGCCGGCCGGGATCGCTCTCGCGACCGCGGTGGGTGCCTTCCTCGAGCCGCGCTTCGCGGCTTCCTTCGGGCCGGCCTGGGGCTGGCGGGCCTGCTTCTTCGTGTCGGTCCTGCCGGCGCTGCTGGTGGTCGTCATCCGCCGTTTCATGCCCGAGTCGGACGTCTGGCTCGCCTGGCAGAGCCACCCCGAGCGCCGCGCCGCCCGCGGCTCCGACTTCTTCCTCCAGCTCCTGCACGACCGGCGGGTGCGCCGCCTGTTCGGGCTCGGCCTGGTGCTGGCGCTGACCGATATGTCGGCCTACTGGTTCACGTACTCGTGGATGCCGAAGTACCTGTACGACCAGCTCCACTTCTCGATGGCCCGCTCGGGGGTCTGGATGCTGGTCACCCAGGCCGGGGGGCTGCTCGGCTACCTGAGCTTCGGCCTGGTGGCCGACTGGAAGGGCCGGCGGCTCGCGTACAGCCTGTACTCGCTGGCCTGGGCGACGGGTCTCTTTGCGGTCACCTGGGGCTGGGAGGCGATGGCCGGAGCGCCGGGAGCGATCCTGGCCTGCATGTTCCTGGTCGGTCTCGGGACCGGGAACTTCTCCGGCTACGGGCCGATCTTCTCCGAGCTCTTCCCGACGCGGATCCGCAACACTGCGATGGGCGCCGCCTTCAATCTGGCGCGCGGCATCCAGTTCTTCACCCCGCTCATCATCACCTGGGTGGCAGCGAGCCCGATCCTCTCGGCCGGCCGCGGCCTCGGGGTCGGCATCTCGCTCGGCGGGCTGTTTGCCCTGCTGACCGGGATCTGGGTGTGGACGCTCCCCGAAACGCGTGGCACCCGGATCCTGGCCGCCGAGATGGTGCGCGACTAGCGGGGCCGCCGCTACCCGCCGTCGCCTTCGCCCGCCGGGGCCTCGGCGGGCGAGGCGTGGACGGTCTCGAAGCGAGCCAGCGTCACCTCGCCGGCCGGAGCCCCCCGCCGCTTGCCGACGTCGGCGCGCCGCGCCACGTGCACGGCGACCCGGCCGCCCGCGCGCGCCTTGGAGTAGCGGGCGGCGAGAGCGGCGGCGAAGCGCAGGGTGGCGCGCGGCAGGCGATCGAGGTTCTCCGGATTGCGCACCACGACGTGCGAGCCCGACTCGGCGGCAACGTGCAGCCAGAAGTCGCGCGGTGCGGCGAGCTCGAGGGTGAGCAGGTCGTTGTCGACGGCATTCTTGCCGACCAGCACGGTCAGGCCGTCCGGCGAGACGAAACGTCGCGCCACGGCGCGGCCCCGGTAGCGGCCCTGCTCGGGGTCGGGGGGTGGCGGGCTGCGGCGGGACTCGGACACGGCCCGAAGATTGTAGGCGGTCCAGCGCCGGGACACGTAGAATCACCGGCTACCGTGGAGTTTCGCCTGCGCCGCGCGCCCTGGCGCGCCCTGCCGCACGCCCTCCTCGTCGGCGCGGTCTTCTTCGCCTGTCCCGCCCCCGCGGCACAGGTCGGGCGCTGCCCGGCGGTCGATGGCGTGCCTTCCGATTCCGAGCTCGAGGCCCGGGGCGCCCGGGTGCGCGAGATCCGCTACAACACGCGGGACATCTTCGACCCCGACGTGCCGGGCGAGAACCGCAAGCTTTTCCTGCTCGCCAATCGCCTGCACATGAAGACCCGGTCGCGGGTGATCGAGCACCAGCTCCTGGTGCGGCCCGGCGACCCGTACTCGCGGCGCCTGCTCGACGAGTCCGAGCGCGTGCTGCGCAAGGACACCTACCTGTACGAGGCGCGCCTCTGTCCGGTCGCCTATGCCGGCAACCAGGTGGACATCGAGGTGCTGACCCGCGACGTGTGGACGCTGCGGCTCGGGCTTGGCGTCGGCCGCACCGGTGGGCGCAACACCAACCGCATCCAGGTTGCCGACGACAACCTGTTCGGCACCGGCAAGAGCCTGACCCTCGAGCGCCTGAGCCTGGTCGATCGCACCTCGCTCCTGGCGCGCTACGTCGATCCCAACGTCCTGGGCTCGCGGGTGCGAGCCGGCGGCTCGTACGCCAAGAACAGCGACGGGCGGCGCGGCGAGGTGTTCGTCGAGCGCCCGTTCTTCGCCCTCGACACGCGCTGGGCGGCGGGGCTCGACGTCTACGACGACGAGCGCGAGGACACGCTGTACACGCTCGGTCACGTCACCAACCGGTTCCTGCACCGCGAGCGCTTCCTCGAGGCCTACTACGGGATCTCGAACGGCCTGGTCGGCGACCGCGCCGTGCGCTGGAGCGCGGGGTACACGTACGATCGCGACCTGTTCGGCCCGGCGATCCACCATCCGTTCCGGTTCCAGCCGCCGGACCGCACGCTTTCGTATCCCTGGCTCGGCGTCGAGGTCGCCGATGACGTCTTCCTCAAGGCGAGCGACCTCGACCAGATCCACCGCGTCGAGGATCTCGAGCTGGGCACCCACGTGCAGGCCCGGCTGGGCTGGGCGGGCCCCACTTTCGGGGCGACCGTTCACGCCCTGATGGTCTCGGCCTCGGCGACGCGCGGCTGGCAGTTCTCGCGGCGCCAGACCCTGTTGCTCGCAACCGACCTCGCCGGGCGCATCGAGACCCGTACGACCCGCAACGCGCAGTGGAACGGCAGCGCCCGCTACTACCTGCGCGACTTCTCCCAGCATCTCCTCTTCGCCAGCGTCGAGCTCTCGGCGGCGCACGAGCTCGACGCCGAGAACCAGCTGCTGCTTGGCGGCGACAACGGGCTGCGCGGCTATCCGCTGCGCTTCCAGGCCGGAGACCGGCGTGTCCTGCTGTCGGTCGAGCAGCGCTTCTTCACCGACTGGTACCCCTGGCGCCTGCTGCACATCGGCGCGGCGGTCTTCGCCGACGCCGGCCACGCCTGGGTCGCCGCCATCCCGAACCGGCCGCAGGACCTCGGCTGGCTGCGCGACGTCGGCTTCGGCCTGCGCCTGAGCCCCAGCCGCACCGGGCTCGGCAACGTCGTCCACGTCGACGTCGCCTTCCCGCTCGACCGCACCCTGGGGATCTCCAGCGTGCAGTGGCTGGTGAAGACGCACGCCAGCTTCTGAGCGGGGGCGAGCGGCGCAGGACCCGAGCCGGGACAATTCTTCACGTAGGTGGAGACCTTCTCCCCCACGGACCTGGGCGACGAGCACACGACCGGCTACCCCTACTGCACGTCGGGGGCTTGCACTGCGCAGCGCAGCGTGACCCCACCGTGCGCGGTGCCGTGCGCGTTGCCACCCGAACGGTGCGTGGTGCCACCCGAACCTGGTGCGTGGTGCGGTGCGTGGTGCGCCCGTGCGCGGTGCTGCCCGTGCGCGGTGCCCGTGCGCGGTGCCACCCGAACCGGGACTCCATTGGGGCTGAGTCGAGGGGATGGCGCGAAGTCGGCGCAGAGATGAGGAGCTGCGACCTTTCCACTGGGCCCCTCTGACGCGCAGACGTGTTCCCGGGAGCTCGCGGAGTTCCCTTCGCGCAGACGCGTCCAGCAGAAGGCGAACCTCTCCTCTGGAGTCCAGTTGTCCTCGGCGGTGGCGACGAAACTCCCCTACCCGGCGGGCGCGGCCGCGGGTCCGCGAGCGAAGGGTAGAGGGGGTGGGAAGCAGTGTTCGGGGAAGACGGCCGAGAGATCGCCGTTTCTCAGGCTCTCGGCCGCACGTCGGTACGCTGAGACAAAGATGCGGTACGCGTCGAGCAGTGCTCGACGGGCCTTCTTGGTTGCGGCATGGACGAGCGGAGCCGGAGCGCGCTTGCTGCGCAGGGGCTCCTGGTGCGGGTTCTGGCGCTGGATGAAGTCGGCGCCCAGGGGCTCGCGGCCGCTGGCTCGCTGCAGACGGCGGGCGTCCTGCTCGATCTCTTGGAGAAGATCAGCCACCCGGGCGCGGGTCTGCGAGGCCGTGAGGTGCCTCCAGCACGGCAGCGGCGAGAGGGTCACGGTCTCCTCCGCCGCAAAGTCGTGGGCGGAGACCTCGAGGCCCCGGCGTCGCGCCTCGTACTCAGCGGAACGATCGAACCACAGGCCACGCAATGGCTTGCCCTCGAGAAGCGCGTCGACGCAGTGGACGCCCGGCCAGTCACCCGGGGTGAGGACGAAACCCTCTTTCGCGCCGTGGGAGAGCAGGTACTTGAAGCGCGCGAGCTGGGCGGCGAGCTCCGCGCTGACGGGAATCGCCTGATAGCGCCGGCTCCAGAACTTGTCGCGCCAGGCGTGGAGTCGTCCTGCCTCGCGAGCGAGGTTGGAGTTGAAGAAGCACATGAAGCGGGCGAGCTGTTGGGGGTCGGCGGGGCTGCAGAGGAGATGGTAGTGGTTGGAAAGGACGACGATTGCGTGGATCGGGAGCCCGTAGAGGGATTGAGCGCGACCGAGGATGCCGTGGATGATCTGGGTGAGGGCGGCTCCTGGCCGCAGCAGAAGGCGCCCCTGGAGGGTGCGGGTGGTGACCTCGATGAGGCTGCCGGGCTGGAAGTAACGAAGAGGGCGTGTCATGTCCGGGGGGACGCGGCGGGAAGGTGGAATCTTGCTTCCCGAAACGGGTGGCACCTCGATGGCGCAGCACCTCGATGGCGCACCTCGATGGCCGCACCTCGATGGCCACCTCGATGGCACCGCACCTCGATGGCACCTTGATGGCGCACCCGCATCCCACCTCACCACCGATTGCCCTGCCGTATGCTGAGCCCCCCGAGCCGGCCCATATGGG
>JBLMYC010000012.1:0-4488 GCA_050258075.1 Acidobacteriota bacterium
CCCTGTCATCCCGAGCGAGAGCGAGGGATCCGGGCGGGAGCGCGGCGCAGGAACGCTGCGAACGCGGGAACTACGCACTCGGAAGGCTGGGAGGCCACCCATCCCCCAGATCCCTCGCTCACGCTCGGGATGACAACGGGAGCTGCGGGACTAGGCTGTCGCCGTGCCGCCCATCACCAGCGGCCTTGCCGCGTCGGTGACCGCGCCGATCTTCGCGGCATAGCTCTGGCCTTGGGCGATGTCCTGGTCGGTGACGTAGTGGACGTCGAGCAGGCCATCGGTGCGGTAGCCGGTGCGCAGGTAGTTCATCTCGGCCAGGGCCTCGCTCCAGCCTTCGAGCCAGACTTCGAGGTCGCGCCGCTTCGCTTCGTCGGCGCCGACGTGAACCAGCAAGTCGATGTCGCTGCCCGGACCGGCAGTGGCGTTCTTGGTGCTGCCGAAGACGTACAGCGCCACGACCCCGAAGCGCTCGGGATCGAGCTGCGCCGCCAGGCGCTGCACCATGCGCAGACGCCAGCGCCAGTGGTCGTCGCTGCGCGGCTCGCGGTCCTGCGCGGTGCCGGGGGATTCCTCGCCAGCCGCCGTCGGCGGGGCGAGGACGCCCACCGCCTCGTCGAGGTCGCCGTTCATCAGGACGTTCAGGACCAGCCCGTCGGTCGCCTTCGGCACGTCGATCACCCGCAGCACATGGGCGATATGGGCGTACTCGGGCAGCAGGTCGGGCAGGGCGTTGTGGGCGCCGAGGAAGAAGCGCTCGCTGAAGAGGACCGCCGGATCGTCGGGATAGAGCGGCAGGTAGCGGATCGAGGACTCGACCAGGTCTTGGAAGAAGTGGGTGCCGAACGAGAGGTCGGGGACGTAGCCGCCCTTCTGGCGCGCGATCTCGACCAACACCGCGGTGTTGCTGATGTCGGCGTAGGTCACCGGCACGCCGAGCCGGATGTCGCCGCGGCTGCCCCAGCGGCCGGGGCCGATGAGGATGAACTGGCGCTTGGGCAGCAGCCGGTTCAGACGTCCGACCGCGCGGCCGACGTCCTTGAGCTCGGCGAGCTCGAGCTGGCCGTAGCCCTCGGGATCGACGTACACGACGTGGCTGACGTCCCCCACCTGGCCGTTCGAGACGTGGCGGTGGGCGGTGAACAGGATGCGGTCGCGCGGCAGGTCGCGCGGGATCGGCGCGGGCGCGGCGCCGCGCGTCGAGCCCTGCGGCCGGCACTGGAGCAGGAACACCGCCTCGCCGTCGCAGGCGAACTCGATGTCGACCGGCGTCTTCAGCTTCTCGCGCAGCAGATGGAGGAGCGCCCGCATCCGGGCGATGAACGGGGTGTCGGCGATCAGGCCTTCGAACGTCACCACCAGGTCGTCGCGGCCAAGGTCGATCAGGCCGCGCGGCCGGCGCACGGTGTCGCCCTCGACCTGCGACAGCATCTGGCGCACGATCGGCATCTGCTCGCCATACGCGGCGAGGAATTCGTGGATGTCGATCGTCTCGAAGGTGCCGGTCTCGAGGTTGATGACGTCCATCTTCTTCGGTGCGTAGCGCAGCGTCTCGTCGGCGGTCTGGTTGACGCGCAGCCCGGGCTGGCCGGGCGCCACCAGCACCGGGTAGTCGTCGGCGAGGCGGTCGACGGCGCGGGTGCCGAGACCCGGCACCAGGCGCAGCAGGCCGTCCTCGCGCTGGATGCGGGCCGACCAGCGAAACTCGTTGTTGGAGAAGCCGACCCCCGAGAAGGCAGGCAGGAAGTAGGGGCCGAACCGCCGGCCCACGACCTCCTGGATCAGGATGCCCATCTCCTCGTGCAGATCGAGGAAGCCGCGCCGCGCCCGGTACTCGATGGGATCGGGCGCGAACACCGAGGCATAGACCTCGGCGATGGCGTCGGTCAGCGCCGCCATGCGCTCGCGCTTGCTGCCGACGTTGGCCAGGAACAGGCTCTTGTACTTGCCGGAGAACGCCCCGCCGAGGCGGTCCTCGAGCAGCGACGAGCTGCGCACGATGATCGGCTTGCCCTCGAGATCGTCGAGCACCACCGCCAGGCCGCGCAGCATCTCGGGCGGGAAGAACGAGTTCTTGAACAGCTGCACGATGTGCGGGTACTCGAGACGGATGCGGTCGGGCTCGACGTACTTGCTGTTGTGCACCTCGCCGAGGTCGTTGTGCAGGATGAACTCGAGCAGCCCGTCGGAGGTGACCAGCCAGCTCTTCGGGATGCGGATCTCGCCCAGCACGTCGGCGTACTCGCGCGACCGCTGAACGATGCGGCTGGCGAGGAACAGGCCGGCCGCCTTGCCGCCGATCCGCCCGTGGCTCTTCGCCGGGTACACCAGGCGCTGCGCCAGGTCGTAGAAGTCGGCGACCTCGAGGTACTGCTTGGCGATGTTCACGAACTCGAGCTGATCGGTGAGGAAGCGCCGCACCAGCGAGGCGCGCAGCCCGAGCTGGGTGGCGATCGAGAGATCCTTCTCGTCGACACCGCTGTGGCGGAAGCGCTGCAGCGCGTCGGCGAGCTCGGCGAGCGGCGTGTCGAGACGCTCGACGGCGTGCTTGAGGAACGTCGTCTTCTCCTCGCGGATCCAGTTCTGGATGCAGACCAGGATCTCGTCCTCGGACAGGTGCTCGCCGGCGATCTTGAAGGCGGCCTCGGTCGTCTGCGAGTCGGCGACCAGCGCGGTGCGCGGCAGCGGCCGGTTGTCCTCGATCGCCTCCATGCCGCGATCCTGCGGCGCGGTCTGGCGCAGCAGCAGCTCGGCTTCCTCGATGCCGTTCCAGCACAGGTAGTTGATCATCTTGCGCCCCAGCCGCCCGAGCAGGGCGCGGTCGGTCTGGCGCAGGAACTCGAGGATCACCCACCACTCCGGCGCCGCTCCCTGCTCGGTCTCGGCGGTGGCGAGCGCGCGCTGCAGTTGGCGGCGGCCGAGGAAGGAGCCGAGGCGCTCGGCGATCGTGCCCAGCAACTTGCGCTCCTCGCCGAGGAACGGGCCATCGGTCGCTCCCGGCATCGCCTCGGTGTAGTAGACCTCCACCCGGCCCAGCTCCTCGCCCTGCACCAGGAGCGGCGCGCTCTGCACCCAGGGCGTGGGCTGGAAGCCCGCCGGCTCGTAGATCCGGTTGGCGAGCTGGATGCGGGCCACGCAGACGTCCGGGAACTGCCAGCCGTGCGGGATCGCCGCAAGCAGCGCGCGCAGCACGTCGTCGGTCGCGGCGTCGGAGCGCGCCAGGACCTCGTCGACGCGATACAGGCAGTTCAG
Organism: Acidobacteriota bacterium; assembly: GCA_050258075.1. Classification (GTDB taxonomy): domain Bacteria; phylum Acidobacteriota; class Thermoanaerobaculia; order Multivoradales; family JAGPDF01; genus JBLMYC01. The sequence continues at coordinate 3,250 of JBLMYC010000012.1, forward strand.
CTCCTTGGCGCGCTCCTGCAGATCGTGCAGGATCCTGTCGATCGGCTTGTCCGCTCCGGTCGTCATCATGCCTCCGCTCGCCGCACCAGCCCGCGGCGCGTCCTGCCGTCGACCTCGATCCAGAGCGGCGACGCGCAGCGCACGTGACGGACATGGGCGGTGCGCGCCACCTCCGGCTGCCGGGCGAGCCACGCCCAGTCGATGCCGGGCCGGGCCTCCGGCGGCACCGACAGGTAGAGCACCGCGAAGCTGGACAGATTATGGAAGAAGTGCGAGCCCTGGCTGGGCTCGGGACTCATCTGCGGCAGGGTCGCCTCGACGATCGCGCGGGCGCCGGCGATCTGGTCCCAGCGCACTGGGATGCCGAGCCAGGGCTCCGAGCTCCCCCAGCGGCCGAAGCCGATCAGGAGGTACGGCCGGCCGGCGGCGACGAGGTCGCGGTTGAGCCGCTCGATCTCGAGCGCGATCTCCGGCGTCAGCCGCCCCTCGAAGGCCTCGGCCTCGACGTACACCACGTCGGCGAGCTCGCGGCGGCCGTTGCCGAGCGCGGTGCGCGAAGCGACCACCGCGTCCGGCGACGCCAGTTCGGCGTCACCGAGCTCGACCGACTCCGCCGAGACGAGCAGCGGCCGCACCTGCAGGAAGCCGAAGCGCGGCGCGCCGCCCGGCGGCAGCGCCAGGGCGAACTCCACCTCGATCGGGGCTGCGAGCGCCGCCTCGCAGCGCCGCAGCAGGGCGGGCAGGAAGCCCACCAGCGGCAGCTCGCCGTGCACGAGCAGCGGCGCGAAGTCGAGCACCCGCGGTCCGGCGCGCCCGAGGCCTGGCCACAGTCGCTGCGAGCCCGGATCGAAGGTCGAGGCGGCGTAGCGCAGGGTGCCGTCCTGTTCGGCCACGGCGAGGTCGATCTCGAGCAGATACTCGGCCTCGGCCATCGGGTCGTAGGGCGGTGGCGTCCCGACGTTGACCGCCCACAGCCGGGTCTGCGTGTTCTTCAGGAGGTCGCCGACCGAGCCGAACGGCGGCACGGCGCGCGGCCGGGTGGGGGCGAAGGACCAGCACAGGCCGCCGTCGACGATCGTCTTGCCGAGGCCGGCGGCGAGGCTGACCACGCCTTCCTCCGGCCGCGCCCCGGCCAGGGGATAGAAGTTGTACGAGCGCGCGACACCCGAGATGTCGGGGTAGAAGCGCTCGCCGTGGCGCCGCCCGACGACCTCCTGGACGATCACCGCCATGCGCTCC
>JBLMYC010000013.1:0-24675 GCA_050258075.1 Acidobacteriota bacterium
GCCGGAAAGCGTCACGCTCACGCCGGGCAGCGGACTTCCCTTGTCGTCCTTAACGGTGCCGTACAGGTTGCCGGACTGCGCCTGCCCAAAGGCGAACGACGCCAGGAGCAGCAGCGCGACGGCAAACATGAGGGTCCGTCCGAAGAACTTGGAATTCATGTTTTGGGAAACCTCCCTCAGTAGTTCGTTGAACGTGCCTGAATCAACAGTCAGACGCAGATAAGTCGAAGCAGAGAGTCTCCGGGGTCGCTCGCGCCACCTCCTTCCCTTGCCGTTGTGGGAGGAACTCGAAGCTATTGTGCATGGATGCTAACCCGCTTCTGAACCGTTGGTCAAGCAAGGGGAGTGCCAGAGATCGCCATCCTGGGTCTCGAATATAAGAACTTTAGATTCAATAAGTTAAAGAATCTTGGCGAGCCATGATCGCGCTCGAGGCGCGTCGCCGCTTCAGCTTTCTGGAGAACAGATCCAGCGAAATGGATTAGAACCTCCCCTGCCGGCTGGCGTACATTACTGGCGTGTGATCAAACGAGCTGCCGTACTCGCCGCCGCGGCCTGGGGCGCCCTGCTCCTCGCAACGGCTTGCACGGCGTACCGGCCCTTCGATTCGGTCGCCGATGTGCGCGAGAAGTACGCGGCGAGCCTGGGCGCCGCGCGCGCCGCGCAGCTGGTCGTTCCCTTCGAGCTGCCGCCCGAAGCCTTCGCGGAGATCGATCGCCACTTGAAGCCGGCCGGTAGCGAGGAGCGCCGCGCGGACGATGTGGTCGACTACATCTTCGGCAGGATCGGGCTCAAGTACGAGCAGCTGCCGACCCGTGACGCCGAGAGCACCCGACTGGCGCGGCGCGGGAACTGTCTGTCGTTCGTGAACCTCTTCGTGGCGCTGGCGCGCCACGTGCGATTGAGCCCGTTCTACGTCGAGGTCACCGACTACCAGCGCTGGACGTACCGTGGCGGGCTGGTGCTCAGCCAGGGCCATGTGGTCGCCGGCATGCAGGTCGAAGGCAGCCTGAAGACCTACGACTTCCTGCCCTACCGGCCCAAGGGCTATCGCGGCTTCAAGCCGATCGACGACGTGACCGCGGCGGCCCACTTCTACAACAACCTGGGGGCGGAGGCGCTGATGGAGGGCGACGTCCAGCGCGCTCGCCAGCTGGTCGAAACCGCGGTCGGCATCGCGCCCGGCTTCGCCAAGGGGCTGAACAACCTCGGCGTGCTGCGCATGCGTCAGGGCGACCTCGCGGGCGCGGAGTCGGCGTACAAGGCGGGGCTCGCGACCGCGCCCGACGACGTCGCCCTGCTCGACAACCTGGCGCAGCTCTACCTGCACGAGGGGCGGCCGGCCGACGCCCAGCCGCTGATCGACCAGCTCACGACGGCGAAGAACTCCAACCCGTTCTTCTTCGTCCTGCGCGGTGAGCAGGCCCTGGCGAGCGGCGACACCGACGGGGCACTGAAGCTCATGGTCGAGGCGCTGCGCCGCGACAGCGAGAGCCCCGAGGTGCACCTCGGGCTGATGAAGGTGTACCTGGCGGTCGGCGACCTCGCGAAGGCGCGCCACCACCTCGAGCGTGCGCTGCGGCTCGACGCCACCAACCAGGAGGCGCGCCGCTACGCCGAGATGCTCGGGCAGCGGGGGAGCGGTGCGCAGTGATCCCTTCGTGCCGCGCGGTGCTAACATCCCGGCCGGAGCTGCAGCAATGATGCGGATCGCCCCGTCCGCTGGTCGCCGCCGAGGCGCAGTCCTGGCGGCGCTCGCGCTCACCGTCCCGGTGGGCGTCTTCGCCTCCGTCCCCGCGCCGCCGCGCATCGAGGAGCGCACCGAGGTGGTGGCGGTCGAGGTCCCGGTCAATGTGGTCGACCGGGACGGCCAGCCGGTCCGGGGTCTGCGGGCCGAGGACTTCCAGGTCTTCGACGAAGGCAAGCCGCAACCGCTCACCGGCTTCGAGGTCATCGATCTCGCGACCCTCGCGCCGCGGGGTCCCGCGCCGGCAGCGCCGTCCGCCCCCGCCGGCGAGCGCTTGCCGCCGGCGCTGCGCCGCCACCTGCTGCTGCTCTTCGACCTCTCGTACTCGTCGCCGATCTCGATCCTGAAGGCACGCCTCGCGGCGCGCGACTTCGTGCTGCACGATCTGCAGCCGAGCGATCTGGCGGCGATCGCCACCGTCTCCCTCGAGCACGGCTTCCAGCTGGTGGTGACGTTCACGCCGGACCGCGCCCAGCTCGCCCGCGGCATCGACACTCTGGGGCTCAAGCAGCGCAGCGACGCCTTCGCGCGCAACGATCCCCTGCAGTTCATGGTCACCCCGCCGGAGCAGAAGGTGGAGCTGGGACCGCCGACCGCGCAGGTCGGCGAGCGTGCCGAACAGGTGCAGGAGGCGCTGCAGGACTACCTCTCGTCGCTCAGCCTGCTGACCGCGCGCGAGCAGCGCAACTACGACAGCTCGCGCATCAAGAGCATGGCGCGCACCCTGAGCGGAATGGCGCGGGTGCTCTCGGCGGTGGGCGGCCGCAAGCAGGTGGTCCTGTTCTCCGAGGGATTCGACAGTCGCCTGCTGCTGGGCCGCGGCGAGGACGAAGTCGCGGAGCGGCAGCAGGACGCCTCCGACGCCGTGTTCAGCGAGGATCAATGGAAGGTCGACACCGACCAGCGTTACGGCAACACCGAGCTACAGACCGCTCTGGCGCGCATGCTGGAGGAGTTCCGTCGCGCCGACTGCGTGATCCAATCGGTGGACGTCGGCGGCCTGCGCGCCGGCGCCGACCAGACCCCGGGCCGGCGCGGGCCGGGCCAGGACGCGCTGTTCTACATGGCGAACGAGACCGGCGGCGGTCTGGTGCGTGACGCCAACCAGCTGCGGCCCGAGCTCGACCGCATGCTGCGCCGCACCACGGTCACCTACTTGCTGACCTTCCAGCGCTCCGACCTGGTGGCGGACGGCGCTTACCATCGTCTGCAGGTCAGGGCCAAGCTGCCCGTCGGGGTGCGCCTGGCGTACCGCGCCGGCTACTACGCGCCGCGTCCGTACAAGGAGCTGCCGGCGCTCGAGCGCGAGCTGCTGGCTTCCGATTCGATCTCGGCCGGCGAGCCGCGCCACGATCTCGACGTCAACGTCCTGGCGGCGGCGTTCCGCGCCGGCGCCAACCGCGCCTACGTGCCGGTGATCGTCGAGGTCGGCGGCGCCGGGCTGCTCGATGGCCAGTCCGGCGATCGTGTCGCGGTCGAGTTGTACGCCTACGTCAGCGACGAGCGCGGCGAGATGCGCGACTACTTCTCCCAGGAAGTGGGCTTCAATGCGCGCGGCGACGCCTTCCGCCAGGGAGGCCTGAAGTACTACGGGCATCTCGATCTTGGGCCCGGCCGCTATCTGGTGCGGGTCCTGGTGCGCAACGCCGTGACCGGACGCACCGGCATGCAGACGCAGCGCCTGGTGGTGCCGGAGTACTCGGGGCCGGTGCTGCTGCCGCCGTTCTTCGTCGAGCCGCCGGGGCGCTGGCTGATGGTGCGCGAGTCGAGCGGGCAGGTCCAGCAGCAGTCGGTCGTGTATCCCTTCGTGGTCAAGGGCGATCCCTACGTTCCCGAGGCGCGCCCGCGCCTGGTGCTGGGCAAGCAGGTGCCGCTCTGCCTGGTGGCGTACAACCTCGGCGCCGAGACACCGAAGATGGCGGCGGAGGTTTGCGACGCCGCCGGCAAGCCCCTGCGTGGTGCTAAGCTCTCGGTCGAGCGCACCGCCACCGCGATCTCCGGCTACGATCACTTTGCGGCCACCTTCACGCCCGAAGGCCTCCAGCCAGGTGAGTACCGTCTCCGGGTGAGCGTCGGCGACGGCGCAAACCGGGCGACGAGCGAGATCCCGTTCGAAGTTGTCGAGCCGGATCCCGAGCGCCGCTAGCCGCTGCAACGACTTCCTGCGAGGGCTCAGACGTGCAACGCACTTACCGTGGGTTCGTGCTCAGCTTGGTTCTCTCTCTCGGCGCGGAGGCCGCCTTCGCCGCGCCCGCCAGCCAGCCGCAATTCAGCGAGACCACCTCGGTGGTCGCGGTCGAAGTGCCGGTGGAGGTTTCGGTCGACGGCCAGCCGGTACGCGGTCTGACGGTGGACAACTTCGAGGTCTACGACGGCCGCCAGAAGCAGGTCCTGACCGGCTTCGAGGTCGTCGACCTCACGGCGCCGCCGCAGCAGGCGCCGGCCGCAGTCGCGCCCGGCGTCGCCGGGCGGCGCCACTTCCTGCTGCTGTTCGATCTGCTGAACTCCGAGCCCGGCTCGTTGACCAAGGCGCGCGAGGCGGTGCGCAAGATGGTCGCCAGCCTGCCGCCGGCCGACCTGGTGGCGGTCGCGACATACAGCCGCACTCACGCCGCCCATCTCCTGCTCGGCTTCACCACCGATCGGCGCCAGGTCGAGGCGGCGCTCGACCGGCTGGAGTCGCCGCAGCTCTACGACCGCAACCCGGACCCGCTCGCCTTGATCGTCCAGGACATGGAGAACGCGGCGCCGATCGGCGGTGCCGCGGCGGGCGGCATCGCGGGCGGCGACACAAAGTCGATAGCGCTCGAGAACGCGCGTGACACGGCCCGTCTGAGCGAGCGCATCTCGCGCCAGCAGCAGGTCGGTGATGTGGCGGCGTTGACCGGCTCCTTCGCCGAGCTGGCGCGCATGCTGGCCGCGGCGCACGGCCGCAAGTACGTGGTGTATCTGTCCGAAGGCTTCGACAGCAGCCTGCTGTCGGGCAAGGAGAAGGAGGACGCCGACACCCAGCAGGCGCGGGAGTTCGGCGAGAGCTGGAACGTCGACTCCGATCAGACCTTTGGCAGCTCACGGGTGCAGAACGACCTCGAGCGCATGGCCGAGGAGTTTCGCAAGGCGGACTGCGTGATCGAGGCGGTCGACATCGGGCGGCTGCGCGCCGGCGCCGACCAACGGTCGCGGGCAAGCGGCACCGACGTGCTGGTGGCGATGGCCAAGGACACCGGCGGCGACATGTACCAGAACTTCAACGATCTCGGGACAGCGATGGGGCAGATGCTGAATCGCACCAGCGTCACCTACCTGCTGGCCTTCCAGCCCGAAAGTCTGAAGCCGGACGGCAAGTACCGCCGTATCACGGTCAAGCTCAAGAACGGGCCGAAGGGTGCCGAAGTCGTGTACCGGCCGGGTTACTACGCACCGCTGCCGTACGCCCAGCAGCCGCTCCTCGAGCGGCGCCTGCAGGCGGCGGAGATGATCGTCGGCGGGCGCGACGCCGGGGTGATCCAGATGGGGGCGCTGGCCGCCGCGTTCCGCACCTCGGGAGGCAAGGCGTACGTGCCGGTGATCGTCGAGGTCGACGGCAAGAGCCTGCTCGCCGGGCAGAACCAGGACCTGCTGCCGGCCGAGGTCTACGCCTACGCGCTCGACGACAAGGGCGAAGTGAAGGGATTCTTTGTCCAGAGCCTGGGGTTCGATCTCAAGAAGGTGCGCGCCGGCTTGGAGCAGGGAGGCTTCAAGTTCTACGGCCACCTCGATCTCGCTCCGGGCCATTACTCGATCCGCGTGATGGTGCGCAACGGCCACACCGGTGCGTCGGCGATCCGCGCCCTGCCGGTCGAGGTCGCTGCCGAGCAGGACGCGAACCCGATCCTGTTGCCGCCTTTCTTCCCCGAGACCGGCGGCCACTGGATGATGGTCAAGGAGCAGCCGAAGCAGGGACAGCAGCCGGCACCTTACCCCTTCGTCGGCAAGCAAGACGCTTTCATCCCGTCGGCGAGCCCGCACGTCGCTGACGCGACCGAGGTGCCGGTGTGCGTGATGGCCTACAACCTGGGCGACGCGCCGCTTGCCGTCCAAGGCCACCTGGAGAACGCCGACGGAAAGACGGTCGCCGGCGCCAAGCTGAAGATCACTGAGCGCGTCAAGGCGGCGAACGGCGCCGATCGGCTGCTCGGCACGCTGCGCGCCGACGCCGTGCCACCCGGTCACTACACCCTGCGCGTCAAGGTGAAGAGCGGCGAGCGCGAGATCGACGCGCCGACGGTGGGCGTCGACATCACGGCGGCGGGAGCCTCCTAGCGCCGGGCGATCGCCGGACCCTCCTGACGGTGGTGAGCGCACCGCTTCTGGTTCGTCTGCAGCCGGGCCGCGAGAAGCCTTGGCTGCAGGGCCATCCCTGGCTGTACTCCGGCGCGATCGCGGCGGTCGAAGGCGATGCCGAGGCGGCGCTGGCGCGGGTCGTCGCAAGCGACGGCCGGGATCTCGGCGTCGGGTTCTGGAACCCGCGCTCGCAGGTGCGGGTGCGTGGACTGGGGACCGGCTGGGCGGCGGCCGACGCGGCCTACTTCGCAGCGCGGCTGGAGCGCGCCGCCGAGCTGCGCCGCACTGTCGTGCCCCCGGAGACGACCGGCTACCGGCTGCTGAATGCCGAGGGCGACGGCGTCCCAGGGTGGACGGTCGATCGTTTCGCGGACGTCCTGGTGAGCCAGGTGACCTGCGCCGGCCTCGAGCGCTCGCGCTCGTCCGCCTACGCGGCGCTGCGGGCGGCCTTCCCCGACGCTGCGGTCGTACAGGCCAACCGCTTGCCGGCCCGGCGGCTCGAGGAGCTCGAGCAGTCCGACGAGATCATCGCCGGCCAGCCGCCCCCCGAGGTCGAGTTCCGCGAGCGCGGTTTGCGTTTCCTGGCCCAGCCTCTCGGCGGGCAGAAGACCGGTTTCTACTGCGACCAGCGCGACAACCGGGCCCTGGCCGAGCGGCTGGCCGCCGGGCGCTCGATGCTCGATCTCTTCGCCCACGCCGGCGCCTGCTCCGCGGCGGCGCTGCGCGGCGGCGCGACGCGGGTCACCGCCGTCGAGTCCGGCGCCGGACTCGAGGATCGCGCCCGGCGCCAGCTGGCGCTCAACCGCCTCGCCGCGGATCGCTTCCAGTGGGTGCGCGCCGACGTCTTCGAGGACCTGCGGGTGCGCACCGAGCGCTACGGTCTGGTGGTGTGCGACCCGCCGCCGCTGGCGCGCCGGCAGGGCGACGTCGAGCGCGCCGCCCGCGCTTACAAGGACCTCAACCGGCTGGCCTTGGGCCGCGTCCAGCCGGGCGGCTTCCTGCTCACCTTCTCGTGCAGCGGCGCGGTCGACGCCAAGCTCTTCCGCCAGGTGCTGTTCGCCGCCGCGACCGAGGCGCGCGTGGAAGCCGCCCTCCTCCAGCCGCTCGCCGCCGCGCCCGACCACCCGGTGGGGATCGCGCACCCCGAAGGCGAATACCTCAAGGGCTGGTGGGTCGCGGTGCGCTCGGGGGGGTAGTGGCTCAGTTTGGGTCTCGGAGCGAAGGCGGAAGGCCCACGGACCTTGATTGGCTCAGATGAGTCGGGGTGTCCGCGAGCGGAGAGACCCAGACTGAGCCACCACCCTCGGGGCGCCAGGTTGACACCCCGGCGCGCCGCTTGCTAGCTTTAAGGGCTCGCGGTGCTCTGCCGGACCAATCGCTCGCGGCAGTTGGATTCAGGGCCGTAGCTCAGTTGGTTAGAGCGCTTCGTTGACATCGAAGAGGTCGGTGGTTCGAGTCCACTCGGCCCTACCACGAGCCCGGCAGCGCGTCGCAGGCGAAAGACATGATTCGGTCATGAGCAGGCGCTTAGCTCAGCTGGTTAGAGCGCATCCTTCACACGGATGAGGTCCTCGGTTCGAGTCCGAGAGCGCCTACCATTTCCCATGCATCCATGAGCTCCTCAGAGATCCAGCTGACCCTCCCCGACGGGTCGGTGAAGGCAGTGCCCTCGGGTTCGACGCCGCTCGCGGTGGCGCGCGCGATCGGGCCGCGCCTCGCCAAGGACGCGGTCGGCGCCGAGCTCGACGGCCGCAAGGTCGACCTGCGCGTGCCGCTCCGGAAGGGCGGCGCGTTCCGCGTCTTCACCGTCAAGAGCCCGGAGGCAGGGGAGTTCATCCGCCACTCGGCCGAGCACGTCCTCGCCGACGCGGTGCGTCGGCTGTGGCCCGAGGCCGAGTACGACGCCGGTCGCCAGGATCACTCTGAGAAGTTCCAGTACGACTTCCGCTTCCCGCGCGCCTTCACCCCCGAGGATCTCGAGAAGATCGAGGCCAAGATGCGCGAGATCGTGGCCGAGGACGCGCCGTTCGAGCGCACCGAGGTCGGGCGCGAGGAGGCGGAGCGCATCTTTCGCGACCTGGGCTTCACGTTGAAGCTCGAGCGCCTCAAGGACATCCCGGCGGAGGAGACGATCACCCTCTTCCGTCACGGCGGGTTCACCGACCTCTGCCGCGGGCCGCACGTGCAGCGCGCCGGGCAGATCGGGGCGGTCAAGCTGCTCGAGTCGTCGGGCTCCTACTTCAAGGGCGACGAGCGGAACGAGCGGCTGCAGCGCATCTACGGCACCGCCTTCGCGAGCCCGAAGGATCTCGAGGCCTACGAGGCGCAGATCGCCGAGGCGCGGGCCCGCGACCATCGTCGGCTGGGGCCGGAGCTCGACCTGTTCAGCTTCTCGGCGCTGGCGCCGGCGAGTCCGTTCTTCCACCCCAAGGGCGCCCTGGTCTACAACCAGCTGATCTCCTATGTGCGCGAGCTCAACGCCAGGAACGGCTACGGCGAGGTGGTGACGCCGCAGATCCTCGACGTCGAGCTGTGGCACACCTCGGGGCACTGGGCGAACTACCGCGAGAACATGTTCTTCACCGAGCTCGACGAGCGCCACTACGCCGTCAAGCCGATGAACTGTCCGACCCACTGCCTGATCTACAAGACCCGGCTGCGCTCCTACCGCGACCTGCCGATCCGCTACGCCGACTTCGGGCGCCTGCACCGCTACGAGAAGAGCGGCGTGACCTCCGGCCTGACGCGGGTGCGGTCTTTCGCCCAGGACGACGCCCACGTCTTCTGCACCGACGACCAGGTCGAGTCGGAGGTGCTGCGGGCGGTCGGGATCATCTTCGAGATCTACCGCACTTTCGCATTCAGCGACGTCTCGATCGGCCTCGGCACTCGCCCGGAGAAGCGGGTCGGCGAGGACGCGCAGTGGGATGTCGCCGAGGGCGCCCTGCGCAGGGCGCTCGATCACCAGGGCCTCGCTTATTCGATCAACGCCGGCGACGGCGCCTTCTACGGACCGAAGATCGACTTCCGGGTCAAGGACGCGATCGGCCGCGACTGGCAGCTCGGCACCGTCCAGCTCGACTACCAGCTGCCGGGCCGCTTCGGCCTCGAGTACGTGGCGGCCGACGGCACCACCCGGCCGCCGGTCATGATCCACCGTGCCATGCTGGGGTCGGTCGAGCGCTTTCTCGGCATCCTGATCGAGCACACCGGAGGCGCGTTCCCGCTCTGGCTGGCGCCGCTCCAGGCGGTGGTGCTGCCGGTCTCCGAGCGCTTCGCCGAGTACGGCGAGACGGTTGATGCCGAGCTGCGCGCCGCCGGAGTGCGAGCCGAGCTCGATGCGCGCAACGAGAGCCTGAACTACCGCATCCGCGAGGCGCAGGTTGCCAAGGTACCGTACATGCTGGTGGTCGGCGGCCGCGAGCAGGAGGCGCACACCGTGGCGGTGCGCCGGCGCGCCGGTGAGGACCTCGGCGCGCTGCCGGTCGCCGATTTCTCGGCACGGGTCGCCGGGCTGGTCGCGGCGCGCAGCCTCGAGTTGTAGGTCCATCGTCCCGTGTCTATAATTTCTGTTGTCACGCGCGAAGCAGGTTTCCGACGGCCGGCGCCCCGCCGCGCCGCGGCGCGCATGCTCCCGAGGGGGTGAGCTGAGTATCGACAAGACCACACGCATCAACGAAGGCATCCGGTCACGAGAGGTGCGGCTGATCGGGCCCGAGGGCCAGCAGGTCGGGGTGATCCTGATCGACGAAGCCCTGCGCATGGCCCGCGAGGCGGGAGTCGACCTGGTGGAGGTGGCGCCGACGGCGAAGCCGCCGGTCTGCCGCATCATGGACTTCGGCAAGTTCCTCTACCAGCAGAAGAAGAAGGCGCAGGAGTCGCGCAAGAAGCAGAAGGTCTTCGTGGTCAAGGAAGTGAAGTTCCGCCCCAACATCGACGATCACGACTACGACTTCAAGATGCGGAACGTGCAGCGCTTCCTCGAGGAAGGCGACAAGGTGAAAGCGACCGTGCAGTTCCGGGGCCGTGAGATGGCGCGCACCGATCTGGGATATAATTTGCTGATGCGCATCGCGAAGGACGTCGCGGAGCGCGGGACAGTGGAAGGCCATCCGGAGATGGCGGGCAATCGGATGCACTTGATCCTGGGTCCGTCCGCCAAACAGACCAAGCCGAAGAAGGCAGCCGGCGCCGAGACGCCGGCCGGCGCATCGGCGCGAGCCGCCGCCGCCGCGAAGCCGCCGCAGGCCTGAAGGGCCGCGGTCGCGAGAGGAGATCGGTCGTGCCGAAGCAGAAGACACACAAGGGAGCGGCGAAGCGCTTCAAGGTGACGGGCACCGGCAAGGTGCGCCGCCACCAGAGCGGCAAGAGCCACATCCTCACCAAGAAGACGACGTCGCGCAAGCGCCACCTGCGCAAGAGCGTCGAGGCGTCCAAGCCGGCGCAGCGCATGCTGCGGACGATGTTGCCGCACTAGCACAACCCCGCGCCGCCGGCGGATCGAACCTGTCCGCCGGGGCGCACGGCCCCCCGCGCTCCTGGCGAGCCGGCGTGGGCCCCGACCGCCCCCGACGGGGCAGAAACGAGGTTCGCAGATGGCACGTGTCAAGCGCGGTCCCAAGAGGGCTCAGAAGCGCAAGCGGTTGCTGAAGCTGGCCAGCGGCTATTTCGGCACCAAGTCGAAAGCCCATCGCATGGCCATGCAGGCGGTGGACAAGGCGCTCGGCTACGCGACCCGCGACCGGCGCGCCAAGAAGCGCAACTTCCGCAGCCTGTGGATCCTGCGCATCAACGCCGCCGCCCGTCAGCACGGCCTGTCGTACAACCGCCTGATCTCGGGGCTCAAGGCAGCGGGCAGCGAGCTCGATCGCAAGATGCTGGCCGACCTCGCGGTGCGCGACGGCAAGGCCTTCGGGGAGCTCGCCGAGAAGGCCAAGCAGGCCCTGGCGCAGGCCCCCGCCAAGGCCTGAGACGGAGATCGCGGTGGCGGCTGCGGACGGCCCCGGCGGGCCGCTAGGCCTCGCGTCCCTCACGGAAGTCCGTGCGCGTTTCGAAGCCGCCCTGGCGGCGGTCGAGAACCGCGCGCAGTGGGAGGAGTTGCGGCTCGAATACCTGGGCCGCAAGCAGGGCTTGGTGCGCCAGTACCTGGAGCGCATCTCCCAGGTGCCGCCCGCCGAGCGCAAGGCCTACGGCCAGGCGACCAACACCTTCAAGCTGCGAGTCGAGACGGCGCTCGCCGAGCTCGACGAAAGCCTGGCGCGGCGCGAGCGGGAGCAGGCGGCACGCGCCGCGGCGCTCGACGCGACTCTGCCCGGGCGGCGGCCCGAGGTCGGCAGCCTCCACCCGGTGACCCTGGTGGCGAGGCGCATCGCCGAGATCTTCGCCGGGCTCGGCTACACGGTGGCCGAGGGGCCGGAGGTCGAGACCGACGAGCACAACTTCGCGGCCCTCAACTTCCCGCCCGACCACCCGGCGCGCGACACCCAGGACACTCTGTTCCTGACCGACGGGCGCCTGCTGCGCACCCACACCTCGCCGATCCAAGTGCGGGTGATGCGCGAGCGCGCCCGGAGCGGTCAGCTCCCGATCCGGGTCATCTGCCTGGGGCGGGTCTTCCGCCACGACAACGACCTGCGCCACTCGCCGATGTTCCACCAGATCGAGGGCCTGTGCGTCGGAGAGGGAATCAGCTTTGCGCACCTCAAGGGCACCCTCGACGCGTTCATTCGCCGCCTGTTCCGGCCGACGACCGAAGTCCGGCTGCGGCCGAGCTATTTCCCGTTCACCGAGCCCTCGGCGGAGGTCGACATCACCTGCCAGCTGTGCGGCGGCAAGGGCTGCCCGACCTGCTCCGGCACCGGCTGGATGGAGATCCTCGGCGCCGGCATGGTCGACCCGCGGGTACTGCGCAACTGCGGCCTCGACCCCCTCCGGGTGAGCGGCTGGGCGTTCGGCACCGGCATCGACCGCATCGCGATGAACCTGTGGAGCCTGCCCAACATCCGCTCGCTGTTCGACGGCGACGAGCGCCTGCTGCGCCAGGTGCGGCGATGAAGTTCTCGTACCGCTGGCTGGCCGATTACGTGGAGCTCGGGGCGCCGAGCGCCGCGGCAGCGGAAGACCTCGGGCGCCGGCTGACCGCGGTCGGTCTGAACGTCGAGGCGATCGATCCCATCGGGGCGCACGGCGACGACTTCGTGCTCGATGCCGACATCACGACCAACCGTCCGGACTGCATGAACCACCTCGGCCTGGCGCGCGAGGCGGCGGTGGCGCTCGGCAAGCCGCTGCGTGTGCCGGCAGTGGAGCTGGACGAGGCGGCGGAGCCGACGGCGAAGTGGGTTCAGGTAGGGATCGATCCGGAGGCCGCAGTGGCCTGCCCCCGCTACGTGGCGCGTATTGTGCGCCGCGTGAAGGTCGGTCCGAGCCCCGAGTGGCTACAGGCGCGGCTGCGGGCGATCGGCCAGCGGCCGATCAACAACGTCGTCGACGTCACGAACTTCGTGCTCTGGGAGACCGGCCAGCCGCTCCACGCGTTCGATCTCGGCAAGATCGCCCGCGGGGCCAGTTCCCTACCTGAAATCCACGTTCGCTTTGTCACTGCCGGCGAAGTCCTGCGCACCCTCGACGGCGTCGAGCGCAAGCTCGACCCGTCGATCCTGGTGATCGCCGATCCGTCTCGGGCGGTGGCGCTCGCCGGCATCATGGGCGGCGAGGCGACGAAGGTGCGCGACGACGCTGGCACGGTCGACGTGCTGATCGAGAGCGCCCACTTCGACCGCGCCGCGGTACGGCGCGGCGCGCGGGCGCTCGGCATGCACACCGACGCCAGCCATCGCTTCGAGCGCGGCACCGATCCCGAGGGCTGCGCCGCGGCGGCGGATCGGGCGGCGGCGCTCCTCGGAGGGCTCGGCGGCGGCGAGGTGCTGCGCGGCGCGGTCGAGGCGCACGGAGAGCTGCCGGTGCCGCGGTGTGGCCGTCTGGTGCTCGATCGCCTGCAGCGTTTCGTCGGCGCCGAGATTCCGGCCGCCGAGGTGGAGCGCATCCTGGGCGGTCTCGGCTTCGAGCTCGAGCCGCGCGGCGGCGAGTGGGAGGTGCGGGTTCCCTCGTGGCGGACGTTCGATTTCGAGCCGCGGCCCGATGGCTTCGCCGAGGAAGCCGACCTCTTCGAAGAGGCGCTGCGCCAGTGGGGCTTCGATCGGGTGGCGCCGGCGCTGCCGGCGTTCGTCGGCAAGGACCCCGGACAGAGCCCGGAGCACGACCTGCGCGAGCGGGCGCGCGACCTGCTGTGGGCGGCGGGCTTCGCCGAGACGATCAACTTCGCATTCGAGGAGAATGCTGCCGACGCGCGCTTCCCGGCCCTGGTGCGCGCCGGGGCACCGCTCGAGCTCGCCAACCCTTTGCAGGAGACGCATCGCGTGCTGCGCCGCTCGCTGCTCCCCAACCTGGTCGAGGCGGCGCTGCACAACCTGCGGCGCGGCGCCGGCGCGGTGCGGCTGTTCGAGATCGCGCACGTCTTCCCCGGGGCCGACGACCCGGAGGGCGAGTTCGACGCCGTGGCGCTGGTCATGGGCGGCACCCTGGGAACGCCCTGGGAGCGGGCGCGCGAGCTCGACTTCTTCGATCTCAAGGGCGCGATCGAAGGCCTTGCGGCAGGCCTCGGCAGCGCGCTCGAGGCACGGGCGGCGACGATCGAGGGAATGGCGCCGGGCAGCGCCGCCGACTTTTGGCGCGACGCGCCGCGCGAGGAGCGCGTGGGCTACATCGGCTGCCTCGCCGGGATCGACGCCCCGGTCGCTCTGTACGCTGCGGAGCTGCGCCTGGCGGCGATCGCCGGGCCGGCGGAGCCCCAGGCGGTCGAGGCCCCTTCCCGCTTCCCCGGGGTGACGGCGGACCTCACACTCACCCACGGCCTCGACGTGCCGTGGAGCGACCTCGCGGCGGCGATCGCGGCGCGCCGGGTGCCGGATCTGCGTCGCTTCGGGCTCAAGGATCGCTACCGCGGCACCGGCGTGCCCGACGGAGCGGTGAAGACGACGATTCACTTCCTGTACAACGCCGAAGACCGCTCGCTGACCCAGGACGAGGTCAACGAGCGCCACCAGGCGCTCTCCGCGGCGCTCGTCGAGCGCTTCGGCTGGAGGGAGGAGCGATGAGCGCGGAGGCGAAGTCGCTGGACTGGCTGCAGCAGCTCGAGCGTCGCATCAAGCAGGCGGCGGAGGAGATCCGGCGCTTGCGGGCCGAGAATCGCGAGCTCCATGCCCAGGTCAAGAAGCTCGCCGCCGAGGAGCGTCCGAGCGAGGATGCCACGCGTTGGGTTGAGGAGCGCGACGAGATCCGCAAGCGGGTCGATCGGCTGGTCGCTCACCTCGAAGAGCTCGCCGAGGAAGCTTCCGAAGCGCCCTGATCCGGCACGCCGTTCCTCCCCCGGACGGCGCGGCCCGGACCCGCACCGCCTCGTACAATGGGGTAGACTTCCGGCCAGGGAACCCGTCGACGTCGAGGGCTGGCGCCGGCGATAACAGGGGCGGACATGGCCGATAAGGGCTCCGGAGCGACGGAAGTCGAGATCTACGGTGCCACGTACCATGTTCGCGCCGACAAAGACCCTGAGTACCTCCAGGAGGTGGCCCGCGAGGTGGATCGAAGGATGCGGGACATCGCAGGTCATTTGACGTCGGTGGACCCGCGACGGGTCGCCATCCTGGCGGCGCTCAATCTGGCGGACGAGCTGCTGCAGCAGCAGCGGCAGCAAGAAGGGGAACAAAGCAGGTTCCGGGACAAAGCGGCGGAGCTGGTGAGCGAGCTCGAGAATGCCTTGCGGCATTGACAGCATCCTGGCCCGCCTGGCGCATGACGGTCGGAATAAGGAGTTGCATCCCCTGCATGGTGCGTGATGGGTTCAGTCACTGTAGAACCAACACTCGTACCCAGGGAGCTCGAGTCTCGCGGCGCCTGTGCAGGCCCCGCTCGTACGGGGAAGCTAACGGCTCGCGGCAAGGGCACCCACCTGACGCGTTTCAGGTTCTAGACGCGACGCGCCCACACGGCCGTTGCGGGGGATGCCGTTTCAAAGCCTGCCGTCGGTAGTCTGTCACCGGCCTGCGCCCTTCCCTAGTCCGCGGCGGGGGCAGTCATGGACAACACCAATCTAGTGGCCGCCGTCCTGCTGACCGCGGCGGCCATCCTCTTCGTGGCCTGGTGGCTCTTCGCGCGCCGGGCCGCGCGCCAGGTCCTCGCCCAGGCGCGGCAGCGCTCCGCGGAGCTGCTCGCCGACGCCGAGCGCGAGAGCCAGGCCAAGCTGCGCGAGGCCGATCTCCTGGCCAAGGAGAAGCTGCTCCAGGCGCGCGGCGAGTTCGAGAAGGCGTCGCGTGAGCGGCGCGTCGAGCTCGAAGCAGTGGAGAAACGGCTGGCACAGAAGGAAGACTCGCTCGACAAGCGGCTCGATCAGCTCGGCCAGAAGGAGAAGGACGTCGCGGCGCGCGAGAAGGACGTCC
Source organism: Acidobacteriota bacterium (assembly GCA_050258075.1). GTDB lineage: Bacteria > Acidobacteriota > Thermoanaerobaculia > Multivoradales > JAGPDF01 > JBLMYC01. The sequence continues at coordinate 15,568 of JBLMYC010000013.1, forward strand.
AGGGCCGCGAGAAGGCGAGCGAGCAGAAGGCCGCCGAGCTCGAGCAGCTTACCCGCGAGCAGCGCGCCCGGCTGGAGCAGATCGCCGGCCTGACCGCGCAGCAGGCCAAGGAGGAGCTGCTGCGCGGTCTCGAGAACGAGGCGCGCATCGAGGCCGCCCACATGGTCAAGCGCCTCGAGGACGAGGCGCGCGAGAACGCCGACCGCCAGGCCCAGCGCATCATCGGCATGGCGGTGCAGCGCTCGGCCTCGGACTACGTCTCGGAAACCACGGTGTCGGTGGTCATGCTGCCGAGCGACGAGATGAAGGGGCGCATCATCGGCCGCGAGGGCCGCAACATCCGCGCCCTCGAGATGGCGACCGGCGTCGACCTGATCGTCGACGACACGCCGGAGGCGGTGATCCTCTCCGGCTTCGATCCCTTCCGGCGCGAGATCGCTCGGGTGGCGCTCGAGCGCCTGATCCAGGACGGACGGATTCACCCGGCGCGCATCGAGGAAGTGGTCGAGAAGGTGAAAGCGGAGTTCGACCAGCGCATCCTGCAGGAAGGCGAGGCGGCGTTGCTCGAGCTGCGCATCCCCAACCTCCACCCCGAGCTGGTGAAGCTGCTCGGCCGGCTGCGCTACCGCACCTCCTACGGCCAGAACATCCTCCAGCACAGCAAGGAGGTGGCGTTCCTGGCCGGCGCGATGGCGGCCGAGCTCAAGGTCAACGTGGCGATCGCCCGCCGGGCCGGCATCCTGCACGACATCGGCAAGGCGATCGACCGCGAGATGGACGGCACCCACCTGCAGATCGGTATCGACCTGCTGCGCAAGCACGGCGAGACCGAGGAGGTGGTGCACGCCATGGCCTGCCACCACGGCGACTACGACCCGCAGACCGTAGAGGCGGTGCTGGTCACCGCCGCCGACGCGCTGTCGGCGGCGCGGCCGGGAGCGCGCCGCGAGGTGCTCGAGACCTACGTCAAGCGCCTGGAGAAGCTCGAGGAGATCGCGCGCGGCTTCAAGGGCGTGCAGAAGACGTTCGCCATCCAGGCGGGGCGCGAGGTGCGCATCATCGTCGACTGCAACAAGCTCGGCGACGAGGAAGCGCTGTGGTTGTCCAAGGACATCGCCAAGAAGATCGAGTCCGAGCTCACTTACCCCGGGCAGATCAAGGTCACCGTCATCCGCGAAACCCGCCACGTCGAGTACGCGAAGTAGGGCGGCTCGCGGATAGACTTACGGGCAGATTCTGGCTTTCAATCGAGGTCTCACTGCATGCGTGTGCTCTTCGTCGGTGACGTGATCGGAAAGCCCGGCCGCCAGGCCGTGCAGCGCCTGCTGCCGGGGATGATCGATCGGCTGCGCGCCGACTACGTGATCGTGAACATCGAGAACGCGGCCGGCGGCTTCGGCGTCACCCCCGAGGTGCTCGCGGAGCTCAACGAGCTACCGATCGACTGCTACACCAGCGGCAATCACATCTGGGACAAGAAGGAGGGCGTCGAGCTTCTGGAGCACGAGCCGCGCCTGCTGCGCCCGGCCAACTACCCGGACGGCAATGCCGGGCACGGCGTGCACGTCGGCGAGACCGCGGCCGGGGTACCGGTCGCGACGGTGAACCTCGAGGGTCAGGTGTTCATGAAGAACGTCGAGTCGCCGTTCACGGTGGCCGACCGCTTGCTCGGCGACCTCGCCGCCCTCAAGCGGCGCCCCAAGGTGGTGATCGTCGACTTCCACGCCGAGGCGACGAGCGAGAAGCAGGCGCTGGCTTTCTACCTCGACGGCCGGGTGTCGGCCGTGTTCGGCACCCACACTCACGTGCCGACCGCTGACGAGCGGGTGCTGCCGGGCGGCACGGCGCTCGTCACGGACGTCGGCATGACCGGGCCCTACGAGTCGGTGATCGGTTTCCGCCCCGACAAGGTGCTGCAGCGCTTCCGCCTGCAGACGCCGGTCGGCTTCGAGGTCGCCAAGCGCGACGTGCGCCTGGCCGCCGCGCTGGTCGACGTCGACCCGGCGAGCGGCAAGGCGCTCGCGGTCGAGCGCATGCTGCTGCCGGTTGGAGGAGACTAGCCGTGGCGGAGCTGTCCCCGCGGCTGGCCGCCCGGCGCTCGGCTCCGGGACGGCTGCCGGTGTCGGTGATCGTCACCACCTTCAACGAGGAGATCAACATCGGCGAGTGCCTGCAGTCGGTGCTGTGGGCGGACGAGATCCTGCTCGTCGACTCCTTCTCCACCGACCGCACGATCGAGATCGCCAGGCGCTACGGGGTCGAGATCCTGCAGCGCGAGTACTTTGGCTCCGCGGCGCAGAAGAACTGGTCGATGGATCGCGTCGCCCACGACTGGGTGCTGATCATCGACGCCGACGAGCGGGTACCGGAGCCGCTGGCCGAGGAGATCCTGACCGTGCTCGCCAGCGCGCCGGGGGCCAACGGCTTCTACATCCGGCGCGAGAACGTGTTCATCGACAAGGTGATCCGCCACTCGGGCTGGTCGACCGACAAGGTGGTGCGCCTGTTCCGGCGCGACAAGGGGCGCTATCCCAACCGCCGGGTACACGCCGACCTCGAGATCGAGGGCGCCGTGCCGACCCTGCGCAACGCCTTCATCCACTACACGTTCCGTTCCTTCGATCAGTACTTCCGCAAGTTCATCAACTACGCCGAATGGGGAGCCGCGCAGGCGTTTCGCGACGGCAAGCGGGCGGGACTGCTCGAGATCGGCTTCCGGCCCGCCTGGCGCTTCTTCCGCATGTACGTTCTGCAGCTCGGGGTGCTCGACGGGCTGCACGGCCTGGTGGTGTGCGCCCTGCAGGCGTTCGGCGTGTTCCTGAAGTACGCGCGGCTCTGGGAGTACCGGATCCGGGCGGCGCGCGGCGAGGAGATCGCCTTGCCGGCATTCGACGAGGACAGCAAGACCTGGCGCAAGCCCGAGGAAGACTGAGGCCGCGCCGCACGGGCGGCGGGCCTGGATAGAATCCCACCGCTGCCATGCCCGGATCGGCCGGCGCGTCGGCGGCACAGACCGGCGGAGCGGCAGAAGGTCGCTCGGGAGGAGATCTTGAGGCTGAGGACGATGGCGGTTGCAGCGATGGCGGCGGTCTTGCTGTGCGGCGGCGGTGTGGCGGCGCTCGCCGACCCCCTGACGCTGGCGGTGAACGCCGGCGCGATCGGCATCAAGCGCCACGCGACCGACCCGTCGGTCGGCCTCGAGGCGCAGCTCGCACCCGGCTACTGGGGCCTGCAGGGGGTGGTCGGCGCGGCCGCCGAGGGCGGCGCCCAGTATGGCTACCTGGCGCTGCGGCGTGAGTTCTGGCTGCGGTCGGGCCGCTTTGGCCTCGTCCCCTTCTTCGGCATCGGCTACTACCGGCAGGGCACCGGGTTCGATCTCGGCTCGGAGCTCGAGTTCATGTCCGGGCTCGAGGCCGCCTGGCGCCTGACCGAGCGCTCGACCGTCGGTCTGCGCTTCTTCCACCTGTCGAACGGCTCGATTTCGGACCGCAACCCGGGGACCGAGGCGCTGACCGCCTCCTACTCCTGGCGCTTCGGAGCGCGCGAGCACTGAACCAGCCCGCGGTGGCGCCAGCGGATTCGCAGCACCGCCAGCGCCATCGCCAAGCCATCACGCAGCGGGTGCACCCGGCTCTGCTGCCGGTAGTGCCAATCGATCGGAACTTCCACGACCTGGTAGCCCAGGCGGCGGGCGAGCAACAGGATCTCGACGTCGAAGGCCCATCCATCCTCGACCTGGCGCGCGAAGAGATCTTGTGCCACCTCGCGTCGGAAGCACTTGAAACCGCACTGACTGTCGCGGATCCCGGGCAGCGTCAGGATCTGGACCAGCCAGTTGAACAGGCGACCAAGCCGGTGGCGCCCGGGCGGCTCGCCGAAACGCCGGGCCCCGGGCGCCTCGCGACTGGCGATCGCGACGTCGGTGGCGAGCGCCGGCGGCAGAAAGCGCGTCGTCTGTTCGATCGGCATCGAGAGGTCGGCGTCGGCGAAGAACACCCACTCGCCGTGCGCCGCGAGCGCGCCGCGGCGCACCGCCGCACCCTTGCCGCGGCGCGGCTCGGAGAGCACCCGCAGCTCCGGATGGGCCGCCGCGGCGGCCTCGGCGATCGCCCGGGTGCGATCGGTCGAGGCGTTGTCGACCAGCAGGATCTCGGCGCCGCCCGCGAACGAGGCGGCGAACTCGATCGCCTGCGGCAGGCTTTGCGGGAGGCGAGCCTCCTCGTTGTGGGCGGGGATCACCAGGCTGAGCCGGGGAGCTTGCGACGCCCCGGGCTGGCGTGCCCCGGGCCGGCGTGCCCCGGGCTGACTCATGGTCCGATGTATCCCAGGGCGCGCAGCTTCTCGATCTCTTCGTGCTCGAGCCCGCTCGAGACGTCCCGCTGCTCGGCCGCCCAGCGTCCGGCGTAGCTGTCGATGCGGCGCGGCGGATGCGCGGCGAGGAACGCCGGGTCGATCATCTCGGCCAGCAGGTGTCCGGCGGCGTCGTCGGGGATCGGCGCGCCGAGCAGGTAGAGCACGGTCGGGAACACGTCCAGAACCCCGGCCGAATCGACCGTGACCCCGCGGCGCAGCGGACCGCCGGCGGCGAGCAGGATGCCCGGCGGGCCGTGGCGGTGCTGGGTGTAGAAGTCCTGGTGCAGGATGGTCGGCGAGTGCCCGTGGTCGGAGACGATCAGGATCACGGTGTTGGGCCCGGTGTGCTGCTCGAGCTCGCCCAGGAAGCTGTCGAAGCTGCGATAGAGCTTGGGGATCTCGTCGCCCTTGGTGCGCACGTCCTCGGCCTTGACGTCGAGGAAGTACTGCGGCTGGAACCACTTCCAGAACAGGTGCTGGACAGTGTCCGGCTCGTGGGCGTAGATGTTGACGAAGCGCGGCTGGCCGCGCGTCGCCAGCAGCTGGAGGAGGACCGCCGACTGCCAGTCGAAGTCGTCGCGCTGGAGGAGCGGACGGATCTCTCGATAGAGCTCCGGCGGGCGCAGGAAGAGGTCGAGATCGGCGGCGCGTGCCGCGCTGGCGCCCTTTGCCAGCTGCTGCGCGAAGCCGTCCAGGCCATAGCTCGCGAACACGCTGCCCGGGGTGGAAAGGATGGGCGCCGGGAACGACGGGTAGTAGCCGTCGACGACGTCGAGCCGGATGCCGAGATGGTCGGCGACCTCCCAGATCGGCGGGACGTGCAGCGAGCTGCGTCCGGCCGTCCGCCAATCGACGCCGAGGAACCCGAGGCGGTCGGCCAGCTCCTTGAAGAACGTGCGATGGACCGGGAAGACGCCGCGCCCGGCCATGCCGGGGATGCGGATGCGGTAGAAGTCGAGGATGCCGTGCACCTCGGGCCGCGTGCCGGTGTAGATCGAGGACCACAGCACGGCGGAGTTGGAGTCCGGGAAGCTCTTGAGCGGCCCGTGCACGCCGCGGCCGATCAGCGCCGCGAAGTGCGGCAGCTCGCCCTTCTGCAGCAGCGGATCGATCACCCGCCAGTCGGCGCCGTCGAGCCCCACCAGCACGACGTCGAGCCCGAGGTCCTGCGCCGCGGCGGCGGGGCGCGACGCGGCACCCGCGGGCGGTGCCGCGGAGGCCTCCGCCGGCCGGTCGCCGATCAGCGCCGCGCCGTGCGCCAGCGCACCGACCAGGAGCGCCGCCGCGGCGACTCGCCAGCCCGAGCGGGCGGTCGCCGGGGCGAGGACGAAGCGGGTCACCAGCCACACCCCGGCGCCGATCAACGCGGCGTAGCCGGCGAGGAACGCGAGCATCGGGCCGACGCTGTCGATCTTGCCGAAGGGGTACTGGTCGTAGGTCAGGCCGTGCAGGAAGTACAGCTCCCAGAAGCCGAGCCCGAACAGCATCAAGCCGACGAAGACGCCGTCGCCCAGGCGGCCGGCGCGCTCGTGGCGCAGGGCGCGCCAGCCGGTCGCCAGCCCCTCGCCAACGGCGAGGACGACGGCGCACCATACGCCGTACATCAGCAGACAGGCGATCCAGAGGACCCCCGCGTCGCGGGGGCTGTCCAGCCGGTTGTGCACCACGTGGAGGACCGAGACGACGGTGCCGTACAGCAGCGCACCGTGCAGGAAGCCGCGAAGCGGAGTGGTGAAGAGCGATTTCGCCATCAGGAACTCCCGCGCAGCGCCGGCGGCGCGGGAAGGCGGGCGGCTCCACGATAGCAACTCGGACGGCCGGCGCTCAAGGGTAGGATGTCGAGGCCCATGCGGGTGATCGTCGTCTCGAATACCTATCCGCCGGCCGACATCTCCGGAGTCGGGACGCTGGTCGCCGAGCTGGTCGCGGCGCTCGATCGCGCCGGCCACGAGGCGCGGGCGGTGGTGCGCCGCGCGCCGCCGGGGGACCGGCGGGCGATCGCGCTCGGCGGGCGCAAGCTGCTGTTCCCGCTCCATGCCGCGCTCGCCGTCCGCCGCCTCGCCCGCTGCCGCCCGATCGATGTCGTCCACGTGCACGAATCCGACGGCGCCGCGGTGGTGCTGCTGGTGCGCCTGGCGCGCCTCCTGCGCCGCCCGCTCGGCCGGGCGCGGATCGTCGCCACCCTGCAGGTGTCCTACCGGCGGGAGCGCCGTGCGGTGCGCCCGGTGCGCGCCGGCGGCCGGGTGGTGTCGCGGCCGACCGCGGCGGAGCGCGGATTCGCGTGGCTGCGGGCGCCGGTTCACGCCGTCCTGGGCCGGCTGACGGCGCGGCTCGCCGACGCGGTGGTGGCACCGAGCCGGGCGACGGCGCGCGAGCTCGAGGCGGACTACGGGGCGCGGAACGTCGAGGTCATCGCCAATGGCATCGCAGCGCCGCCGGCCTCGCCCGCGCGCCGCGCGGCGGGTGCCGACGCGACGGTGCTCTTCGTCGGGCGCCTGCGCACCCGCAAGGCGGTGGCGGTGCTGCTCCAGGCGTTCGCCCGCGTGGCCGCGGCGGAGCCGGGGGCGCGACTCGTCGTGCTCGGCGACGGCGAGCAGCGCCAAGCGCTCGCGGCCCAGCTCCGTGCCCTCGGCCTCGGGGAGCGGGTGAGGCTGGCCGGTGCGGTGCCGCGCTCCGAGATCGCCGACTGGCTGGCGCGCGCCGACGTCTTCTGCCTGCCCTCGACATACGAGGGTTTTCCGCTGGCGATCCTCGAGGCGATGGCGGCCGACCTGCCGGTCGTCGCGACCCGGGTGGCGGGGGTGCCGGAGGCGGTCGAGGACGGCGCGAGCGGCCTGCTGGTGGAGCCCGAGGACGACGCCGGGCTGGCGGCGGCGCTCAGCGCGCTGATTCGCGACCCGGCGCGCCGGCACGCTCTGGGCGAGCGGGGGCGCGCTCTGCTCGCCGAGCGCTTCGCGATCGGCGACGTCTGCCGGCGCTACGTCGAGCTGTTCGAGCGGGTCGCGACGTCCCGCCGAGCGGACGCCGCGCTCAGTTGAGCGGCGCGGCCGGGCGCGCGTCGAGGCCGCGCTCGCGGACGAACCGCGCCACCTCATGACCGGTCAGGGCCTGACCGGCGGGTGTGAGGTGGCCGTCGATCGAGTAGTAGAGGCGGGCGCCGCCGGCGATCTCGCGGGCATAGACCGGCGCCAGGTCGAGGGCTGGGATGCCGGCACTGGCGAGCAGGTCGAGGAAGATCCGGGTCGGCCGCGCCGGATCGAGGTGCGCCGGATCGAGGTGCAGGCGCTCGAGCGTGGCGTGCCAGGCGCGGGGATCGACCTGCTGCAGCGAGGGGATCACCAGCGCTCCCACCCGGAAGCCGCGCTCGCGGCCGAGCTCGGCGAGACGCGCGTAAGCGGCTCCGGTCGCGGCGGCGCCGGCGGTCGAGGCCGGCGTCGGCGCCTCCGAGTACAGCCGCATCTCCTCGCGCTGCTCGCGCACCGCCCAGGGCTCGGGCAGGCCGAGCAGGCGCCGGCCGCTGCCGATCCCGGCCTTGGCGAGCACGTACAGGTGCGAGTGGTAGTACAGCCAGCGCTTGACGCGTCCGGCGAGCGAGTGCGCCGCCGCGGCATCGACGACCAGCGCGCCGTCGACCACCTTCACGTCCTGCAGGCCCGGTGTCGCGTCCTGGAGGTCGTTGCCGACGAAGACGCCGAGCAGCACCAGATCGGGATCGAGCCCGAGGCCGTGCGCCTCGAGCCAGCCGAGCTCGTCGGGCGCGCCGTATCCGGGAGCCCCGGCATTGAGCGCCTCGGCGCCCGCGCCGCCGCGGCCGAGGTCGGCGGCCGCAACCGCAGGCCAGGCCTGCTCCGCGGCGACGCCGACTCCGAAGGTGAACGAGTCGCCGAGCGCCAGGATGCGCAGGACGTCGGGGCGCTTGGGACCCAGCTCCGGGCCACGCAACCCCTGGTGATTCATCGCCACCGCGGTCGTGAACTCGACGCGATCGGTGATCGTGCCGCGGAAGTCGGGAGCCAGCCGGTAGCGGTACGGCGGGTCCGGAGCGTACAGGCCGGGGGAGACGAGCAGCACCGACTGCGGGCGCAGGACGCGCACCACGACCTCGGCGCACAGCAGGGCGAGCCCGCAGGCGGCGGCGACGAGCGCCAGGCGCGAGAGCAGCGGACGGCGCGGCACTAGTGGACGTAGCCGAGCGAGCGCAACCCCTCGACCGTTTCCTTGTCGACCTCGGCCGGGCGCGAGGCGGCGGGATGCAGCGAGTCGAGCCAGCGCTTGAGGTCGCCGCGCAGCATCGCCGCCTCGCGGCGATGCTCGGCGGTCGCATCGCGGGTCTCGCCAGGGTCGGCGGCGAGGTCGTACAGAGTGAAGTGACCGGTCTTGCGGTCGGCGATCAGCTTGAAAGCGCGCGTGCGCACCGAGATCTGCTCCGAGGACTCGGCGACGACATAAGGGTCGGCCGACTCGGCGCCGGTGCTCCCGGTGAGCCAAGGCAGCAGGCTGGGCCCCGCCAGCCTGCCCGCGACCTTGGCACCGCCGAGCGCCGCCAGGGTCGGCGCGATGCGCCGGCTCTCGAGCAGGGCGTCGACCGCGACGCCGCGCGGGCCGCCGACGCTTTTCGCCGGCTTGACGATCAACGGCACGTGCAGCAGCTCGTCGTACAGCGACTGCCCGTGGCCCATCAGGCCGTGCTCGAAGAACTCCTCGCCGTGGTCGGCGGTGACGACGATCGTCGTCGTGTCCCACAGGCCGCGGCGC
>JBLMYC010000014.1:0-2560 GCA_050258075.1 Acidobacteriota bacterium
CAGAGCGCGCGCCGCATGTGCCATGGCGGCGAGCCCGGTGCGGTCGATGAGCAGCGCGCCGAGCGCCGCGGCCAGGGCCTCCGGACCGAGCTCCTCCGGCAGCAGCAGGCGCGCCGCGCCCGCCGCCTGGAGAACGCGGGCGTTGTCGATCTGGTGGCCGCCGGCGACGCCGAGCGGCAGGAGCAGCGCCGGACGTCCGGCAGCGCAGATCTCGGCCAGGGTCACCGCGCCGGCGCGCGAGACGATCAGATCGGCGCCGGCCATCGCTCCCGCCACGTCCTCGACGAACGGCACCACCTCGACGCGCGCGCCGGGTACCGCCGCCCACAGCGCCCGCACCTCGTCGAGGTGGCGCACGCCGCACTGGTGGACGATCCGGAGGCCGGGCAGCCGCTCGGCCAGCCGGGTGACCGCGGGGGGCAGCGCGCGGTTCAGGGATTGCGCCCCCTGGCTGCCGCCGAGGACGAGGACAGCGGGGTCCGGCGCGCCCGGCAGAGCTTCGGGCACGGCGAAGAACTCCGGGCGCACCGGGACCCCTGAAACTTCGGTTGCACAAGCGAGCTCGGTCGCCGCCGGCGCGAACGCGACCGCGGCGGCGCTGGCGAAGCGCGACAGCCAGCGGTTGGCACGGCCGGCGTGAGCGTTGGGCTCGAACAGCAGCGCCGGCCGCCGCGCCAGCCACGCGCCGAGCACCGCCGGCGCCGAGGCATAGCCGCCGGTGCCGACCACGACATCCACCGCCTCGCGCCGCACCAGGGCTCGCGCCGCCAGCGCCGAGCGCGTCACGGTCGCCAGCGCGCGAACCTGCGCCAGCGCCCCCCTGCCGAGCAGCGGCTTGGCGGGCAGGGCGTGGAACGCAAAGCCGCGCGCCGGGACCAGCGTCGCTTCCATGCCGTGCGCGGTGCCCACGAAGCTCACTCGCCACCCCCGACGCAGCAGCTCGGCGCCGAGCGCCAGGGCCGGGAAGATGTGCCCGCCAGTGCCGCCGCCCGCGAGCAGCGCGTGTCTTGACGCCATTCCTCACCCATGCTGCGAGACGTTGAGCAGCAGACCGCAGGCGGTCATCGAGACCACCAGCGAGCAGCCGCCGTAGGAGACGAAAGGCAACGGGATGCCCTTGGTCGGGAACAGCGCGACCGCGACGCTGACGTTGAGCAGGGCCTGCAGCACGATCGCGGCGGTCAGCCCGTACGCCAGGTAGCGGCCGAAGGGGTCGGGGGCGGCGAGCGCGGCGCGGGCGCCGCGCCAGAGCAGCACCGCGAAGAGCGCCACCACCAGCAGCGCGCCGACCATGCCGAGCTCCTCCGCGATGATCGCGTAGATGAAGTCGGTGTGGGGGTAGGGCAGGAAGTACAGCTTCTGGACGCTCTGCCCGGGGCCCAGGCCGAGCACCCCGCCCGAGCCGACGGCGATCAGCGACTGCAGGGCCTGGAAGCCGGCGCCCAGCGGGTCGCGCTCCGGGTGCAGGAAGGCGAGCACGCGCTCGCGCCGGTAAGGCGCCGAGAACACCGCGAACCAGGCGATGGGCACGGCGGCCACCGCCGCCGCACCCACCCACTTCCATGACAGCCCGGCGAGGAACAGCATCGCCGCCGCGGTCGCCACGATCAGCACCGCCGTCCCCATGTCGGGCTCGAGCAGAACCAGGCCGGCGACCAGGGCGCTCGCCAGCGCGCAGGGCAGCAGCAGCTCCCGGCTGTTGACGCGGTCCTCCTTGCGCTCGATCTGGTAGGCGAGGAAGAGGACCAGCGCCAGCTTGGCGAGCTCCGCCGGCTGCACCGAGATCCCGCCGACGAAGAACCAGCGGCGGGTGTTGTTCAGGGCCGGCGCGAACAGCACGCCGAGCAGCAGGAAGAGCGAGCCGCCGAGCGCCGTGTACACCACCGCCGGGTGGCGCAGCCGCCGGTAGTCGACGTGCATCGCGAGCAGCATGCCGCCGAGGCCGAGCGCCGCGGCGATCGCCTGCTTGACCAGAAAGGGATTGATCGCCTTGCCCTGGACGTGCGCCGAGCTCGCCGAGTACACCATCACCAAGCCGAGGCCGATCAAGAGCGCGACGGTGGTGAAAAGCACCTTGTCGGGAGCGAGCTTCTTCGCCATCAGGCCCTCGCTCCCGCGTGCAGGCCGCGCACCAGGCGCTGGAACTGCTCGCCGCGGTCGTTGAAATCGCGGAACTGGTCGAAGCTGGCGCAGGCCGGCGAGAGCACGATCGCCTGCCCGGCGGTGCCGTGCTCGGCCGCCAAGCGCACCGCGCGCGCGAGCGTGCCGGCCATCTCGCTCGCCACGACGTCGCCCAGGGCGCGCCGGAAATCGTCTGCCGACTCGCCGATCAGATAGAGCCGCGCCACCTTGCGCGCCACCACCGGCCGCAGCTCGCGCAGGTCGGCGCCTTTGTTGCGACCGCCGAGAATGAGATGGACGGCACCGTCGGGGAAGCCGGCGAGCGACTTCGCGGTGGCGCCGACGTTGGTGCCCTTGGAGTCGTCGAACCACGCGACGCCTTCCCACTCGCCGACCTTCTCCATGCGGTGCGGCAGGGCGTGGAAGCCGCGCAGCCCGG
>JBLMYC010000015.1:0-12591 GCA_050258075.1 Acidobacteriota bacterium
CCACGGCGTCGTGGGCGCCGTTACCCCGGCGCGCGCCGCCACCCCGGGGGCGGCCCGCTACGTGCTCGCCCTGGGCGCCGGCGAGTCGCGCACCGTGCGCCTGCGCCTGTCGCGCGTCCGCCACGGGCAGCCGTTCGCCGACTTCGCGGCGGTCTTCGCGGCGCGCCTCGCCGAGGCCGACGAGTTCTACGCTACCCTGCCGTGGGCGGCGACGCAGGACGAGCCGCGCCGGGTGCAGCGCCAGGCCTACGCCGGTCTGCTGTGGACCCGGCAGTTCTACCACTACGACGTGCCGCGCTGGCTCGGCGGCGATCCCGGCCAGCCGGCGCCGCCGCCCGAGCGCCTGCAGGGCCGCAATCACGACTGGTTCCATCTCAACAACGCCGACGTCCTGTCGGTGCCCGACGCCTGGGAGTACCCCTGGTACGCGGCCTGGGATCTCGCGTTCCACTGCGTGCCGCTCGCCCAGCTCGACCCCGAGTTCGCCAAGCACCAGCTCGTGCTGCTCACCCGCGAGTGGTACATGCACCCCAACGGCCAGCTGCCGGCGTACGAGTGGGCGCTCGGCGACGTCAACCCGCCGGTGCACGCCTGGGCGGCGCTGCGGGTCTACGAAATCGACCGCCAGCTCACCGGGCGCGCCGACCGCGCCTTCCTCGAGCGCGTGTTCCACAAGCTGATGCTGAACTTCACCTGGTGGGTGAACCGCAAGGACGTCGAGGGCCGCAACTTCTTCCAGGGCGGCTTTCTGGGGCTCGACAACATCGGCGTCTTCGACCGCAGCTCCGAGCTGCCCGGCGGCGGCCACCTCGACCAGGCCGATGGCACCGGCTGGATGGCGATGTACTCCCTGAACCTGCTGCGCATCGCGCTCGAGCTGGCGCAGGAGGACGCGGTGTACGAGGACATCGCGACCAAGTTCTTCGAGCACTTCCTGTACGTCGCGGCGGCGCTCACCAACCTCGGCGGCCAGGGCGAGAACTTCTGGGACGACGAGGATCGCTTCTTCTACGACCTCCTGCACCTGCCCGACGGCAGCCTGGAGCGCCTGCGGGTGCGCTCCATGGTCGGGCTGATCCCGCTGTTCGCGGTCGAGATCCTGGACGCCGCGCTGCTCGCCAAGGTTCCCGACTTCACGGCGCGGATGGAGTGGTTCCTCAACTACCGGCCCGACCTCGCCGAGCTCGTATCGCGCTTCCACGAGCCCGGCATGGAGGACCGTCGCATGCTCTCCCTGCTGCGCCCCTACCGGCTGAAGAGCGTCCTCGAGCGGGTGTTCGACGAGAGCGAGTTCCTGTCGCCGTACGGCGTGCGCGCGCTGTCGCGCCATCATCTCGAGCAGCCGTACGTCTTGCATCTCGACGGGCACGAGTTCTCGGTCTCCTACCAGCCGGGCGAGTCGGACTCCGGGCTGTTCGGCGGCAACTCCAACTGGCGCGGGCCGGTGTGGTTCCCGATGAACTATCTGATCCTCGAGGCGCTGCGCCGCTTCGGTCGCTACTACGGCGCCGAGCTCACGGTCGAGCTGCCGACCGGCTCGGGCAGGCAGGTGACGCTCGACCAGGCGGCCGACGAGCTCGAGCGCCGGCTGATCGCGATCTTCCTGCCGGACGAGAACGGCAAGCGCCCGGTCTACGGCCACGATCCCAAGGCGCAGAGCGATCCACGCTTCAACGACAAAGTCCTGTTCTACGAGTGCTTCCACGGCGACAACGGCCGCGGCGTCGGCGCTTCCCACCAGACCGGGTGGACGGCGCTGGTGGCGGATCTCCTGCAGCAGAAGTGAGGTCGAGGCGCCGGCCGGCGCTCAGCTCGACGCCGGCGGCAAGGCGCCGCCACGCGCCGCCAGCCAGTGCTCGATCTCGCCCAGCAGATCGACGTGCAGGCCGGCTCCCGAGCGGAGCGCCTCGCGGGCCTGCCGGGCGAGCGCCAGCGCCGCCGGGCGGTCCTGGCCCGAGTCCCAAAGCGCCCGGGCGACGACGAAGCGGGCCTCGGCGAGGAATCCCTTGTCCGGCCCGCGCGACCGGATCGCGAGCCCCCGGCGGGCGAAGGACAGTGCCTCCGCCGGACGGCGTTGTTCGAGCAGCGCGCGGGCCAGCCCGAGCAGCGGAAAGCTGGTCTGCTCGCTGGCTTCGCCGAGGCTCTTGTCGGCGATCGCCAGCGAGCGCCGGAAGACGCCCTCCGCGGCGCCGGCGTCGCCTTTGCGGAGCAGCGTGGTACCCAGCGAGTCGAGGGCGTAAGTGAGGTCCGGATGGTCGGGCCCCAGCGCCTGCTCGTTGATCGCCAGCGCGCGGCGCTCGGCGGCGAGCGCATCATCGAAGCGCCCCAGGGCCTCGTAGACCGTGCCCAGGTTGTTGAGCGTGGCGGCGAGGGTGACGTTCTGCTTGCCCAGAGCGCGCTCGGTGATCTCGACGGCGCGCAGGTGGTACCCGAGCGCCTCCTCGTTGCGCCCCAGGTAGCCGAGGATGATGCCGATGTTGTCGAGCGTGGTGGCGAGCTGCGGGTGGGTCGAGCCGAGCGTCTTCTCCTTGACCGCGAGCGCGCGCCGGAAGTAATCGAGCGCCTCGCTGTAGCGTTCGGTCTTGGTGTACGCGGTACCGAGGTTGTTGAGCGCCCGCGCCACGTCGGGATGGTCGGGGCCGTAGGCGCGCCGGCGCAGCTCGAGCGCAGCGAGGAACGCCTTCTCCGCTGCGGCCGACTCACCCTTCTCCTGGTAGACGATTCCCAGGTTGTTCTGCAGCTCCCCGGCCACCGCGTCGTCGCCGCCCGCCGCCTCGAGCAGCGCCGCGGCGCGTTCGCCCCAGCGCGACGCGGCGTCGAAATCCGCCTTGCGGTAGCCGACCACGTAGACGATCTGCGCCGCGGCCTCGGCCGCCGCCGCCTCGTCGCGGCCGGCGACGCCGGCCCACACTGCATCCTCCAGGCGCCGCACGCCGCCGTCGAAATCGCCGGTCTTCTGCTGCAGGTCGCCGACCAGGTAGCTGGCCTGTGCGATCAGGGGTTTGTAGCCCAGGGCTTCGACCTGCGCGAGCAAAGGCGCCGATTTCGCGAGCGCCTCGCGGTACTTGCCGGCATCGCGCATCGCCTTGATCTCGGCGACCCCATCGCGAGCCGTGTCGAGGCGCGCGCGCTGCGCCGGGTCCCGGGGTAGCGGCGTGCGCTCCTTGAGCGCCACGGTGTCGGCGCAGCCGGCGAGTGGTGAAAGTGCGTAGGCGGCGGGGACGGCGCGCTCGACGGTCCTGGCATCGGCGCGAGCGAGGAGCTGGGTGAGCGCGCGCAGCTCGCCCAGCCGCTGATCCAGGCAGGCCATTCGCAGGTCGAGCAGCTCCTCCGACTGCTCGCCGTGCACGCGGGTTGCGACGCAGGCCTGGGTGCGCTGGCTCGCCCAGTCGGCGGCGTAGCGGTCGAGCGCCGCCGCGACAGCGCGCCAGGACTCTTCCGCGAAAGGCAGGGAGCTCGCGGCGAACGCGGCCTGCACCTGCGTCTTGCGCGACGGGTCCCAGACGCCGACCAGCTTGCCCTCGGCCCCGGCGCAGAGCTCGCCGACGCCGTGCCGCCAGGCCAGGAATCCGCCCGCCAGCGCCAGCACCGCCGCCACCGCGAAGCCGATCCCCAGGCGCCGCCGGCGCGCGCGCAGCGGGTCGGCGCGCAGCGCCGCCAACAGGTCGCTCATGGCCGCAAAGCGCGCCGCCGGCTCGCGCGAGAGGGCCCGCAGCAGCACGGCGCGCAGCCAGCGTGGCACCTCGGTCGACGGCGGCTCCGGCCGCAGCGCACCGCTGCGGATGCGCTCGATCATCTCGGGCAGGGTGGTGCCGCCGCAGGGGTGCTCGCCGTAGACCGCTTCGTACAGGGCCACCGCGAAGCTCCACTGGTCGCTGCGCTCGTCGGCGGGCTGGCCGGCGAGCTGCTCGGGCGCCATGTACGCCGGCGTGCCGAGCAGCGCACCGGCGACGGTGAGGGGTGTGGCCAGGAGGCCGGGCGAGGCGCTGCCGGAGGCCGGCGCGACACCGGCGGCCGGCGCCCCCTCGTCGCCGCCGCCGACCGCGCGCGCCAGGCCGAAGTCGAGCACCCGCACCCGTCCGTCGCGCCCGAGCAGGGCGTTGGCGGGCTTGAAGTCGCGGTGCACGAGCCCGGCCTGGTGCGCTGCGGCGAGGCCCTCGCCAGCCTGCAGGTATAGCTCCAGCGCCCGGCGCCAATCGCGGGGCCTGTTCTCGAGCGCCTCGGCGAGCGTCTCGCCGTCCACGAACTCCATGGCGACGAACACCTGGTTGCCGAGCGTTCCGACGTCATGCACGGCGATCACGTTGGGGTGGGCCAGGCGGGCCAGCGCCTGGGCCTCGCGCAGCAGGCGGGCGCGTGCGGCGTCGCGGTCCCCCGACCACTCGGTGCGCAGCAGCTTGACCGCCACCTTGCGGTCGAGCTGGGGGTCGTAGGCCGCGTAGACGACGCCCATGCCGCCGGCCCCGAGGCGCTCGAGCACCAGGTAGCGTCCGAGCGGGGCGCCGCGGGCGAGGATTCCCCCGGCGTTCGCGGAGCGCGGGTGCAGCGGCTCGGGTACAGTCGGCCGATTCTCGTCCACCGGGGCTGCGTCTAAGCTAGCACCGGTGACCAGCTATAGGAGACCGGGATGAAAGGAAAGAGAACGCGGCCGGGCTTCGAGCGGTTCCGCTCGCCGGCGACGGCGGCGCTCGATCTGCCGTTCTCGGACGCGGTGCGGGCGGGCGACCTGCTGTTCCTCTCCGGCCAGCTCGGCAACCGGCCGGGGACGCTCGAGCTGGTGCCGGGCGGCATCGCCGCCGAGGCGCGGCAGACGCTGGAGAACGTGAGCGCCGTGCTCGCGGCCAGCGGCTCCGGGCTCGACCGGGTCGTGCGCTGCACGGTGTTCCTCGCCGACATCGGCGAGTGGGCGGCCTTCAACCGGATCTATCGCGAGTTCTTCGGCGCCGCGCTGCCGGCGCGCAGCGCCTTTGCCGCGAGCGGCCTGGCGCTCGGCGCGCGGGTCGAGCTCGAGGTCATCGCCCTGGCGGGCCGGCGCTGACGCTCGGCGGCTCCGCTGGGAGATCGCCCGGGCGGTCGAGCTTGGTGTCCTCCCAGGAGCGCGGATCGTCGAGCGACTCGAGGTGGGTGAACACGGTGGTGTTCTCGAAGGCCTTGCGCACGTCGGCCTCGATCGCCTCGAGCAAGGCATGGCCGTGCTGCACCGTCCACTTCCCCGGCACCAGCACGTGGAACGAGATGAAGCGGCGCGGTCCCGACTGGCGGGTGCGCAGGGCGTGCCACTGCACGCCGGCGGCGACGTAGGGCTCGAGCACCCGTTGCAGGGTCTCCTGGTCGGCCTTCGGCAGCATGGTGTCCATCAGACCGAGCACCGAGTTGCGCACGATCTTGGCGCCCGTCCAGACGATGTTGATGGCGACCGCGATGGCGACGATCGAGTCGAGCGGTTGCCAACCCGTCACCGCCACGGCGACGATTCCGACCACCACGCCGGCCGAGGTCCAGACGTCGGCCAGCAGGTGGTGGGCGTCCGCCTCGAGGGTGATCGAGCGATGCCGGCGCGCGGCGCGCAGCAGCACCAGGGCGACCGCGGCGTTCACCCCCGAGGCGACGATCGAGATCGCCAGGCCCAGGCCCAGCCGCTCGAGCGGGTGGGGATGCAGCAGGCGGTCGACCGAAGCCATCGCGATCGACGCCGCGGCGAGCAGGATCAGGGCGCCCTCGGCGCCGCTCGCGAAGTACTCGGCCTTGGTGTGGCCGTAGGGATGGTCCTCGTCGGCCGGGCGCGCCGCGATGTTCAACATCGCCAGCGCCATCGCCGCGGCGGCCAGGTTGACGACCGACTCGAGGGCGTCGGAGAGCAGCCCCACCGAGCCGGTGAGGACGTACGCCGCGCCCTTGAGGCCGATCGTCAGCAGCGCGGCGGCTATCGACAGCTTCGCGAAGCGGGCGGGGTTGGAAGGGGCCACGGAGCTCCTCGCTGGAACGATCTCCTATGCTAACCCGGCGGCGGGATCAGAACGCCGCGAGATCGATCAGGTTGCGGTTCTGCCCGGCGACGCCGCTGTAGGTGCGGGTGTTGGGACAGGGCGCGCCGCTCGGGTCGCAGTGGATGTCGCTGTCCTCGACCTCGAGCGTGAAGGCGACGTCGGTCAGGCTGGAGACGAAGATCCAGAAATGGCCGTTCACCGCGCGGCCATCGAGGATCTTGATCGTCACCTCGGTGTTGGCGGGATCGAAGAACCAGAAATAGCCGGACTGATCGGTGAGCGTCACCGCCTGGGCGAGAGCATCCGGGCCCGACGGTCCTCCCACGTGCCGGTGCAGGCGGGCGAGGAACGAGTCGTGGTGCAAGGCGAGCTCCGTCGACAGGGGCTGGACGATCAACGTCTCGGTGTACAGGACGAAGCCGCGGTCTTCGACCACCACACGGTAGGTGCCGGCGGCGAGCGGCGGCATCTGCAGCTCGTTCGAAAAGACAGTCGGCGACGGGCAGTAGGGAATCCTGTTGTACGAAGCCTGGATGCGGATGCCATGCCCCTCGAGCCGCGGGGCGGTGAAGCCCACGAAGCAGGGAGACGCGTCGCCGTCGAGGCGGAAGCGCACGGCGTCCCCGGTCGAGGGCAGGCGCGGCTCGATCGCGAAGCTCGTGAGGGTGACCGCCGCTCCGGGTGCGACGAGCGCGGCGGCGAGCAGAAGACCGGCGAGCAGGGTCGGACGCAGCGAGGCGGCGCGCATCGGCTCACTCCGGGAAGGCCGCAAAATCGAGGACGTTGGTGCCGTGCCCGGCCGGGCTCGAGTAGGTACGGGTCGGGCAGCGCGGGTCGACGAAGTGCTCGCATCCGTTCGCCGTGTCCACCACCTGGAGCGTGAACGGGCGGTCGGTAAGGGCGCTCGCGAAGACCCAGAAATGGCCATTGATCGCCCGTCCGTCGAGCACCTTGACCGACAGCTCCAGATTGCCGGGAGCGAAGAACCAGAAGTAGCCGGACTGGTCGGTGAGTTGCACGGCCGCTGCCGGCGAGAGCGGAGCGCCGGCCTCCGCGCTCCAGCCGAGAGTGACGGCGAAGCGGCCGGACAGGAGGCTCAGTTCCCGCGCGGGCGGCGCGACATGGAAGCTGCCGATCGGCGTGGCGGCGAGCAGCACCTGGTAGTCGCCGGCCGCCAGCGGGGGCAGGGTGAAGGTCTCGTCGATCGGAGCGAGCGGCGGGCATGGGTCGACCGGTAGCGACAGCGTGGCCAGGCGGATGGCGTTGCCGTCCACTCGGTCGAGGGCGACGGCCCACAAGCATCCGACCTGCCCCAGGCGAACCCGCAGCGCGATCGCATCGGCGCTCGTCGGCAGGCGTGGATCGACGTCCAGGCGGACGCCGCTGGTGTCGGGGGTGGGCACGACGGTGAGGTAGGACACGAGGTCGACTCCCGGCCAGGAATGGTCGACGGCGTCGACGCGGTATCGGCGGGCGGGAAGGTTGCCGATCGCGACGTGCTGGGTCTCGAGGCTCGCCTGGAGCTCCGGCGTGCAGGGCGTGTCGCTCGGCACCGAGCCGGAGAGCGTGACGGAGTCGGTGCCCACCCCGAGGCCCCCGCCCCACACCCGACAAGTCCCGCTCTGGTGGATGACGGCGATCACGACGTCCAGCTCGGTGGGCACCGGCGGCTCGAACGTGATCGGATCCTCAGCGAGGACCGGTGCGGCGAGCGCCGTGGCGAGCAGAACGGTGGCGAGCGCGCGAAGCGGGCGGAGCGGATCACGGAGCATCGGATCTCCCGGTGAGGAGGATGCTATGGGGCGCCGCTGGGCAGTGCAAGGGCGCGGCGGTTCTGTGATCGAATCGACCGGCGGGAGGAAGCGATCGATGGGAGATCTCGACGGCAAGGTGGCGCTGGTCACCGGCGGCTCGGGGCCGCTCGGCGCGGTGGTCGGCCGTGCGTTCCGCGCCGCGGGCGCGCGGCTGGTCGTCGCCGAGCGCAACCGCGCCAAGCTCGATGCGGTCTGGGGCGGGCAGGGCGACGTGTTGATCGTCGCCGCCGAGCTCGCCGACGCCGCCGCGGTCGAGGGCATGGTCGCGGCGGCGATCGAGCGCTTCGGGCGGATCGACGTCCTGGTGCATGCCGCCGGCGGCTTCCGCGGCGGCCAGCCGGTCGCCGAGACGCCGCTCGAGGACCTCGACGCGATGTGGGCCTCGCACGGGCGTGCCGTCTTCGTCGTGTCGCGCGCCGTGGTGCCGTGGATGCTGCGCCAGGGGGCGGGGGCGATCGTCACCGTGGCGGCGGAGGCGGCGCTCGCGGGCAGCGCCAACCTGGCCGCCTACAGCGCGGCGAAGTCAGCGGCGCTGCGCATCACCGAGTCGCTCGCCGCCGAGCTGCGGCCGCGTGGCATCCGGGTCAACGCGGTGCTGCCGCGGACGATCGACACGCCGGCGAATCGCGCCGCGATGCCGGATGCCGACCCCGGCCAGTGGGTCTCGCCCGAGGCGATCGCCGACCTCATCCTGTTCCTCGCCTCGTCGCGGGCGCGCGCCGTGCACGGCGCCGCGATCCCCGCCCTCGCCGGCGCGTGAGCCTCTCCTAGAGCCCGCCGCCCGCGGCGCGTAGCTCGACCGGGGGCACGATCGCGCCGTAGCCCTTGGCGCGGGCCTGCGCGACCAACGCCGCGAGATCCTCTCCCAGCAGCGTGTCGAGCTTCTGGCGCAGGCCCTGGAGGCGGGCCTCGAGCTCGGTCAGACGCTGCCGCTCGGCGGGGCGCGGCGCGGCGTCGGCGCTCGTGACGTAGGAGGCCAGCGCGGCGAACTGGAAGTCGAGCGCCGGGGTGTAGACCAGCGAGTCCTCGTCGGCCTGGAGATCTGGGTTGAGCAGCTCCCGCGACAGCGCGTCGAGCTTCTTCTGCAGCGCTTGCGCCGGTGTGGCGAGCTCGGGCGCGTTGCGTGCCAGGGTCGCGAGCTGGGCGTCGAGGTCGCGCAGGCCGCGCACCAGGCGATGGGTCGAGGCGAGACCCGCCTGCGCCTGGCGCGCGAGCTCGGCCTGGCGCGCGAGGTCGGCGGCCGCGACCGCGACGGCGGGGTCGGGCAGGATCTCGGCGGTTTGCTCCAGGGTCCGCTCGCCGACCCGCAGGCGCACCGTGTAGCGCCCGGGCGGCACCATCACGCCTTGCGGCGGGAAATCGTCGTAGACATAGCCCGGCACCAGGAGCGCGGGCACCGACTCGCGCAGGTCCCAGACCACGCGGTTGATCCCGGCGTGGACCTCCAGCGGCTTGTCGACGTGGTCGCGGTCGTCGTCTTGCGCGCTCGCCGCCGTCGCGGTCGTCGCCGGGCGGCTCGAGTAGGTGCGCAGCACGCGTCCGCCGTCGAGGATCTCGAGCGTCACGTCGCCGGGCGGCTTCTGCTTCAACCAGAAGGTCGCCGCGACGCCCTGCGGCGCGTTCTCGCCCAGCGCCTGGCGCAGCGCGTGGTCGCCGGTGGGACCCGCGGTGTGGCGGCGCAGCGCGGCGCGCGGCGGGAAGAGGAACGCGTCGGCGGCGGCGATCTCGGGCCGCCAGGCGTGCAACGGTGAAAGGTCGTCGAGCACCCAGAAGGCGCGGCCCTGCGTCGCTACCACCAGGTCGCCCTGTGCCACCGCAAGGTCGGTGATCGGCACCGGCGGCAGGTTCGAGCGCCACGGGCGCCAGGAGTCGCCATCGTCGAAGGAGACGTACAGGCCGGCCTCGGTGCCGGCGTACAGCAGCCCGCGCCGCTCCGGGTCCTCGCGCACGGCGCGTGCGAACGCGGTGTCGGGAATGCCGTGCACGATCGCGGTCCAGGTGCGGCCCCGGTCGCGGGTGCGGAAGATGTACGGCCGGCGGTCGCCGAGCTTGTAGCGCGTCGCGACGACATACGCCGCCTGCGAATCGAGCGGCGAGAGCTCGATCGAGTTGACCTGCGCCCACTCGGGCAGGCCCGGCGGCGTGACCTGGGTCCAGTGCCCTCCGTCGTCGGTGGTCATCCACACCAGACCGTCGTCGGTGCCGGCCCACAGCGTGCCCTTCTCCTGCGGCGACTCGGCGAGCGCGAAGATCGTGTCGTAGACCTCCGCGCCGGTGATCTCCCAGCCGATCGGTCCGCCGGAGTAGCCCTGCCTGGCGGGATCGTTGCGGGTCAGGTCGGGGCTCGCCTCCTCCCAGGTCTCGCCCCGGTCGCGGCTGCGCAACAGCTTCTGGGCGGCGTGATAGAGGACGTCGGGGTCGTGGCGTGAGACGAGGACGGGGGCGTTCCAGTTGAACCGGTAGCGCAGATCGCGGGTCGCCATGCCGTCGATCGGCTGCAGCTCGGCGCTCACCTCGCGGGCCTGCCGGGTGCGGTGGTCGTAGCGCGTGATCGAGCCGCCGTAGCTCCCGGCCCACACCTGGTCGGGGTCGCGCGGATCGGGAGCGATCCAGGCGCTCTCGCCGCCGCCGACGTCGTACCAGTCGCCGGCACCGATGCCGTCGCCGGGCACCGCGCTGGGGATGGCGATCGTGCCCTGGTCCTGCTGCGCGCCGTAGATCCAGTACGGCGAGCGGCGGTCGACCAGCACGCGGTAGATCTGCGCGGTCGGCTGGTTCATCTCGCTCGACCAGGTCTGGCCGCCGTTGACGGAGACTCGCGCCCCGCCGTCGTCGCCGAGGATCATGCGCTGCGGATTGTCGGGATCGATCCACAGGTCGTGGGTGTCGCCGAGCAGGACCGCGGTGAACGTCTTGCCCTGGTCGATCGACTTGTGGAGCTCGACGTTGGGCACCCAGACGGTGTCGGCGTTCTTCGGATCGGCGTAGATCCACGAGTAGTACCAGGCGCGCTCGCGCAGCTTGTGCGCTGAGCTCGCCAGGACGAAGCTCTCGCCGCCGTCGTCGCTGCGATATACGCCGCCGTCCTTGGCCTCGACGATCGCCCACACCCGCTGCGGCTGCGCGGGTGCCACCGCCACCCCGATCCGCCCCACCACGCCCTCGGGCAGACCGCCACCGAGCCTCTTCCAGGAGTCGCCGCCGTCGCTCGACTCGTAAAGACCGCTGTCCGGGCCGCCGCTGTCGATCGTCCACGGCCGGCGCACCACCTGCCAGAACGCCGCGTAGAGGACGCGCGGATTGGTCGGGTCGAGCGCCAGGTCGCAGGCCCCGGCGCGTTGCGAAACGAACAGCACGCGCTGCCAGGTCCTGCCGCCGTCGCGCGAGCGGTACACGCCGCGCTCCTCGCTCGGGCCCCACGGGCTCCCCTGGGCCGCGACGTAGACCCGCTCGGGGTCGCGCGGGTCGACCGCGACGCGGGCGATCTGCTCGCTCCCCGCGAGCCCGAGGTGACTCCAGGTCGCCCCGGCGTCGGTCGACTTGTAGAGCCCGTCGCCCGACGACAGGTTGCCGCGGATCGGCGACTCGCCGGTCCCGACGTAGAGGACGTTGGGATCGGACGGTGCCACCGCGATGGCGCCGATCGAGCCGGTGTGGAAGTCGTGATCCGAGATCGGCTCCCAGGTCGTCCCCGCGTCAGTCGTCTTCCAGACGCCGCCGCCGGTGGCGCCGAAGAAGTACACGTTGGGCTGGCCGCGCACCCCCGCGACCGCGGTCACCCGGCCGCCGCGATAGGGGCCGATCGAGCGGAAGCGCAGGCCGGCGAGCGGGTCGTCGGGGCCGCCGGCAGCCGGGGCGGCCTGCAGGGCCGCGGTGACGAGCGAGGCGAGGAGGAGGGCGAGGACGAAAATGCTGGCACGCGACGTGGCACGACGGGTCGAGGTGGTCACGGCGGCGGAGTCTAGCAGCGCGCTCGCCGCCGGATGGCATACGATCGCCGGCCATGACAAGCCGCGCCCTGCTCGCCCTCGCGCTCGCCCTCGGCTGCGCCGCCCGCCTCGAGGCGGCCACGCTGCCCTCCGCCGACGCGGTCGTCGCGCCCGGCAGCCTGGTGCGCTGGCCGGGCAAGGACCTCGCCGGCTGCCGCGAGGGCGACCGGCGCTGGGCGCCGCTCGACGGCGCCTGCTGGTACGCCGTCGACCTGCTGGCGACCGGCACGGTGGAGGTGGCGCGGGTGCGCGAAGGCAGGACCGAGCGCCGCACGCTGCGGGTCGCGCCCTATCCCTATCCCGAACAGAAGATCGAGCTCCAGGACGACAGCAAGGTGAACCTGTCACCGCAGGACCTGGCGCGCGCCCTGCGCGAGGAGGAGCGGGTGGCGCGCTTGTGGTCGCTCGACGGTCCGGGGCACTTCCACCTGCCGCTGCTGGCACCGCTCGATCCCTTGCCGGCCGGCGGGCGCTTCGGCAGCCGGCGGGTGTTCAATGGCCAGCCACGCAGTCCGCACACCGGCGCCGACTTCCCGGCCCCGGCGGGCACGCCGGTGCGCGCCGCGGCCGACGGCCGGGTGGTGCTGGCGGAGGACCAGTTCTTCCCCGGCCGCGCGGTGTTCGTCTTCCACGGTGACGGCTTGTTCACCATGTACTTCCACTTGAGCGCGATCCTGGTGCGTCCCGGCCAGCAGGTGAAGCGCGGCATGGAGATCGGTCGGGTCGGAGCGACCGGCCGCGCCTCGGGACCGCACCTGCACTTCGGCGTACGCTGGCACGGTGCGCGCGTCGATCCCGGCC
>JBLMYC010000016.1:0-6413 GCA_050258075.1 Acidobacteriota bacterium
CTGCCGTATCTCGCGACCGCCGCCGTCGTCCGCCTGGCGCGACCCGAGCCCGACATGCTCGCCACCGTCAAGCTCGGCACCGGGATCGTCGCCTACCCGCTCCTCTGGGCCGCCGAGGCCCGAATCGCCTGGCACCTCGCCGGCGGGTGGGGACTCGGCGCCCTGCTCGTCGCACTTTTCCCGGCCGGTTTCGCGGCGCTCGCCTGGCGCGAGCGGCTGGAGCGCGCCCGGCGCGCGGCACGCGGCTTCTTCACCGGTCTGCGCCGGCCGGGGCTTCGCCGGTTGCTGCTCGAGCAGCGCCGCGCGCTCGGCGAGGAGCTGCGCGCTCTCGCCGCCCTGGTGCCGACGGCAACGGCGCGGCAAGGAGCGCCATGAGGCTCACCGGCCGGATCCAGTCACGGCGGGTGGCGCTGGCGCTCCTCTCCGGCATCAACACCCTGAACTACGTCGACCGCTACGTCGGCGCCGCGGTGCTGCCGCTCATGCTGGCGGCGTTCGCGCTCTCCGACGCCAAGGGCGGTCTGCTGCAGTCGGCCTTCATCCTCACCTACTCGCTGGTCTCCCCCGCTGCCGGCTGGCTCGGCGACCGCCAGCGCCGGCTGCCGCTCGCCGCGGCCGGGGTGCTGCTGTGGAGTTTGGCGACCGTCGCTTCCGGCCTGGCGCCGACCTACGCCCTGCTGCTCATCGCTCGCGGCCTGATCGGGGTCGGCGAGGCGAGCTACTCGGTCATCACCCCGTCGCTGCTCTCCGACTACTACCCGCCCGAGCGCCGGGCACGGGCGCTGGCGGTGTTCTACGCCGCGATCCCGGTGGGCAGCGCTCTGGGCTACATCGTCGGCGGCTCGATCGGCACCCACTTCGGCTGGCGACAGGCGTTCTTCGTCGCCGGCATCCCGGGCGCCGCGCTCGCCCTGGCACTGCTCCTCCTGACCGAGCCCGAGCGCGGCATCCACGACCGCCAGCCCGGCGGCGCGGCGCTCGACTTGGGCCTCGCCCCGACCCTGCGCGAGCTCGTCCGCCGGCGCAGCTACCTCTACAACACGGTCGCCCAGATCCTCTACACCTTCGCGATGGGCGGCCTCGCGACCTGGATGCCGACCTACTTCGTGCGAGTGCGCGGCCTCTCCCTCGAGCAGGCGACCTCGACCTTCGGCGCCATCCTGGTCGTCGCCGGCTTCGCCGGCACGTTGTTCGGCGGTCATCTCTCCGATCGCCTCGAGGGCCGCGTGCGGGCGGCGGCGTTCGCGGTGAGCGGCGTCGGCCTGTGCGCTTCGCTGGTCTTCACCGCACTGGCGGTCCTCCATCCCGACCCGCGCGTCTTCTGGCCGGCGATGTTCCTGACCCTGCTCCTCCTCTTCCTCAACACCGGCCCGCTCAACGCGGCGCTCGCCAACGTGCTGCCGGCGACGCTGCGCGGCCGCGGCTTCGCAGTCACCACCATGATGATTCACCTGCTCGGCGACGCCGCCTCGCCCTGGCTGATCGGCGTCGCTTCCGACCGTGTCGGGCTCACCCTGCCGGTCCTGGCGACCGGGGCGATGCTGGCGCTCGCCGGCGTCGTACTGCTCGCCGGACGCAGCGCTCTTGAGCGCGACCGCGCCGCGATGGGATCCGTAGCCTGATCCCCCGGCCAGCCCGGCAGGAAGGGCGGTACACTTGAGATCTGCCCCCCGGCCGCGACCCACTTCGAAGGAGATTTTCAATGGATCGGATGAGGAAGGCTTTCGTGACTGGAGCGGTGCTGCTGCTCGCGGTGCTCGTGGTGGCTCCGGCGCGGGCCGCGAGCGCGAAGCAGGTCGATCTCAACAACGCGTCGATGAAGGAGCTCGAAGGGCTCCCCGGCATCGGCGCCGCGACCGCGAAGAAGATCGTGGCCGGCCGGCCCTACGCCACGGTGGAGGATCTCGCCAAGGCCGGAGTTCCGGCCGCGACGATCGCCAAGATCAAGGACATGGTGATCGTGGGCGCCGCTGCGGCGCCTGCGGCCAGCCCGGCGAAGCCGACGTCGAAGTCCAAGGCCAAGGCGACGGCGGCAGCGCCGGCGGCGGCCGCTCCGGCGACGAGCGCGAAGGCGACGAAGGCGCCCGTGGGACCGGTCGACATCAACAACGCCAGCATGAAGGAGCTCGAGTCGCTGAGCGGCGTCGGCGCCGCGACGGCGAAGAAGATCATCGCCGGTCGGCCTTACGCCACGGTCGACGACCTCGCCAAAGCGGGCGTCCCGGCGGCGACGATCGCCAAGATCAAGGCCAACGTGACGGTCGGGACCGCCGCTGCGCAGGCCGCGCCGGCCGCTGCACCGGCAGCCGCGCCCGCCGCGACGCACGCCGCAGTCCGGACCTCGACCAAAGCGAGCAGCGCCGCCGCGACCACGACCACCGTCGCACGCACGCCGCCCTCGCCGGGCATGGTCTGGGTGAACACCTCGACCAAGGTGTACCACCGGCCCGGCGACGAGTGGTACGGGAAGACCAAGGAAGGCAAGTGGATGACCGAGCAGGATGCGATCGCCGCCGGCTACCGCGCGGCGAAGACGCCGGAGCACAAGAAGACCTAGCCACGGCAAGGAGGACGCGATGGGACTCATGGAGCAGTTGACGCAGCAGGTGCTGGGTGAGGTCGGCGGCGGTCCACACCACGAGGGCGCCGTCCAGGCGGCCATGGACCTTCTCCAGCAGCACGGTGGCATCGCGGGCCTGGCCCAGGTGTTCCAGCAGAAGGGCCTGGGCTCGATGATGTCGTCGTGGATCAGCACCGGGCCCAACCCGGCGATCACCGGCGACCAGCTGTCGGGCGTGCTCGGCAGCGGTCAGCTCGGCGCGCTGGCGCAGAAGTTCGGCATCCCGCCCCAGGCGGCAGCCGGCGCACTCGCAGCCATCCTGCCGACCCTGATCGACAAGCTGACGCCGCAGGGTCAGATTCCGCAACAAGAAGCCGGTGGCAATCTGCTCGGCGGACTGCTCAAGAACCTGGGGATGGGCTAGAGCTTCGCAGCGCGGAATTCTGCGCGGCCCGCGGAGAGGCCTCTTCCGCGGGCCGCGTCGTCTCTGCGGCTACTTCTCTTCGATCTTCTGGGCCACCATCTTGTAGTACACGGTGACCTTGTCGCCCTTCTTGGCCTTCACGGCCTTCATGCCCTCGGTCGAGAACTGCCAGACCTCGCCGCCCTTGTCGACCGAGATCGTGCCGCCACCCACCTCGGTGACGGTGCCGGTCCACTGGTACTGCTTGACCGCGGCGGCATAGCCGAGACCCGCGGCGAGCAGCAGCGCGACGACTACCAGACCTGCCACGACCAGATGACGACGCATGCTCCACCCTCCTTCTCAGGGGCCACGCGGCGGAGCAGGGGACGCTCCGCGCCGGTCACTCCAGTATCGCCCAATTCGTCAATCGGCAAGGCTCTTGCCGCGCGTCTCGATCACCCAGGGCAGGAAGAGCAGCCCGGCGATCGGCACGAACCCGACGTAGAACAGCGTCTTGATCGCGGTGCCCGTGCCGCGTGCGGCGATCGCTCCCACCAGAATCGGACCGGCGGCGGCGAGGACGCGGCCGATGTTGTAGCAGAAGCCCGCCCCGGTGCCGCGCAGGCGGGTCGGGAAGAGCTCGGGCAAGTAGTACGTGAAGCTGCCGAAGACGCCGAACACCGACAGCCCGACCCAGAAGTACATCCCCAGGCGCTGCTCGGGCGCAAGGTCGAGGCCGAAGGTGGCGAAGATCGCCAGCGCCGAGAGCACGAAGTAGATCGCGAACATCGCCCGCCGCCCCAGCCACTTGGCCGCCGGCACGGTCAGCAAGGTGCCCAGGAGGCCGCCCCAGTTGAAGCGGCTGGTGGCGGTCGCTTTCCAGGCTTCCGACAGCGCCAGGGACGCGGCGCGGTCGAGCCCGCGCGCCTGGGCCTCGAGCTGCGCCAGGCCGGTCGCCACGACCGGAATGAAGGCGTTGCAGCTCCACCACATGACGAGCGCGGTGAGCGCCATCAGGAATCCGCTGCGCGTCAGCCGCCAGTGCTCGGCGTCGAACAGATCGGCAAGCACCGCCGGCCGCTGCGTCGCGGCGGTCTTCTTCCAGCGCTCGGGTTCGCGCACGAACAGGCGGACGAGGAGCGCAACCGCCGCCGGCAGCAGGCCGGCGAGAAAGACGTAGCGCCACGAGATCTCGGGCTGGCTCTTCCACCACACGCCGGCGATGTGGAAGTTCACGAAGCTCGCGAGATAGATGCCGAACGGCGCCGACGTGTAGAGGAGGGCGCCGGCCTCGACCCGCCGGCGCTCCGGCACCACCTCCGCCACCATCGCGGCGCCCGCCGCCCACTCGCCGCCGATGCCCAGGCTGGCGACCAGGCGGAACAGCATCAGCACCCACAGGTTGGGAGCCACCGCGCACAGCGCCGTCCCCACCGCGTACAGCGCCATGGTCAGCATCAGGGTGCGGGTGCGGCCGATGCGGTCGGTGATGCGCCCGAACACGATGCCGCCGATCGCCCAGCCGACCAGCAGCACCGAGGTGAGGATCCCCGTCCAGCGCAGGGTCGCCGCCTTGGCCTCGGGCGAGCCGATCGCCAGGCCGAGCAGGGTCGGCACGCAGTTCGGCGCGACGAAGTTGAACAGCAGCCCGTCGAAGACGTCGAAACCCCAGCCCAGCCAGGCGGCGAACACGACCGTCCACTGGTAGGCGGTCATGTCCCAGACTCGGCGGCCGGAGGAAAGCGGCTCGGTCATCGGATCTCTCCCATGCCTGCGGCGTGCGGAGAATAGCGCAGGCGACTCCTGGGGTATCGTTTCTCGATTCCGTGGAGGCGCTCGTGATCCGACCCGTCCTGCTGCGCTCGCTCCTCGCCGCTCTTCTCGTTCTCGCCGCGCTGGCGCCGACGCTCGCCCAACCGGCCGCGCCGATGCCGGCCGCGCCGCAGCCCAAGGACGAGATCACCCTCGAACGCATCATGGCCGACCCCGACTGGATCGGGAACCCGCCCGAGGACCCGTACTGGTCGGACGACGGGAGCGCGGTCTACTTCTTCAAGAAGCGCCTCGGCTCGGAGCACCGCGATCTCTACCGCGTGCCGATCGCGGGCGGCGCGCCGGCGCTCGTCGCCGATGCCGATCTCGGACGGGTCGACCGCCCCGGGCGCTATAGCCACGACTGGACGAAGAAGGTCTGGGCCCGCCAGGGGGACATCTACGTGAAGGACCTGCGCTCGGGCAACGTACGCCAGCTCACCCGCTCGGAGGCCGAGGAGCGCGATCCCTTCTTCCTGGTCGGCGATCGCGAGGTCGCCTACCGGCGCGACAAGACGTTCTTCGCCTACGACCTCGAGACCGGCCTCGAGCGCCAGGTCGCCGACCTGCGCCTCGCCAAGGATCCCGACGCGGCGGAGGACTCGACGTTCCTCACCGCGGAGGGGCCGCGCCTGTACCGCTTCCTGCGCGAGAAGAAGGCGCGCGAGAAGGCCGAGCGCGAGCGGGCCCGTGCCGAGCAGCAGGCCGACCCGACGCGGCCGCCGGTGCCGTTCTACCTCGGCGAGGACCTCGAGATCACCGACACCGAGCTGTCGCCGGCCGGCCGCTGGCTGATCGTCGCGTTGCGCAAGAAGAACGCCGACGAAGGCAAGAAGGACAAGATGGCGATCTTCCTGACCGACTCGGGCATGGTCGAGACCAAGGACGTGCGGCCGATCGTCGGCACACCGAAGCCAGAGACGCCGAAGCTCGTGCTGCTCGACCTCGAGCGCCATGAGCAGCATGCGCTGGACCTCTCGGCCCTGCCCGGCCTCACCGACGATCCCCTGCGGGCCCTGCGCGAGGCGGCGGAGAAGGCTCGCGAGGCCGCCAAGGCCCCGGCAGCCGAAGAGAAGAAGGCGGACCGGGATAAGAGCAAGGAGAGAGACAAGGAGAAGGCGAAGGCCGAGCCGACGCCGCGCCCGGTCCGGGTGCGCGACCTGCAATGGAGCGACGACGGCTTGCACTTGGCGCTGCAGGCCTTCTCTGCCGACCACAAGGATCGCTGGATCGTGGAGGTCGAGCCCGCCGCGGCCAAGGTGGTGCCGCTCGAGCGCCTGCACGACGACGCCTGGATCAACTGGTACTTCAACGACCTGGGCTGGATGCGCGACGGCAAGGCGCTGTGGTACCTGTCGGAGGAGAGCGGCTACTCGCAGCTCTACGTGCGCCCGCTCGACGGCAAGAAGCGCGCCGTGACGCAGGGCAACTGGGAGGTCTCGGAGGTCAACCTGTCGCGCGACGGCGCGACGTTCTTCCTGGTCACCAATCGCGAGCACCCCGGCGTGCGCGAGGCCTATCGGGTGCCGGCGGCGGGCGGCACCCTCGAGCGATTGGTGACCAGGAAGAACGTCGCACCGTCGCGCAACAGGTTGACTTCCGAGACCTCCCAGTTGCCCTGCGTCACGGCGCGCT
>JBLMYC010000017.1:0-4761 GCA_050258075.1 Acidobacteriota bacterium
CGGCCGCTGGGCGAGTCGGGTGCGCGGCCTGCCCGAGTTCTCGAGCGAGCTCCCGGCCTCGGCGCTCGCCGAGGAGATCGAGACCCCGGGCGCGGGACAGATCCGCGCCCTCTTCACCGTCGCCGGAAACCCGGTGCTGTCGACGCCCAATGGCCGCCGTCTGGAGCGCGCGCTCCCCGCCCTCGAGCTGATGGTGTCGCTCGACCTCTATCGCAACGAGACGACGCGCCACGCCCATTTCCTACTGCCCACCACGCCGCCGTTGCAGCGCGACCATTACGACCTCGTCTTCCACGCCCTGGCAGTGCACGACACAGCGCGCTATTCGGCGCCGCTGCGCGACCCTGACCCCGGGCTGCGCCACGACTGGCAGGTGCTCGACGGCCTGGCGCGGCGGCTCGACCGCGGTCGGTTCGCGCGGCGCCTTGGCCGCCGGCTGATGGCCGCGCTGGGGCCCCGCCGCCAGCTCGCCCTGGCGCTGCGCCGCGGTCCTCTCGGGGCCGGCTTCGTGCCCTTCCGCCGTGGCCTGACCCTCGCCCGGCTGGAGCGTCAGCCGCACGGCGTTGACCTCGGGCCGCACCCGCCCTGCCTGCCGCAGCGATTGCGCACCGCCGATCGCCGCATCGACCTCGCGCCGGCGCTCTTCGTCGCCGACGTCGAGCGGCTGCAGGCGCGGCTGACCTCGACCGCTGCGGCGCGCCCGGACGAGCTCCTGCTGCTCGGCCGCCGTCACCTGCAAAGCAACAACTCCTGGATGCACAACGTGCCGCGCCTGATGCGCGGCCGGGAACGCTGCACGCTGCTCATGCACCCCGACGACGCCCGGCGGCGCGGATTGCAGGACGGGTGCCTGGTCGAGATCGTGTCCCGCACCGGTACCGTCCGCGCGCCGCTCGCGGTGAGCGACGAGATGCGGCCGGGCGTGGTGAGCCTGCCGCACGGCTGGGGGCACCACCGGCCGGATACGCAGCTGGCGACCGCTTCCCGGCAGCCGGGAGCCAGTCTCAACGACCTGACCGACGAGAAGCGGGTCGACGCGCTCTCGGGCAACGCGGCGCTGTCCGGAGTGCCGGTGACCGTCACCGCCGTCGCAGCCCCCCGGTGATCGGGGCGCTCGAGCTCTAGCGCTGGCAGTCGGGGCAGTAGAAGCTGCTGCGCCCGGCCTGGACGATGCGGCGGATGGTGCCGCCGCAGCGCGGGCAGGGCTCGCCCGGGCGCCCGTACACCGCGAGCTCGACCTGGAAGTAGCCCGCCTCGCCGCGGCCGTCGGTGAAGTCGTTGAGCGTCGTGCCGCCCTCGCCGATCGCCTGCTCGAGCACCTCGCGCACCGCCGCGGCGAGGCGCTCGAAGCGGGCGCGCGACAGCCGGGCGACCGAGCGCGTCGGGCGGATCTCGCAGCGATGCAGGGCCTCGGTGGCGTAGATGTTGCCCACCCCCACGACGACGCGCTGATCCATGAGGAAGCTCTTCACCGGTCCGCGGCGGCCGCGCGCCGCCCGTGCCAGGAGCTCGCCCGAGAACTCGCTGTCGAGCGGCTCGACGCCGAGCGCCACGAAGTGACGGTCGCGCTCCAGGCGCGCCGTCGGCACGAGCAGCGCCAGGCCGAAGCGCCGCGGATCGCGCAGGCGCAGGCGCGAGCGGCCCGAGAGGTGGAACGCCAGGTGCTCGTGGGGCTCACGTGCCACCTTCTCTCCGACCACGGTCAACCGGCCGCTCATCCCGAGGTGGACGACCAGGGTCGCGCCGCCCGACAGGTCGATCAGCAGGTACTTCGCCCGCCGCCGCAGGCCCTCGATGCGCCGCCCGGCGAGGGCCGCCTCGAAGCCGCGCGGGACGGGCTCGCGCAGCCGCCGCTCGCGCACCTCGACGCGCCGGATGAGGCGGCCGCGGAGCAGCGGCTCCAGGCTGCGGCGCAGGACCTCGACCTCGGGAAGCTCGGGCATGGCGGGGATTGTAGCCGCGCCCCGCGGCGGCCGGCCCCTTGACAAGCCGCTCGATGAGGCGTAAATAAGGCGTAACCATGAGCTGCTCCCTCACCCTCCCCCTGTTCCCGATCGCTCCCGTCGGGCGGCCCGACCCGGACGCCGAGGCGCTGCGCCGGCGGGCCGGCGTCGAGTACTTCGACCTGCGAGTGCGCGACGTCCTCAACCGCTGCGACAACCCCCGACTGCCCTTCGTCTGGACGATCAATCCCTACCGCGGCTGCGAGTTCGCCTGCACGTACTGCTACGCCCGCTACACCCACGGCTTCTTCGACCTCGAGCGCTGGCAGGACTTCGAGACCAAGATCTTCGTCAAGCGCGAAGCGGCAGCTGCTCTCGAGCGGCGGCTGCGCAAGGTGGCCCTGCGCGGCGAGCCGATCGCGATCGGCACCGCGACCGACCCCTACCAGCCGGCCGAGCACCACCACGGCGTGACCCGCTCGCTGCTCGAGGTGTTCCGGCGGGTCGAAGGGCTGCAGATCTCGATCACGACCAAGTCGCCCCTGGTCCTGCGCGACCTCGACCTCCTGGTCGAGCTCGACCGCCAGCACACGGTAAGCGTCAACTTCACGCTCACCACCCTCGACGCCGGGCTGGCGCGCCGTCTCGAGCCTCACGCCCCCGAGCCGCGCGCCCGGCTGCGCGCTCTCGAGCAGCTCGCCGGCGAGGGGCTCACGACCCGCCTGTTCGTGATGCCGGTCATGCCGGCGATCAACAGCGGCGAGCCAGTGCTGCGGCCGCTCCTCGCGGCGGCACGCGATGCCGGCTCGACCGATGTCGTCGCCGGGCCGCTGTTCCTGCGGCCCGCCGCCCGCGCGCGCTTCCTGCCCTGGCTGCGCGAGGAGTTCCCGCCGCTCTGGCCCGTGTACCGCAAGCTGTATGGCGAGCGCGACTACCTGCGCGATCGCGAGGCGGCGCGCCTGCTGGCGCCGTTCCAGCGCCTGCGCCTGGAAGCCGGTTTCCCACTAGCGCGCGCTGGACGCGGCTGACCGTCCGGAAATCGCGCACCTACCCCGTGGGGCGGGTCTCTCCCGGGAGGGTTTCCAATAGCCTTCTCTGCACGTCTCCGACACCTCAGGGAGGGTAAGAGTGCGACCTCGGATTGCTCCGGTCCTCTGCCACCCGTCGCGGGCCCGCCGCGCTGCAGCGATCCTCGCGCCTTCCCTCCCGCTCCGCCCCTATCGTGGCCCTTGTCCTTCGGCGAATGCCGGAAAGGAGAGAACATGCCTGTCCCGAAGCGCGTAGCTGGTGTGTTGGTCCTGGCCGCCGCGGCAGCCCTGCTCGTCGCGGTGCCCGCGGTCGCCCAGTTCGGCCCGTTCCAGATGACGACGGCCGACGGCAAGCAGTCGTTCAAGCTCGGCCTTCTCGGCCAGCTGCAGGCCCAGTCCCTCGACACCGCAAGCGGCAGCGACACGACCAAGGACATGTTCCTGCGCCGGGCCCGCATCCTCGGTGCCATCAAGCTGACCGACAAGCTCAGCGTCTTCTTCGAGACCGACTCGCCGAACATCGGCAAGTCCAATCCCGACGGGTCGAAGACCGGCACCAGCATGTACCTCCAGGACTTCGCGGTCACCTACGCCCATAGCAACGCCTTCAATGTCGATGCCGGCGTTCTGCTGACCGACACCAGCTACAACCACATGCAGTCCGCCGCCAGCCTGATGGCGATCGACTACGGCCCGTTCACCTTCGTCGAGAGCGGCCCGCTGACCGAGAACGTGGGCCGCGACCACGGCGTGCGGGTGCGCGGCTACCTCGCCGACGATCACGTCGAATACCGCGGCGGCGTGTACACCGGCCTGCGGGGCACCAACGGCACCAACGATTTCCGCTACAACGGCCGCATCGCGTTCTGGGCATGGGGAATCGAGAAGGGCCTCTTCTACCGCGGCACCTCGCTCGGCAAGACGAAGAGCCTGGGCATCGGGGTGAGCTACGACTCGCAGAAGCAGTACAGCAACTTCGGCGCCGACCTGTTCTGGGACCAGCCGGTGGCCGGCGGCGACGGCATCACCCTGCAGATCGACTACTCGCAGGTCGACGGCAGCAGCGGCTCGACGGTCTTCATCGCCAGCCTGCCCAAGCAGGACAACATCATGGGCGAGCTCGGCTACTACCTGCACAGCGCCAAGATCATGCCCTACGTTCAGTACGCCAAGGAGGACTTCAAGCTGGCGTCGAAGGCCGACCAGACGCGCACCCAGATCGGGATCGGCTGGTATCCCCTGGGCCACAACTCGAACTTCAAGTTCGCCTACACCAAGGTCGAGTCGCAGGGGGCAAAGGACCGCAACCAGTGGCAGCTTCAGTACCAGTTCTTCGTCTTCTAGGGCGGCCCGCGGGGGCCGCGCCGCCTCCGGGGGCCGATCGTGCGGTCCCCGGAGCGCGGTAGCAGCGACGTTGTACGGGTATCCGTAGCCAACTTCGCAACGGAAGGAGGGTTCGAATGGCCAACACCGATGCCGCTCCCGCGGCGACCCACTTGAATCGCTGGTGGCACGTCGTGGGTGGAATGTTCATGAACCTGGCACTGGGCTCGCTGTATGCCTGGAGCGTCTTCGTCGCACCGCTCGAGAAAGAGTTCGGATGGCAGCGGGCCGACACCTCACAGGTCTTCACCTGGGCGGTCGTCGTGTTCGCCATCTCGTTCATCGTCGCCGGCCGCCTCCAGGACAAGCTGGGCCCGTTCAAGATCTCGCTGGCGGGCTGCATCCTACTGACCGCCGGCTTCCTGCTCAGCGCCCGGACGACCAGCCTGGGATACCTGATCTTCGCC
>JBLMYC010000018.1:0-6789 GCA_050258075.1 Acidobacteriota bacterium
GCTGGGCGAAGTGCGGTCTGCCGTGGATGCCCATCTCGACGAAGCTGCCCTCGTCGACCAGCAGCTCGATCCGCTCGCGCGCGGTCAGCTTGCCGCGCTCGTGCTGCTTGGCGATCTTCTCGGAGCCGCCGCCGAGCTTCGCCTTGGCGCGCCGCTCGTGCAGCTGCCCGGTCAGGTCGCCGAGCGGCGCCGTCCCCGGCAGCAGGTGCCTGTCCTCGGCCCGCTCCGCCATCACCGCCCCTTCCACTCGGGCTCGCGTCTCTCGAAGAAGGCGCTGACGCCCTCGACGATGTCCTCGGTGCTGAAGGTGAGCGAGAGCTGCGAGCGCAGGTACTCGAGCGCGTCGTCGACCGCCATGTCCTGCTGGCGGTACATAGCGTCGTGGCCGAGTCGCATCAGCACCGGGCTCTTGGCGGCGAGCTTGCCGGCCCACTCGGCGACCGCGGCGTCGAACTCTGCCGCCGGGACGACCTTGTTGGCGAGCCCGTGCTCGACCGCCTGCTCGGCGGAGAGCCGCTCACCCAGCAGCATCATCTCGTTGACCTTCTTGCGCGGCACGTTGCGGTAGATGATCGCCATGATCATGTAGGGGAAGGCGCCGACGTTGATCTCCGGCGTGCCGAAGGTCGCCCCCTGCTTGGCGATCAGCAGATCGCAGGAGAGGGCGAGGCCCATCCCGCCCGCCAGCACGTGGCCGTTGGCGGCGCAGAGCGACGGCTTGCCGAGGCGCGGCATCAGG
This sequence comes from Acidobacteriota bacterium, assembly GCA_050258075.1. Lineage (GTDB taxonomy): Bacteria > Acidobacteriota > Thermoanaerobaculia > Multivoradales > JAGPDF01 > JBLMYC01. Next base: position 740 of record JBLMYC010000018.1, read on the forward strand.
CGGAAAAATTCAAGGAAAAGATCGGTCGCAAAATGTTTCGCCACGAGGGGCGCGTCCGCCGCGAAACCGCCGAGGTCCGCGCCGGCGCAGAAGACTCTCTCGCCGGCGCCGGTGAGGACGACGGCCCGCGCGTCCTCGTCGTCGCGCGCCCGCTTCATCGCGTCGACCAGCTCCCACAGCATCTGGCCGGAGAGCATGTTGCGCTTCTCCGGGTTGTTCAGCGTCACGGTCGCGACCCCGTCGGCGACCTCGTACGCGATGACCTCGTAGCTCCCCTCGCTCACGATCCCGCACCATAGCCGACCTGCGTCGAAAGTGGAAAGTGCTACTGTCCGCTGCGCCTTCCGGGAACCAGCGAACGAGGAGAGAGCAATGGCGACGGCGACCACCAACGGCTCGAAAGTCATCAAGCCCGACCACGAGGCGGGCCGCAAGCACTTCATCTTCAGCCAGGAGCACGAAGACCTGCGCGCCTCGATGCAGGCGTGGGTGCAGAAGGAGATGTGGCCGCACCGCAACGAGTGGGAGGACACCTACTGGCCGAGCGAGGTGATGAAGCGCGCCGGCGAGCTGGGCTTCATCGGCCTCTGCTTCCCGGAGGAGTACGGCGGCCAGGGCGGCGACTACTACTACTCGCTGGTCCGCGCCGAGTGCATGAGCTACTCCGGCTCCGGCGGGACGAACATGGCCTTCGCCGTGCAGAGCGACATGGTGCTGCCGCCGATCCACCTGCTCGGCACCGAGGAGCAGAAGCAGCGCTACCTGGTCCCCGGGATCAAGGGCGAGAAGATCGGCTGCCTCGGGATCACCGAGCCGGGCGCCGGCTCCGATGTCGCCGGGATCCGCACCACGGCGATCCGCGACGGCGACGAGTACGTGATCAACGGCTCGAAGACGTTCATCACCAACGGCCCCCGGGCGGACTTCATCGTGCTCGTCGCGAAGACGAACCCGGAGGAGCGCCACGGCGGGATCACGCTGTTCGTGGTCGACCTGCGCGACGAGAGCGGCGAGAAGGTGCCCGGCTTCAGCGTCTCCAAGGAGCTGGAGAAGATGGGGATGCACGCCTCCGACACCGGCGAGCTGGCCTTCGAAGACGTCCGCGTCCCGGCCGACGCCGTGCTGGGCGAGGTCGGCAAGGGCTTCTACCACATCGCCTGGGAGCTCCAGGGTGAGCGGCTGGTGGCGGCCGCCGGGTCGCACGCGGGCTGCGAACGGATGATCGAGAAGACCCTCGAGTACGCCAAGGAGCGGGAAGCGTTCGGCCGCCCGATCGGCAAGTTCCAGGCGATCCGCCACAAGTTCGCCGAGATGGCGACGAAGACCGAGGCGGCCAAGCAGTTCACCTACGCGACCGCCTGGCGCTTCGCCAACGGCGAGTACCCGGTGCGCGAGATCACGATGGCGAAGCTCTTCGCCTCGCGGGTCGGCTGCGAGGTCGCCGACGAGTGCATCCAGATCCTCGGCGGCTACGGCTACATGAAGGAGTACGAGATCGAGCGCGCCTACCGCGACGTCCGCCTCAACCGGATCGGCGCCGGCACCGACGAGGTGATGCTCGACGTGATCGGCCGCAGCTACGGCCTGTAGAACGGCGAAGCGTTCGCTGTTTGTCGGCCTCAGCTCGCCAAAAAGCGAACGCGTCGGTCGTTCGCGGCTACGGCAGGCAGGTGGCGCAGAAGTCCTCGCCGAACGGGGTGAGGACGATGCTGCGGCGGACGGTGCGCGCGGTGCGCCCCCCCTCCTCCAGCGCCGTGACGACCTCCGGCTGCGCCTCCAGCACCTGGTAGCGGGAGGAGTCGCGCAGCGGCTCGCGCAGGAACCAGATCAGGCCGAGCCGGTGCAGGTTGTCGAGGTAGGCGTAGACGCGGTCGGCGTGGCGGCAGCCGGCCTCCTCGGCGATCATCGTGCGGCCCTGGGCGAGCAGCTCGGAGGCGAAGGGCAGGCCGGAGCGCACGTCGACCGAGGGCTGGGAGCCGTTGCCGGCGAGGAAGCGCAGGATGCGCGCCTCGTCGGGGGCGAGCGAGTCGAGGATCCGCATGTAGGCGGGGTGAAAGTCCTGGGGCAGCCGGACGTCGGCCGATTCGCGCAGCAGCTCTTCGCCGCGGCGGCGCAGCGCCGCGGTCGAGGAGTCGGGGGCGGTGCGGCGGGCCCCGGCGGGCCGCGCGGGCTCGAGGCCCGGCCGCTGCTCGGCCGCGGCGCGGGCGAGACGCGAGAGCGCCCGCCCGTACGCGGTCGCCGCCGATCCCGCCAGGCGCAGGCCGGTCGCGGCGGCGATCCGCCCCAGCCCGGGGGCCGCGCGCAGCAGCTCCCGCGCCGGATCGTCTCTTGCCGGACCGTCGCTCATCCGAAGATCGCCAGGTGTAGCAGTCCGGCGCCGAAGCCGAGCACGGCGCCGTGCAGGTAGAGCAGCCACTCGTCCTCGCGCATCGCCGTGCGCAGCATCTCCGAGAAGTCGGCCGGGTCCATCTCGCGCATGCGGGCGGCGACGAAGGCGCGGATGCCGTCGCTCTGAGAGCGGTTGAACTCGGCATCGGCGAGCGGCGCCACGGTGCAGTCGGCGGCCTCCAGCGCGACCGAGGAGCGAATCTCCTCGTACTCGCGCCGCCCCAGCGCCGCCCACACCGCCGGCCGGGTGCGCCCGACCGCGCGGTCGACCACCGGCCGCAGGACGGCCTCGATCAGCTGCCGCGTGCGGTCGGAGTTCGGCCCGTTCATCAGGTCCTCGGCCATGTTGCCCATCGTCACGACGTCGTCGGCGATGATGTCGGCGTAGACGCCGGCGACCTGCGGCTGGCGCCTGAGGAAGAGGCCCTGGACGGTGAGGCGGCCGAGGCGCCGCGGGCGCACCGGCTCGAAGATCATCCGGATCCCCAGCAGGTTGGTCGTGTAGCCGATCAGCACGCCGGCGATCGGCAGCACCCACCACTGGGTGAGCACGAGCACGGTGAGGAAGGCCGTCGGGACGCCGAGGGCGAAGCCGAAGAAGAAGCCGAAGTTGACGATGAAGCGCAGCTCCCTGTCGCCGACCTCGAGGAAGATCCGGTTGGCCAGCTCCGGCTGGGCCTCGATCCGGTGGATCACCATCAGCTTCAGGTCGACCAGGTCGTCGACGTGGGCGCCGATCTCGTCGGTGACCTCGCGGACGATCTCCGGCAGCTGCTCCTCGACCCGGGCGTGCACGGCGGCCCGCAGGCGCGGCGGCAGGTCGTGCCAGAGCTGCGGCCGCTCGCGCTCCATGATCCGCTCGACCACCTCGTGGATGTCGCCGCGGGCGGTGGCGAGGACGTGCTCGGCGATCGCCTCCGGGTCGAGCTGGGCGTAGAAGTCGGAGGCGCCGCCGAGCTTGGCGATCCCCTTGTCGACCGCGATCGAGCCCATCTTCGCCGCGCGCGAGGGAATGATCCCCTGCCAGCCGATCCCGCCCTGGCCGATGCCGGGGATCTGGCGGATGCGCCGCGGCAGGAAGTTGGCGAAGGCGGCGAGGCCGGGCACCCTGAAGCCGGCGAAGCGCACCGGGTAGAAGAGCATCCAGACGCCGGTCCAGTTGGTCACGTAGCCGATCGCCCCGGTGAACAGCGGGATCGTGATTAGTGCCGTATCAGGCAACGTTCGCCCTCTCTGGCTTGCCCTCGCCGCGCCTGGCGGCGTCCTCGACCACTCGACGTGGCTCTGCCACGCCTTCGGGTCTGCGTCCTTGCCAGACACGACGATGCCTGCGCCAGAACCGGGCAAACGTCACCCGATACGGCACTAGGCTGAGGGTCTGGCTGTCCATGACGATGGGAGATCGAGCGGTCGGTCGACTAGGGTCCCATTGTGAGCGTGATCAAGGACGCGGGGGTGCGAGCGACCCTGCCGCCCTTTGCCGAGGAGCACGAGGAGCTGCGGGAGACGGTCGGGCGGTTCGTCGCCAGAGAGATCGCGCCGCACGTCGAGGAGTGGGAGGCGGCGCGCGAGTTCCCGCGCGAGCTCTACCGGCGCTGCGCCGAGCTCGGCTTCCTCGGGCTGAAGTTCCCGGAGGAGTACGGCGGCCAGGGGGGCACGCACCTGCACGACGCGGTCTGGGTCGAGGAGCTGGCGCGCAGCGGCGGCTCGGGCGGGGTCGCCGCCGGGCTCAACGCCCACACCTCGATCGCGATGCCGCCGATCTTCAACTTCGGAACGGAGGAGCAGAAGCGGCGCTGGCTGGCGCCCGGGATCGCCGGCGAGAAGATCGGCGCGCTGGGGATCACCGAGCCCGGTGCCGGCTCCGACGTCGCCGGCATCTCGACCTTCGCCGAACGGGTCGACGGCGGCTACGTCGTCAACGGCGCCAAGACCTTCATCACCAACGGCGTGCGCGCCGACTTCCTCGTCTGCGCCGTCAAGACGACGCGCGAGGGCGGCCACGGCGGCATCTCCTTCCTCGTGCTGGAGCGCGAGATGCCCGGCTACGAGGTGGCGCGCAAGCTGGAGAAGATGGGCTGGCACTCCTCCGACACGGGCGAGCTCTCGTTCACCGACGTCGAGGTGCCGGAGGAGAACCTGCTGGGCGAGGAGAACGAGGGCTTCAAGCTGATCATGGCCAACTTCGCCTGGGAGCGGCTCTTGATGGCGATCGGCGCGGTCGGCGCGATGCAGCGCCTGCTCGAGGCGACCGTCGCCTACGCGCTCGACCGCGAAGCCTTCGGCCGCCCGATCGGGAGATTCCAGGCGATCCGCCACCAGGTTGCGGAGATGGCGACCCGCGCCGAGGCCGCCAGAGCCATCACCTACAACGCCCTGCGCCTCTTCCACGAGGGCCAGGACTGCATCGGAGAGGTGACGATGGCCAAGCTCGTAACCCAGCGAGCCGTCCTGGAGATCGCCGACCAATCCCTCCAGATCCACGGCGGCTACGGCTACATGCGCGAGTACGGCATAGAGCGAGCAGTACGCGACGCCCGCCTAGGCCCAATAGGCGGCGGCACCGACGAGGTGATGAAGGAGATCCTGGGGAAGTTGATGGGGCTGTAGCTGCTACTCTGTCGATTGGTTCGCTAATCAACTTGTTCATCGAGCTGTTCATGACCGACCCGGTATAGACCATGGAAGTCGCAGCAAAAACCGGCGCTGGCGCGCTTGCTCGCAAGCTCGACTCGATTCGCGATGAGGTCGGTGTGCAGGGGCGGGAGATCGCGCAGTTGCTCGGCACGACTCCCCAGACCGTCTCGCGCTGGCGGACGGGCAAGGCCGAGCCGCAGCGGCGGAGCCTCGACCGGCTGCTCACGCTCGCTTGGCTCGCCGAGGAGCTGGCTGAGTTCTACCCACCGGACGAGGCCCGGCTGTGGCTCTTCTCCCCCCATCGACTGTTGGAGGGGCAGCGTCCGGCTGACCGCATCGAGGAAGACCGGGTCGACGACGTGCTCGCCCTGATCGCCCAGCTTCGAGACGGCAGTTACGCATAGGGCGCAGTAGTCGTGATCCACGATCCGGCGCTGCTCGACGCTCTCGAGCGTTTCGACACCGAGCCTTGGCAGGGTCGCGTCTACCGGCACATGCTCGGCTCGGCATCACCCGAGCTTGTCAACGAGCGCGGGGCTCGATGGAATCCGCCGGGAACCCCGGCGCTCTACACAAGTCTCGCCGAAACGACCGCGAAAGCCGAGGGTGACCATGTGATCGCGATGCAGCCCGTGCCGCCTCGGGCGACGCGGACGATCTACGAGTTGGACGTCTCGATCGAGAACCTGCTCAACCTGACAGACGCGAAACGGCTCACCGCTATCGGGATCAACAAGGAGGACTTCGAATCGATCCCCTGGGAGCCGTGCCAGCGTGTCGGCGGCGCGGTCGCGTGGCTCGGCCACGACGGTCTGCTCATCCCCTCGGTGCGCGACAGCGACGGCTCGAACCTCGTCATCTTCACTGCCAATCAGCCACCCGGGTCGGAAATCGTGATGAGGGGCAGTCACTCAATCTAGAGAAACGGAGGATACTGCCACGGCGGCGAGACGCTGCCCATGTGGTGCAGGCGTTGCGACTCAGGACACTAGTCGCCCTCAACCAGCAGCCCCTCGGCGTACTCG
>JBLMYC010000019.1:0-19583 GCA_050258075.1 Acidobacteriota bacterium
TTCCCGCAGCGCGGCGTGGATCGCGCGGCGCGTGAAGCCCTTGCGGTCGAGGTGGCGGGCGAGCGCCGCGGGGTCGTGGCCGCCGCGCGCCAGCCAGCCGCGGGCCGCCTCGAGCGCCAGCTCGCGGTCGTCGTCGGGCACCGCGGCTGACACCGCCGCGTTGGCGGTCTCGGGGTCGGCGCCGCGGCGCAGCAGCTCCGAGCGCAGCCGGCGTGCTCCCTCGCCGCCCCGGGCGGCGCGCCCGGCGGCGTAGTCCGCGGCGACGCGGGCGTCGTCGAGATAGCCCTGCTCGGCGAGACGCCCCAGGGCCGCCTCGATCTCGTCGCCCGGGTAGCCGCGGCGCAGGAGCTTCTGCTCCACTTCGCGGCGCAGATGCGCGCGCTGGGCGAGCAGCTTCACGGCCTGGTCGTAGGCGGAGAGCCGGGTTTCCGACATGGCGACTCGGAGCGTAGCGCAGCGCGCGCCGCGCTGAAAGAGAAAGGCCCGGGAGGTCGATCCCGGGCCCGGGCCACACGCGGGTTCAGGCCCCGCCTCAGCGCGATTCGCTCTTCTGCGGCGGCTCGAAGCGCTCGATCTCGAAGGGCGACTTCTCCTCCAGGCCGGGCTCGTTCTCGATGCCGAGCTTGAGCGACTCCTCCATCTGGCCGCGCGAGATGTCGGCCGTGAACTGCACGCCCTCGATGCGCAGCTTGAACTCGTCGGCGTTGGTGGCGCGGCGCAGCGCCTCCTCGAGCGTGATCAGGCCGCTCTTGTAGAGCTGGTACAGCGACTGGTCGAAGGTCTGCATGCCGTACTGGCTGGTGCCGAGCGCGATCTGCTCGCGGATGAACTTGGTCTTCTCCTTGTTCTCGATGCAATCCCGGATGTACGGGGTGGCGATCATCACCTCGACCGCCGGCACGCGGCCGATGCCATCGGCGCGCGGCAGCAGGCGCAGCGAGATCACCGCCTTCAGCACCTGCGCGAGCTGGATGCGGATCTGCTTCTGGTGGTGCGGCGGGAAGACCGAGATGATTCTGTTGATGGTCTCGGTCGCGTCCAGGGTGTGCAGGGTCGAGAACACCAGGTGGCCGGTCTCGGCCGCGAGCAGCGCGGTCTCGATCGTCTCGTAGTCGCGCATCTCGCCGACCAGGATCACGTCGGGGTCCTGGCGCAGCGCCGAGCGCAGGGCGGTCGAGAACGCGTGGGTGTCGACGTCGATCTCGCGCTGGTTGACGATCGAGCGCTTGTCGCGGTGCAGGAACTCGATCGGGTCCTCGATCGTCACCACGTGCTCGGTGCGCGAGCCGTTGATGTAGTCGATCATCGCCGCCAGGGTCGTCGACTTGCCCGACCCGGTCGTTCCGGTGCACAGCACCAGGCCGCGGCGCTCCTCGCAGATCCTCTCCAGCGCCGGCGGCAGCATCAGCTCGCGCACCGACAGGATGCGGGCCGGAATGACGCGCAGCACCAGACCGACCGCGCCGCGCTGCTGGAAGATGTTGCAGCGGAAGCGCCCCAGGCCGGGCACCGAGTACGCGATGTCGATCTCGAACTCCTCCTTGAAGCGCTGCTTCTGGCGCGCGTTCATGATCGAGAACGCCATGGCGATCGTGTCTTCCTGCATCAGGCGCTTGAGCTCGACCAGCGGCAGCAGGTCGCCGTCCACCCGGATCACCGGATGGCTGCCGACCTTGAGATGGAGGTCGGAGGCCTTGCGCTCGACCGCGATCTTCAGCAGGTCATTGATGTTCATGCTCTACGCTCCCTTCGCCGGGACGGCCACCGCCGCCTCCTGCCTTGCGACCGGCGAGAACCAGCCATGCCGGTCGGGGACGTCGCCGCGCACGATGGCGGTGAACTCGGTCATCAGCCGGCGGGTGATCGGGCCCGGGCAACCGTCGCCGATCTGCACGCGATCGACCGAGCGGATCGGCGAGATCTCGACCGCGGTGCCGCTGAAGAACGCCTCGTCGGCGCCGTACAGCTCGCCGCGCGGGATGGTGTGCTGGCGCACCTCCAGACCGAGATCGCGGCCGAGCGTCATGATCGTGTCGCGGGTGATGCCGGGCAGAATCGAGGAGGAGGCCGGCGGGGTCAGCAGCGCACCGTCCTTGACCATGAAGATGTTCTGCCCGGAGCCCTCGGAGACCGCGCCGTGGATGTCGAGCGCGATGCCCTCGGCGTAGCCGTTCACGATCGCCTCCATCTTCACCAACTGCGAGTTCAGGTAGTTGGCGGTCGCCTTCGCCGCCGCCGGGGAGGTCTGCGGGGCACTGCGCCGCCACGACGACACGCACACGTCGACGCCGACCTCGGCGCCGGGCCCGAGATAGTGCTCCCAGGGCCACACCGCGATCGAGACGTCGACCGGCAGCGGCAGCGGGTTGATCCCCGGCGAGCCGAAGCCGCGAAAGATGATCGGCCGGATGTAGCAGGCCTCGAACTGGTTGGCGAGGATGGTGTCGCACACCGCCTGGCTCAGCTCCTGGCGGCTGTAGGGAATTTCCATGCGATAGATCTTGCAGGAGTTCTCCAGCCGCTTCATGTGCTCGGGCAGCCGGAAGATCGCCGACCCGCGCTTCGTGTTGTAGCAGCGGATGCCCTCGAACAGACCCGAGCCGTAGTGCAGCGCGTGGGTCAGCACGTGAACCGTCGCCTTCTCGAACTCCACCAGTTTGCCGTTCATCCAGATGTAGCGGACGCCGGCGAAGGGGTTGTTCTGGCTCACCGAGTGCCTCCTATGGGATCGGCGGTCAGGATAGCCCGCGCCCCGGGGGGTGTCAACGCGCGGCGGCCGCGGCCGGATCAGCTCGCGAGCAGCAGCAGCGCCGCGCCCGCCACCGCCGCGGTCTCGATGCGCAGGGTGCGCGGCCCGAGGCCGAGCGGCACGCATCCCCAGGCGCGCAGCTCGGCGAGCTCGCGCTCCGTGAAGCCGCCTTCCGGACCGACCAGGAGCGCCGCCGGTTCGACGCTCGGCGCCGGCAGTCCGCTCGCCGCAGTCGGATCGAGGACGTGGCGGACGGCGAGCGGTGTCAATCGCAGCGGAATCTCGCGCCAGGCGAGCGGCCCCGAGATCTCGGGCAGCCGGGCGCGGTGGCACTGCTCCAGCGCCGCAGCGCCGACGCGCTCGAGGCGGGCGATCGCCGCCGGCCGCAGGGCGCGTGGCGCGCGCTCGCAGGCGACGAAGTGGATGGCCGCGACGCCGACCTCGGTCGCCTTCTCCACCAGCCAGGCGGCGCGCTCGGCGCGCGGCGCGGCGACGAAGAGGTCGAGACGCCGGGGCGGCTCGTTCGGTGGGGCCGCGGCGCCGAGCGCGATCGTCCCTTCGTCCCGGCCGACCGCGACGATTTCGCCGTAGCGCGCCGCGCCGCGTCCGTCGACCGCCCGCACGCGCTCGCCCGCCGCGGCACGGCGGGCCCGGAAGAGGTGGCGATAGGCGGCGCCGCGAACCGTGATCCGCGTCCCCGCAAGCGCCGCCGGATCGACCAGCAAGGTGATCACCGCGGCCGGTACTCCATGCGATAGGCCACCCACTCGCCGGCGGTGCGGGAGGCGAGGCGCCGGAAGCCCCGGCGGCGCAAGTCGGCGAGCGTGCGCCGGCCGCGCTCGCGCAGGATCCCCGAGAAGATCGCTTGCGCCCCCGGCACCAGCCGTGAAGTGATCAGGGTCAGGTCCGGAGAGATCTCCTCGGGGATCACGTTGACCAGGGCGACGTCGAAGCCGGCGCGGGGCTCGACCGCCGCCACCCCGCCGGCGAAGAACCGCCCGGCCCGGCGATTGAGGCGCGCGTTCTGACCGGCCTGCAGCGCCGCCCCGAGGTCGACGTCGAAGCCCACCGCCAGGCGGGCGCCGAAGTCGAGCGCCGCCAGGGCGAGCACGCCGCTGCCGCAGCCGACATCGAGCACCCGCCGCCGCTCGAGATCGACGCCCTCGAGCAGCTCCAGCGCCAGCCGGGTCGACTCGTGACTGCCGGTGCCGAAGGCGCTGCGCGCCGGGATGCGAAGCAGGAAGCGGGCGCCGCTCGCTGGCGGCGGCTCGCTGGGCTCGCGCGGGTCGAGCAGCAGACGACGGCCGACCGTGAACGGCTTCGCCTGCTCGCGCCACGTCGCCATCCAGTCGCAGTCGGCAAGACTCTCGACCCCGACCTCGCGCACCCCGCTGGCGAGCCGGGCGGGCGGCGCCGATCCCTCCGGCGCAGCCAGGAAGTAAGCCTCGATGCGCACCTCGCCGGCGGCCGCCGGCTTGACCTCGAGACCGCGGGTGCCGGCCTGCCAGAGCAGCGCGCTGACCTCGTCCTCGCGCTCCGCCGGCAGCAGGTAGCTGCGCCGCTCGAATCGGTCGGCCATCGTAGGCGCTGCCGATCAGTGGAAGAGGTCGCGGACCTTCTTCATCGCCTTGTTGCCGCCGCGCACCGGACGGCCCTCGAGCTCCGCCATCCGGCGCAGCAGCTCGACCTGCTCGTCGGCGAGCTCCTTGGGCTTCGGCACGTGCAGCGTGACGTGCGCCACGTGATCGCCCCGGCCGCGATCACCGCGACCGCCGAGCTTGGCGATGCCCTTGCCACGCAACCGGAACTGATGGCCGATCGCGGTGCCCGGCGGCACGTCGAGCTCGGCTGGTCCGTGGATCGTCTCGATCTCGAGCTTGGCGCCGAGCACCGCCTGCGCGTAGGACAGCTCGACCTCGGCGTGCAGGTCGGCGCCGTCGCGCTGGAACCGCGGGTGCGGCGCGACGTGCAGCACCACGTAGAGGTCGCCGCGCGGCCCGCCGCGCCGGCCCGCTTCGCCTTCGCCGGACAGGCGCAGCCGCGCCCCGTCGTCGACGCCGGCCGGGATCGTCACCTGCAGCGTGCGCTCCTGCTCGCGGCGCCCCTCGCCGCGGCACTCCGGGCACGGCTTGGTGACGACCCGCCCCTCGCCGCCGCAACGTGGACAGGTGCGCGCCACGGTCAGGAAGCCCTGCGAGAAGCGCACCTGCCCGCGCCCGCTGCAGGCCGGGCAGGCCTCCGGCGCGCGGCCCGCCTCCGAGCCCGTGCCTCGGCAGGCGGCGCACTCCTCGAGGCGGGGGATGCGCAGCGTCTCCTGGTGCCCGAACGCCGCCTGCTCGAAGGTCATCTCGAGGTCGTAGCGCAGGTCGGCGCCCGGCACCGGGCCGGGCCCGCCGGCGCGGCCGAACGGCGCGCCAAAACCGAAAATCGAGCCCAGGATGTCCGAGAAGTCCGCGAACGTCGTCGGATCGAAACCGGGCTGCGCCCCGACACCCTCGGGCCCGAAGCGATCGTAGCGGGCGCGCTTGTCGGGGTCGGAGAGCACGGCGTAAGCCTCCGCCGCCTCCTTGAACCGGGCCTCGGCGGCCGGGTCGCCGGGATTGCGGTCCGGGTGGTACTGCACCGCCAGCTTGCGGTACGCCGACTTGATCTCCTGCGCGCTGGCCTGGCGCTCGACTCCGAGCACCTCGTAGTAGTCGTGGCGCGCGCCGCGATTCGCCGTCATCGGGAGGTTCGCCTCAACCGGACTTGGAGCTCGATCCCGGCATCTTGTTCAGCATCAGCTCGGAGAGCTGGTGCGAGATGCCGTTCAGGTCGTACATCGAGGCCTCGACGTCGGCCCGGTTGTCGCCGCCCATCGCCATGCGCGACTTCAGAAGCGCCTCGTGGATCTTCTTGGCGTCGGCCTCGGGCAGCAGGGAACGGAATTGCTCGAACACCTTCTCGTTGCTGTAGATCAGTCCTTCCAGCCGGTTCTTCAATCGGCGCAACTCCCGCTTCTGGTGGTCGGCTTGCGAGAAATCGTCGGCTTCGCCGACCAGTCGTTCGATCTCCGCCGTGCTCAGGCCACCGGCCGGGCTGATCTGGATACCCTGGCTCTTGTTGGTGGCCACGTCGCGCGCCGAAACGCTGACGATGCCGTTGGAGTCGATCGCGAAAGTCACCTCGATCTGCGGCACTCCGCGCGGCGCCGGCGGCACGCCGACCAGCTCGAAGCGGCCGAGCGACTTGTTCTCGCCGGCCATCTCGCGCTCGCCTTGCAGGACGTGAATCTCGACCGTGTCCTGGTTGTCGACCACGGTGGTGAAGATCTGGGTGTTCTTGGTCGGGATCGTCGAGTTGCGCTCGATCAGCTTGGTGAACAGGCCGCCGTACGTCTCGACTCCGAGCGACAGCGGGGTGACGTCGAGCAGCACGATGTCCTTGACGTCGCCGCGCAGGATGCCACCCTGGATCGCGGCACCGATCGCCACCACCTCGTCGGGGTTGATCTCGCGGTTCGGGGCCTTGCCGAAGATCTGCTCGACCCGGCGCATCACGCAGGGCGAGCGCGTCTGCCCGCCGACCAGCAGCACCTCGTCGACCTGGTCGGGGCGCAGTCGGGCCTGCTCCAGAGCGTCGCGGCACGGCGCCTCGGTGCGGTCGACCAGGTCGCCGACCAGCGCCTCGAAGTGCTCGCGCGACAGCGGGCGCGCGAGATGGCGCGGACCGCTGTCGTCGGCCGAGATGAACGGCAGGTTGATCGTCGTCTCGGGGACCGCCGACAGCTCGCACTTGGCGCGCTCGGCGGCCTCCTTCAGACGCTGCAGCGCCATGCGATCGCCGCGCAGGTCGATTCCGGTCTCGCTCTGGAACTCGGCGATCAGCCAGTCCATGATCCGCTGATCGAAGTCCTCGCCGCCGAGATAGGTGTCACCGGCGGTCGACTTCACCTCGAAGATCCCCTCCGAGAGCTCGAGGATCGAGATGTCGAAGGTGCCGCCGCCGAGGTCGTAGACCGCGATGCGCTTCGAGCCGTGGCGCTTGTCGACGCCGTAAGCGAGCGCCGCGGCGGTCGGCTCGTTGATGATGCGCAGCACCTCGAGGCCGGCGATCTTGCCGGCGTCCTTGGTCGCCTGGCGCTGCGCGTCGTTGAAGTACGCCGGTACGGTGATGATCGCCTCGGCGACCGGTTCGCCGAGCGCTTCCTCGGCGAAGCCCTTGATCTCGCGCAGGATGAAGGCCGAGATCTCCTCCGGGCTGTACTGGCGGTCGCGGATCTGGACCTTGACGTCGCCGTTCGCGGCTTCGACCAGGTTGTACGGCAGGACGCTGCGCGCCCGCTGCACCTGCGGGTCGCCGAACTTGCGCCCGATCAGGCGCTTCACCGCGAACACCGTGTTCTGCGGGTTGGTGATCGCCTGGCGCTTGGCGATCTGACCGACCAGGCGGTCGCCGTCCTCGGCGAAGGCCACGATCGACGCGGTGGTGCGGCTGCCCTCGCGGTTGGCGAGCACCCGCGGAGCCACCACTTCCACCACCGCCACGCAGCTGTTCGTGGTACCGAGGTCGATGCCGATGATCTTGCTCACGTCGCTCTCGTGAAAGGCGTCAGATTACGCCGGATCGCCGTCCGCCTCGGCCCCCGGCGTCGGCGCCGCCGCCGGCACAGCGACCCGCACCATCGCGGGACGCAGCAGGCGGTCGAAGATGCGATAGCCGCGGCGCAGCTCGGCGCTCACTCGCGGCGCCTCCACCGTCGGGTCCTCGTCGCGCGACACCGCTTCGTGCAGCGCCGGATCGAAACGCTCGCCGAGCGCCGAGACCGGCTCGACGCCGTGACGCCGCAGCAGGTCGTGGAACTGCCGACGGGTCAGCTCGACGCCGCGCTTGAGATCCTCGGCGCTGCCGCCGGCGGCGAGCGCCAGGTCGAGGTTGTCGAGCACGTCGACCAGCTCGCGCAGGAACCCGGTCAGGGCGTAGCGCCGCATCTCCTCGCGCTCGCGCTCGCTGCGCTTGCGGAAGTTGTCGAAGTCGGCGAGGGTGCGCACCGAGCGGTCGCGCAGGTCGGCGAGCTCCGCTTCCATCCGCGCAATCTCGTCGGCGTTGATCTGGGGCTCGAGCTCCGGCGGGGCGCTCTCGCCGGCGTCGGACCGCGCCGCGCTGACCACCTTCTCGACCGCCGCCAGCGCCTCGCGCTGCGCCGCCTCGAGGTCGGGCTCCGCGCCTTCCACGTCGAGGTCGAGCGTCTCCATGTCCGGATCGCGCGGCCGCCTGCTCTCGTCGCTCATGCCGTCTCCTCTCCCCGACCGAGCCCGGCCAGCGCCTCGCCGAGCGTCTCGCCCAGGTAGTGCACCAGGGGAATGATGCGGGCGTACTCCATGCGCGAGGGCCCGAACACGCCGAGGCTGCCGAGCACCCGCTCGCCAGCGGCGTAGGATGTCCCCACCAGTGAAAAATCGAGCTCCGAGGTGAGGTCGGTGTCCTCGCCGATGAACACCCGGATGCCGCGCCCTTCGGCGCAACGGCTGAGGATCTCCACCAGGCGCACGCGATCCTCGAAGGTGTCGACCAGGCGCCGCACGCGGTCGATGCTCGATAGCTCGGGGCTGGCGAGGAGCGTCGCCGCGCCGTCGACCACCACCGCCGGCTGGCTGCCGATCCGCAGGCCGCGGGTGGCGAGCGTCAGGGTGAGCTGCAGGAGGCGGTCGACCTGGGCGCGCTCCTCGGCCAGCTGCTGGAGCAGCCGGTCGCGCACCTGGCGCAGCGTCATGCCGGCGAAGTTGGCGGTCAGGTAGTTGCCGATGCGCTGCAGCTCCTCGCGCCCGACCGGCTCGTCGAGCTCGATCACCTTGCTGTCCGCGAAGCCATCCGCCGACACCACCACGCACACCACCCGGCGCTCCGACAGCGGCAGGAACTGCACTTCCTTCAGCACCGTGTCGCTGATCGCCGGCGCGACCACGATACCCGCCAGGCTCGACAGCTCGGACAGCAGGTGGCCCGCCATCGCCACCAGCCGCTCCGGGTCGTCGAGCGTGGAGCGCAGGGTCTCGTCGATGTAGCGCCGCTCGCGCGCCGGCACCGCCCGCGACTGCATCAGGCTTTCGATGAACAGGTGGTAGCCGGCGGGAGTCGGCACCCGTCCGGCCGAGGTGTGGGGCTGGGCCAGGAACCCGAGCTCCTCGAGATCGGCCATTACGTTGCGAACCGTGGCGGCCGACAGTCCCAGCCGCTCGCTCTTCGAGATCGTGCGCGAGCTGACCGGCTCACCGGTCACGATGTAGGTGTGCACGATGTCGCGCAGGATCTCGCGGTCGCGTGCCGACAGGCTGGGGACGAAGTGACGCTCGGCCATGGGTTTCCAAGGCTCACGCCGGACGGTTGCGCCGGGCGCGAAACCGCGATTATCTTAGCCCAGTGTCGGCCCCAGGCGCTCCGCTCTCCTCCGTACGCTTCAGCCTGGTCGGTCCAGGCCGGGTGGGCCGCAGCCTTGCCGCCTGGCTGCGTGCCGCCGGAGCGCGCTGCGTGGCGGTCGGCGCCCGCGATCCGGGGCGGGCCGCCGACGCGGCCGCTGCGCTCGGCGCCCGCGCGGTTCCGGTCGGCGAGCTGTCGAGCGTCGGCGAGGACCTGCTGCTCCTGACCGTCACGGATGGCGCCATTGCCCAGCTCGCGACCCTGCTCGCCGGGCGGCCGCAGGCCGCGGTCGCGCTGCACGCTGCCGGAGCTTACGGCGCCGAGCTGCTGGCGCCGCTGCGCGGTGCCGGCGCCGCGGTCGGCGCCCTTCACCCCCTGCTGCCGTTCCCGCGCCCGCTGCCGGTCGAACGGGCGCGGGACGCCGTCTTCGCACTCGACGGCGATCCGCCGGCACTCGACCTCGGCCGTCGTCTGGCGGCGGCCTGGGGGGCGCGCGCGGTCGCGGTGCCGGCCCCGGCGCGCCTGCTCTACCACGGCGCCGCGACGCTCGCCGCCGCCGGGGTGCTGACCCTCTGCGCCGCGGCCGACGAGGTGGCCGCGAGTCAGGGCCTCGATCCCGCGGTCGGACGCGGCTACCTGCGCCTCGCCGCTGGCGCGGTCGAGGCCGCGCTGGTCGGCGCCGGAGCCGGAGCGGCGATCACCGGCCCGGTGGCACGCGGCGACGTCGACTTGGTCTGCCGCCAGCTCGACGGACTGGCGGCGATACGGCCGGAGCTCGCCGATCTGGTTGCCCGGCTGGGCTTGGAGACCCTCAGCCAGCTGGCTCGGGCGGGCCGCTCGAGCCCAGCCCAGGACGTGCTGCGGGCCGCTCTGGAGGCCCGTCTGGGCGTTTGACCCTCCTTGGAAGCCGGTGCTATCCTGACGTCGCCGCTCTGCCGGGCGGAAAGTCCATGGTTTTCTTTAATTACAGCACCATGCAAATGGCGGCCAAGGTCGTGTACTACGGCCCTGGCTTGTGCGGCAAGACGACCAACCTCCACTACATCTACGGCCACACCGCGACCGACTCGCGCGGCGAGATGGTGTCGCTCGAGACCGAGACCGACCGCACGCTGTTCTTCGACCTGCTGCCCATCGACGTCGGCTCGATCGCCGGCTTCAAGACCCGCATCCAGCTCTACACCGTCCCTGGCCAGGTCTTCTACAACACCACCCGCAAGCTGGTGCTGAAGGGCGTCGACGGCGTCGTGTTCGTCGCCGACTCGCAGCGGCCGATGCTGCAGGCCAACATGGACTCCTTCAAGAACCTGGAGGAGAACCTGGCCGAGATGGGGCTGTCACTGCAGACGATCCCCCTGGTCCTGCAGTACAACAAGCGCGATCTGCCGGACGTCTGCTCGGTCGAGGAGCTCAACCAGGCGATCAACAAGAACGGCTGGCCGTTCTTCGAGGCCTCGGCGATCACCGGCCAGGGAGTCTTCGAGACCCTCAAGGGCGTCTCCAAGCTGACCCTGGTGTCGCTCAAGAAGCGACTGCTCAAGCCGGGCCAGGAAGCCGCGGCGACGCCCAAGCCGGCGACCGGAGCACCGCCGCGGCCGATTCCCGCGCCGCCTCCGGCCCCGGCGCCCGTCGCTCCGCCGCCGAGGCCTGCTCTGGTCCCGCCGCCCGCCGCGCCGAGCGCCCGGCCGGCGCCCGTCGCGGCCAAGCCGCCGACGGCGGCCGGGCCGGCGAAGAAGTCCAACATGGACGTGCTGCGCGAGTTGGAGCGCCTCCGCTCGCAGAATCTGCGCCCGGCCGCGCCCCCCACCCGTTCCGCCGCCGTCGCGGCGGCGGTGGCGCCGCCGACCAGCAACGGCCAGCGCGAGATGAGTCGCGACATCCAGCTCACCCTGAAGCGCGCCGACTTCAAGCGTGCCAAGCGGTTCTCGCTCAGCTTGACCGTCGAGGATGGCCAGAGCCACATCGTCGACGCGATCCGCGACCTGCAGATCGACATCGAGAACGTCGCCCAGCTCGAGCACCTGCTGCTGCGGCTCAACATCGCGCTCAACGCGAAGGAGTAGCCGGGCGATGCCGAGTGTCGCCTGCGCCCTGCAGCCCGGCATTCGGCTCCGAACCGCCGACGCGTCGCGCGCGGGGCGGCGCCCATGAAGTGTCCGTTCTGCGGCGCGGCCAAGGATCGCGTGGTCGACTCGCGCGAGAGCCGCGATCACCTGACCATCCGTCGCC
The DNA here is from genome assembly GCA_050258075.1 of Acidobacteriota bacterium. Taxonomy (GTDB): domain Bacteria; phylum Acidobacteriota; class Thermoanaerobaculia; order Multivoradales; family JAGPDF01; genus JBLMYC01. The sequence goes on from JBLMYC010000019.1 coordinate 11,375, forward strand.
GCCGCGAGTGCCTGGGCTGCGGCCGCCGCTTCACCTCCTACGAGCAGGTCGAGGACATTCCCTACCTGGTGGTCAAGAGCGACGGTTCGCGCCAGGAGTTCGACCGCAAGAAGCTGCTTTCCGGCCTGCTCAAGGCGTGCGAGAAGCGGCCGGTGCCCCTCAAGCAGCTCGAGGACATCGTCGACGCGGTGCAGCAGCGCCTGCACGAGCGCGAGGACCGCGAGATCACCACCCACGAGATCGGCGCCTACGTGATGGAGCGCCTGCGCGAGCTGGATCAGGTCGCGTACGTGCGCTTCGCCTCGGTGTACCGCAAGTTCGAGGACATCGACGCGTTCATGGAGGAGCTGAAGAACCTGTTGAAGCAGCAGCAGGGGCAGGTCTGAAGCGGATGGCGCGCCCCTACCCGAGCCTGCTCCTGGTCGGGCGCCTCCAGGGCCGCCTGAACCAGGTCTTCCAGGAGGTCCTCGAGGCGGTTTCGAGCGGCGTCGAGCCTGGGGCCTGGCAGCCCGCCGTCGACGTGGTCGAGACGCCGCGCGAGGTCCTGCTCCTGGTCGAGCTGCCCGGCGTCGGGCCCGGCGACATCGAGGTCGAGGTGCGCGGCACGACCGTGATCCTGCGCGGCGAGCGCCGAGCGCCGCGGCCGCGCGGCCAGCGCCTGCGCTTCCTCTGCGTCGAAACCGGGCGTGGTAGATTCACTCGCGAGGTGCAGATCCAGCAGACGGTCAACGGCCACCGCGCCAGCGCAACGTTGCGTGACGGCTTGCTGATCGTCGCCTTCCCCAAGGTCGAGGAGCAGCGCCACCGCCCCCGACGCGTCGAGATCGAAGAGTCGTCATGAGCAAGAAAGCCGCGGCCGAGCAGGAAGAGGAGCTCGTCCTCCCCGACCTGCTGCCTCTCCTGCCGCTCAAGGACACCGTCGTCTTCCCGTACATCATCGTGCCGCTATCGGTGGGGCGCGACAAGAGCGTGCAGGCGGTGGATCAGGCGCTGGCCGAGAACCGCATGATCCTGCTGGTCTCGCAGCGCAACCCCGAGCAGGAGGACCCGGCGGTCGCGGACCTCCACACCCTGGGCACCGCCGCCGTCATCATGCGCATGCTGAAGCTGCCCGACGGGCGCATCCGCATCCTGGTGCAGGGCCTGGCGCGGGTGCGAGTCGAGCACGTCAGCCAGACCGAGCCCTTTCTGCAGGCCCGCATCCAGAAGATCGAGGAGCCGGCGGCGGACAAGGGACTGGAGACCGAGGCCCTGGTGCGCAGCGTCAAGGAGAGCCTCGACAAGGCGGTGACCCTGGGCAAGACGATCTCGCCCGAGGTCATGGTGATCGCCGCCAACCTCGACGAACCCGGACGCCTCGCCGACCTGGTCGCCAGCAACATCGACCTCAAGGCGGCAGAGGCCCAGGACGCGCTCGCCACGACCGAGCCGGTCGCCCGCCTGCGCAAGGTGAGCGACCTGCTGGCGCGCGAGATCCAGCTGCTGACCATGCAGCAGGAAATCTCCTCGCAGGCGCGCGGCGAGATGGACCGCAGCCAGCGCGAGTACTTCCTGCGCCAGCAGCTGAAGGCGATCCAGAGCGAGCTCGGCGAGGGCGAGGAGCTCGACGAGGAGATCGCCAACTATCGCAAGCTGGCCGAGGAGAAGGGGCTCTCTCCCGAGGCGCGCGAGGAGGTCGACAAGCAGATCAAGCGCCTCGAGCGCAGTCACCCCGACTCCGCCGAGACCGCGATCCTGCGCACCTATCTCGACTGGCTGACCGGCTTGCCGTGGTCGGTCGCCAGCGCCGACAACCTCGACCTCGCGCACGCCCGCCAGGTGCTCGACGAGGACCACTACGATCTCGAGAAGGTCAAGGAGCGCATCCTCGAGTTCCTGGCGGTACGCAAGCTGAAGGCCGACACCAAGGGGCCGATCCTCTGCTTCGTCGGCCCGCCCGGGGTCGGCAAGACCTCGCTCGGCCGCTCGATCGCGCGCGCCATGGGGCGCAAGTTCGTGCGCATCTCGCTCGGCGGCGTGCGCGACGAGGCGGAGATCCGCGGTCACCGGCGGACCTACGTCGGCGCCCTGCCCGGCCGCATCGTGCAGGGCATCCAACAGGCCGGGACCTCCAACCCGGTGTTCATTCTCGACGAGATCGACAAGGTCGGCGCCGACTACCGCGGCGACCCCTCCTCGGCGCTGCTCGAAGTGCTCGACCCGGAGCAGAACTCGACCTTCCGCGACCACTACCTGGGAGTGGCGTACGACCTGTCGAAGGTGCTGTTCATCACCACCGCCAACCTCCTCGACCCCATCCAGCCGGCGTTCGTCGACCGCATGGAGGTGATCAACCTCTCCGGGTACACCGAGGAGGAGAAGCTGTCGATCGCCCGCCGCCACCTGATTCCCAAGCAGCTGAGCGAAAACGGTCTGGAGGGAAGCCACGTCACGTTCAGCGACGCCGGGGTGCGCAGCATCATCGCCGGCTACACGCGCGAAGCCGGGCTGCGCAACCTCGAGCGCGAGCTGGCGACGATCTGCCGCAAGGTCGCGGTGCGGGTGGCGGAGGGCAAGACCAATCCGGTGGTGATCAACCCGGCGCGGGTCGAGCGGTTTCTCGGCGCCCGCAAGCACCACGCCGAGGAGCTGCTCGATCGCGATCGGGTGGGTGTCGCGACCGGCCTCGCCTGGACGGCGGCGGGCGGCGATCTGCTGTTCATCGAGGTGGTGGCGGTGCCGGGCAAGGGCCAGCTCCTGCTCACCGGCCAGCTCGGCGAGGTGATGAAGGAGTCGGCGCAGGCGGCGCTGTCCTACGCCCGGGCGTACGCCGCGCAGAACGGGCTCGACCCCGACTTCTTCGCCAAGCACGACCTGCACGTTCACGTGCCGGCGGGCTCGATCCCCAAGGACGGTCCGTCGGCAGGCATCACCATCGCCACCGCGATCATCTCGGTGCTGGCCGGGCGTCCGGTCGACCGCAGCGTCGCGATGACCGGCGAGATCACGCTGCGCGGCGACGTGCTGCCGATCGGCGGCCTGAAGGAGAAGATCATGGCCGCCAAGCTGGCCGGCATCCACCGCGTGGTCATGCCCAAGCTCAACGAGCGCGAGCTCCCTGAGGTCCCGCCGCAGGTCAAGAAGGGGCTGACGTTCCACTTCGTCGACCACGTCGAGGATGTCCTCGAGCTCGCCCTGCTCGGCGAGGCCGCGCCGCTCTCGACTCGCCGGCGCAAGACCGGCTCCGCGTAGCCCGCGGCGTGCGTCCCCACGACGAAGACCGCCTGCTCGCCTGGCTGCGGCGCCGCGCCGGCCCGGGACGGCCGCTGATCGGCGACGACGCCGCCCTGATCGAGCTGCACGGCGGCGTGGCGCTCACCGTCGACACCCAGATCGAAGGCGTCCACTACCTGCCGGGGCTCGACCCGGCGTTGATGGCGGCGCGCCTCTTGGCGGTGAACCTGTCCGATCTCGCGGCCTGCGGCGCCGAGCCGGCCTACGCCCTGCTGGCGCTCGCCGCGCCGCCGGGCTTCGATCATCAACGCTTCTTCCGGTCGCTCCTCGCAGCCTGCCGCCACCATGGCGTGCGCCTGGCGGGGGGCGACCTCGCCCGCAGCGCGCCGACGACGGCGGCGCTCACCCTGGTCGGGCGGCGCCGGCGGGGCGGCCGCTTCCTGCGGCGCAATGCGGCGCGGCCGGGAGACCTGCTTTGGCTGGGTGGAACGGTGGGCGAGTCGGCGGCCGGTCGCTTCGTGCTCGCCCTCGGCGGCGCGCCCGGCGTCCACGCGCCCGTGCCGGGCTCGATCCGCGCTGCCGCGGCGCGCGCCGCGGCGCGCCGCGCGATCCGCCGCCACCTCGCGCCACAACCGCAGCTCGAGCTCGGCGCCTGGCTGGCGCACCGGCGCCGGGCGAGCGCCATCGACCTCTCGGACGGCCTGGCGCGGGACCTCCACCGACTGTGCCGCGAGAGCGGCGTCGGCGCCGAGATCGACGCCGAGCGGCTGCCGCTCGCGCCCGGGTTCACCGAGATCTGCGCCGCGCTCGGCCGCGAGCCGTTGGCGCTGGCGCTCGGCGGCGGCGAGGACTACGTGCTGCTGTTCGCGCTGCCCGCGGGCGTCCGGCCGCCGCGCCGCCTCGGCTGCACGCCGATCGGTCGCATCACCGCCCGGCGCGCGGTCGTGCTGATCGAGGGATCGACCCGCCGCGCGCTTCCCCCGATGGGATGGGATCACCTCGCCGGTCAGGGCTGAGGGCCGGTCCAGCCTAGCGCTTGAGCACCAGGCGCAGCGGGCGCTCGACCGACTTGGCCAGGTTGCGCAGCTCCTTGGCGAGCGCCAACTGGGCACGCTCGATGCGCTCCAGGCGCCCCGCCAGGAGGCGGTCGGCGACGCCCGCCACCGCCTTCTCCACCGTGCGCCGCCCGCGCCGGCTCTGCTTGCGCAGCTCGGCAAAGACCTCGACCGCGGCAGGCAGGAAGCGGCGCGTACGGCCCTTGCCGCGATGGGGCAAGCGCGCCGAGTGCAGCTTCACATAGCGCAGCAGCGTGGGGTAAGAAATGCCCGTCCGCCGGCCGATCTCGCTCAGCGACAGCAGTCCGCCGGCGGCTGGCGCCGCGGCCGCGCGGACCGCCCTGCCGGCGCCGCGCCGCCCGCGCTGCGCGAGGTTCTCGCGCTTGATCGTGCGGAACACCTCGAGCGCGGCCGCGGGGTAGCGCTGGCGGCGCCCCTTGCCGACCGACGGGATACGGTCCTGATAGCGCTTCTTGTAACGCAACAATGTCGGCATCGAAATGCCGGTTCGCTTTCCTACTTCCGACAGCGTCAGCAGCGCGGCGCTCTTGGGGGCACGCCTAGGCATGGGGCTCACCTTTCGCGAGATGAAACGAATTGGCACCGCTTGCGCAGTGGCTTCGCACAGCGTCGATTGTAAATTGAACCTCGAAAACCTTCAAATTGTCGAAGGTCTATGGAGCCCCCGCAGCAAACGCGCGCGCGGCACGGGGATCGAGGCGATCGGCGAGCGCGTCGCCGGCGAAGTTCAGCGCCAGCACGGTCAGCGAGAGCGCCAGGCCCGGAAAGACCGCGACGTGCGGCGCGTCGAGCAGATGGGCGCGCCCCGCGTCGACCATCGCTCCCCAGGACGGCGTCGGCGGCTGCAGGCCGAGCCCGAGGAACGACAGGCTGGACTCGGCGAGGATCGCCCCCGCCATGCTGGCGCTCGCCTGGACGAGCAGCGCCGGCAGCACGTTGGGCAGGACATGGCGCACGAGGACCCGCGCCGGGCTGGCGCCGAGCGCGCGCGCCGCGAGCACGAACTCCTCCTCGCGCAGGCGCATCACCTGGGCGCGCACCAGCCGCGCGTAGCCCACCCAGCCGAGGCTGACCAGGGCGAGAACCACGTAGCGCAGCGCTGGTCCGAGCGCCGCCACGAGAGCGATCGCCAGCAGCATGCCGGGGAAGGCCAGGCAGGCGTCCGAGGCGATGCCGACCATCCGGTCCCAGACCCCGCCGGCGTAACCGGCGGTCGCGCCGAGCAGAGTGCCGAGCGAGCCGGCCAGGACGACCACCGCCAGCGCCACGGTCAGCGACGCGCGCGCCCCGTACAGCACCCGCGCCAGCACGTCGCGCCCGAGCTCGTCGGTGCCGAGGGGATGCCCAGGCGAAGGGGACGCCAGTCGCCGATCGAGGTCCTGCGCATCGGGCGGCGCCGGAGAGAGCCAGGGCGCGAAGAGGGCGCCGAGTACGGCGAGGAGGAGAAACAGCGCGGCAAGCGCTCCGCGCCGACGCATCCGGGGCGATGGGCTCATCTCGCTCGCGCTCGCGGATCGGCCCAGCCGTACACGAGATCGGTGATCAAGTTGATCACGACGTAGGACGCCGCAATCGCCAGCACCGCGCCTTGCAGCACCGGGTAGTCGCGGGCCCGAATCGCATCGACCAGCAGTCGCCCGAGGCCCGGCCAGGCGAAGACCGTCTCGGTGATGACCGCCCCGGCGAGCAGCGACCCGGCCTGCAGCCCGATCACCGTCACGATCGGCAAGAGGGCGTTGCGCAGGCCGTGGCGAAGCACCACGCGGGCCCGCGCCAGGCCGCGCGAGCGGGCCGCGAGAACGTAGGGCTTGCCGAGCTCCTCGCCAAGCGTGGTGCGCACCAGGCGCGCCACCAGCCCGGCGAGCGGTGCTCCCAGGGTCAGCGCCGGCAGCACCAGGCTCGCCCAGCCGTGGCGGCCTCCCACCGGCAGCAGGTCCAGGCGGATCGCCACCAGCAGGATCAACATCGGGCCCAGCCACAGACCGGGCACGGAGACCCCGAGCAGGGCCGTCCACCGCGCCGCGGTATCGGCCAACCGGCCGCGCCGTGCCGCCGCCAGAACGCCGAGTGGCAGCGCGATCGCGAGCCCCACCCCGAGGCTGGCGCTGGCCAGCTCCGCCGTCGCCGGCCAGGCGTCGGCGAGCAGCCCGCCGACCGGCCGACCCGAGCGCAGCGAGCTGCCGAGCGCACCGTGCAGCGCGCCGGCGACGAAGCCGGCGTAGCGCTCGAGCAGAGGCCGATCGAGCCCGAGGCGGTGGCGCAGCGCCGCGGCCTCGCCGGCGAGCGAGCCCTCGCCGAGCTGGATCTCGACCGGATCGCCGGGCAGAACCTGCGCCACGAAGAACACCGCGCTGGCGACGAACCACAGCGTCGCGACGGCAACCGCCAGCCGGCGCAGCAGGTAGGCGGTCATCGCACCGCGACGATGCCGAGCTGGCGCACCAGGTAACTGAGCGCCTGACGAGTGAGCCCGAGCTTGCGCGCCGCCTCCGCGCGCCGGCCGCCGGCCGCGGCGAGCGCCTCCTCGACCAGCCGGCGACGGAAATCCTCGATCCGCTGATGGTAGTCGCCGGCCGCCGCTTCGAGCGGCTGGGCGGCGCTCGCCAGATCGAGGTGTTCGGGATGGATCTCGCCCGCCTCGGCCAGGGCCGCCGCCGCCTCGAGCACGTTCTCGAGCTCGCGCACGTTACCGGGCCAGGAGTGCCGCGCGAGCTCGCCCCGGGCGGCGGCGCTGAGCCGCGGCGCCGCGCCATCGCGCCGCGCCAGGAAGTGGGCGGCGAGACGCAGCACGTCGTCGCCGCGCTCGCGCAGCGGTGGCAGGCGCACGTGGCCGACCCGCAGGCGGTAGTAGAGATCCTGGCGGAAGGTGCCCTCGGCGACCCGCCGGCCGAGATCGCGGTGGGTGGCCGCGATCACCCGCACGTCGACGCGCCGCGGGTGGCTCTCCCCCAGTCGCCGCACCTCGCGCTCCTGCAGCACGCGCAGCAGAACCCCCTGGGCATGGAGCGGCAGGTCGCCGACCTCGTCGAGGAACACCGTCCCGCCGCGCGCCGCCTCGAAGACTCCCGTCCGGTCGCGGTCGGCGCCGGTGAAAGCGCCGCGCACGTGCCCGAAGAGATCGGAGAGCAACAGCGTCTCCGAGAGTGCCGCGCAGTTGACCGGCAGGAAGGGCCCGCCGGCGCGGCGGCTGGCGGCATGGACGCGGCGCGCCACCAATTCCTTGCCGGTGCCGGTCTCGCCGTGCACCAGCACCGGCAGTTCACCGCTCGCCAGCCGATCGGCGCGGCGCAGCGCCTGGCGCAGCGCCGGGCTGTCTCCGATCAGGCCCGCCGCGGCTCCGGATGGCACGGCGGCCGCCGGCGGCGGCTCGCGCAGCACCACCGCGAACAGGGCGCGCAGGGGCGTGTCGATGAGCGGCGCGCGCAGCCGCAGTTCGCCGCCGCCCCAGCTCGCACCGAGCTCGTCCTCGCCGCCGCTGCCCTCGACCAGCGTGCGCTCCTCGTCACCCGAGCGCCAAGTGAGGCGCGCCTCCGGATAGCCGGCGGCGGCGAACAGCTCTCCGAGCCCGCCGGCGGCGCGCAGGTGGCGCTCGAGCGCCGCCCAGCCGCATTGCTCGCGATCTTCCACGCGGTCGGCGAATGCCGCGGCTCCCACCTGCCGCAGGGTTGCCGCAGCGGTGCGGCGCCAGTACACGGGCACCAGCCGCGGCCGGCCGAGCTCGAGGTCGTGGACCAGACGCGCGGCGCGGTAGGGCTCGAGCGCGCGCAGCGCCTGCCAGGCCTCGTCGTCGACCGTCTCTGCAGTGAGCGCGCCGCGCCACAGCGGCTCGAACGGGGTGCCCGCCGCCGACGCCAGCGCCTCCTGGGGATCGCCGGCATGGGCGTGCAGGGCCGGACGCTCCTCCGGCTCCAGGCTGCTCG
>JBLMYC010000020.1:0-11842 GCA_050258075.1 Acidobacteriota bacterium
CGAGAAGGGGTTGGCGGGGTCGGCTTGGGGGCCGGCGAACCCGGCGCGCGGCGCGACGACCGTCGCGCCCGGATCGGGGTCGAGCCAGGCGCCCCACCAGGAGAACGACGAATTGGCGATGATGTGGCCGCGGCACAGCGACATCAGGACCAGCGACTCCCAGGCGTCGAGCCCGTCGACGAACTCGTAACGGCTGCCGGTGAAGCGGCCCCGGCACCAGCCGATGTCGTCCGAGAAGACGAGGAAGCGGGTGTCGGGGTCGAAGCGCGCCAGGGCGCGCTCGTAGTAGTCGCCGGCCGCGAGATCGGCCCAGTAGGGGCTGCCCACGTAATCACCGCGGCGCACGTGGAGCGAGCCGTGCGGACGTGCGAGCGCCGCCGCGAAGCGCCGCCGCAGGTCGGCCACGAGCTCGGGCTGGGGCGCGAAGAGACGGAGGATCTCCGCGCGGCAGTCGGCGAAGTACCTCTCCGACTGGAAGTAGCCGAGGAGCGTCGCGCTCCTCTCCACGCGGATGTCCTGGTACGCGAAGTCTCGCTCCCGGATCTCGGGCAGATCGCGCGGCAGCGTCTGGACCTGCGGCAGACGATGCCGCAGGCGCCGCGCCGGCTCCCAAGGCGGAAACACGAAGTCCAGACCGTTGCGGCGCGCGACGCCGACCGTCGCGGCGATCTGGAACATCTGATTGGCGAGCAGGCCGTGCCTCCCGAGCTCGCGGAACGTCAGGAACGGACCGGACACGCCGGCGCGGCGCAGCGCCCACCAGGTCCGCAGGCTACGCCTCCTTGCGGATGAGCTTGCCGAGCTTCACCCGGTCGGGCTGGAGCAGCTCGGCGATCCGCGCCTGATCGACGTCGGCGACGATGATCTCGCCGACCTCGGTCCCGACGGTCGCGAAGATGCCGTGCGACTTCATCTTCGCCGTCTGGTACTGGTTGTCGGGCGTCGGGCTGACGTAGTGCACCGAGTCGATGCGGTAACGGTGCACGAGGTACAGATGGATCAGCGTCATCAGCCGCTTCTGGCGCAGCTTCTCGTCGAAGGTGTTCTGGTCGCGCACCGACAGGATGTTGCGGCCCTTGCGGTCCTGGATCGGCGCGAAGATGACGTTCGCCTCCTTCTCCTGGTTCGGCCCGACGATCTGCAGCTCGAGGAGCTCCGAGCCCGCCCGTTGCGGCCGCAGCTCGACGCGCAGCGGTCCGGGCAGCCGGTACTGCTCGGTCCACATCGCCAGCCACTCCTCGAGCAGCTTCTTCGGCACCTCGGTCTGGACCAGATGCTGGTGCTGGGTCGAGCCCTTGCCCATCGCCTTGGTCGTCGCCGTGCGCCCCGAGGACGCGGCGAGCGCGGCGTCGAGGCGCGGCCCGCCGACCAGCGTCTGCGGCGTGCGGTACGGCGACTCGAGGAGGCGGATCTTCCTCTGCAACCGGGCGAGGGCGAGCATGCCGTCCTGGCGCAGCGCGAGGGCGAACTCCTCCGCCGCCACGCCGTCGATCTGATGGCCGCCGTAGGTGATGAAGTTGAAGACGAAGCCCAGCTTGCCGAGCTCCTCCGGGAAGCGCCGCATCTCGTCGTCGCTCATGCCGGTCGAGTCCCAGTTGAAGGACGGCGACAGGTTGTAGGCCAGCATCTTGTCCGGGAACTCGGCGTGGATCGCCTCGGCGAAGTGGCGCGCCTCCTCGAGATTGGCGCTCGCGGTCTCCATCCACAGCAGATCCGCGAACCGCGCCGCGGCGAGCGACTTGGCGATCGCGTACTCGATGCCGCCGCGCACCTGGTAGTAGCCCTCCGGGGTCTTGGCGTGCTCGCAGTCCCAGACCACGTTGACGCCCAGCGCCTTGGCCTTGCGCCGCGCCGCGTAGTGCGAGGCGCGGCCGGCGAAACGGCGCCACTCGGCGGGGCTCGTCTCCAGCGCCTCGCCCTCACCGGCGCGGAACTCGAGCACCTCCGCCACCGCCTCGCCGTAGGTCTCGAGGCCGGCCTCGGTCTCCCACAGACTGAGCAGGCGCGAAGCGACCTTGTCGAGCAGCGCCTCGACGCCGCCCTCCGGGCTCTTCTGCCACGCCGCGACGCTCTCCGCGGCGAGCTTGGCGATCCCGGTGCGCTCGAGCCAGGCGTCGGCACCGGCATATTCCTCGTCGCAGACGGCGTACAGCAGGTGGCCGTTGAGCTCCGTCGCGCCGAGCGCGTGCAGGCGCCGCAGCATCGCCAGGAACGCGGCCTTGTAGGACGGCAGGTTGACGTTGGTGGCGCCGAGGATGAACGGGTGGTCGCGCTCGTCGCCGCGGCTGTCGAGCAGGTTCGCGGCCTCGGCGTCGGTGCGGGCGACGATCAGCCCTCCGACCTTCATGACGTCGAGCTGGAAGCGGGCGGCGTTCAGCCGCTTGATCTGCTCGTCGGAGGCGACCAGCACCTTGCCGCCCTGGTGGCCGCACTTCTTGGTGCCCGGCCGCTGGTCCTCGATGTGGTAGCCGGGCACGCCGACCTCGACGAAGCGCCGCACCAGGTTGCGCACGTGCGGATCGCCGCCGTGCCCGGTGTCGGCGTCGGCGATGATGAACGGCCGGAAGTCGACGACCGGCGTCGCGGCGCGCTGCTTGTCGGTCATCCGCGCGCGCAGGTACTGCTGGTTGCGATCGGCGGTGAGCAGGGCGCGCACCAGGCCCGCCGCCTCGTCGGGGACCTGGGAGAGCGGGTAGCTGGCGAGGTCGGGGCCCGGGTCCTCGGTCGTCGAGCCTTTCGCCGAGGTCGCCCAGCCGCCGAGGTAGATGCCCTCGATACCCATGCGCTTCAGTGTCACCACCTGGCCCGGCGAGTACGGGCCGAAGGTGGTGATGCTCTTCTTCTCCGCGAAGAGCTGGCGCAGGCGGTCGTAGAACGCCGCCGCCGCCTCGCGCGCCACCGTGTAGTCGTGCGCGATCGTGCCGCGCTGCTCGACCACCTGGCGGGCCGAGTACAGGCGCGTCGTGCCCGCGAAGCGTGGGCTCTTGAACCACTGTTCGGTTGCGGCGATGTCGTCGTCGAACGCGGTCATGGCGAAGCTCCTATCCCGTCGCGAAATCGAGGTTCTCGGTGATCCGCGTGCCGTCGCGGGCGAAGGCCTCGAGATAGCGTGCGATGCGCTGCCGAGCCGTCGCGAGTTCGTCACGTCCGAGGTTGAGATTCAGCAGGTCGACGTACCACGGCGGCTTGATCGCGGCGAGGACGCAGGCCTCGACGATCGCCCGCGCGATCGGCAGCGTCGTCCGCTTCGAGTCGTCGTGCACGTCGCGGTCGCTCGCCCGCTCGAGCTTGCGGAATTCCTCATCGAGGAGGCGAGCGAACAGCGCCGCCGACATCGGATCACCGGCCTCGACGCCGGTCTCCGGGTCGCCGTCGGTGAAACCGGCGCCTTTGTGCAGCCACTCCCAGAGGATGCTCGCCCGGATCTCGCCGGTCGCCATGTCCTCCATCAGGTAGAGGACGTCGTCGTTGCCGAAGAAGTCGGCGGGCTTGAGCGCCGCGGCCTGGAAGCCGCGCAGGAAGGCGTTGCCGTACTGGACCGCGACGCTCAGGAGATCGCGCGCTCCGCGCACCGTCCGCGGCGCCGGCTCGAGCAGGAACAGGCGCTCGGCGTCCTCGGCGCCGTACGTGAGCGGCGGAAACGAGCGCCCGAGCTGGTTGTCGGCGCCGGCCTTCTCCCACACCGGCCGCATGACGTGCACCATCTTCCAGTGCGCCACCCACTTGCCGCTGGCGCCCTCGCGCTGCTCGCGCTCGCCGCCGGCGACCGCCCGCTTCATGCCGGCTTCGACCCCGGCCGCCGAGCCGACCGGGATGTTGGCTTCCATGCCACCCTGCCACAGCGCGCAGCGGCCATGGCGGTCGGGAGTGTTCACCGCTCGCCGCACGCGGTCCTCGTAGATTCGCATGTAGCCGTACGTCATGCCGATCGAGTCGATGTTGGGGTTCGCGAACCCGGCGTCCCAGGAGAGCGCGTCAGCGACGCTGTTGATGTAGTCCCAGCGTCCGGTGTTGTAGCCCACGAAGTGCGTCCCGAGCGCGGCTCGGATCTCCATCAGCTGGAAGCAGGCCTCGACCTGCTCGACCAGGACGTAGACCTTGATCGTCCCGACCGCGAGACCGAGGTGGCGCTCGAGCGCTGCGAGCAGGTCGTTCCACAGCGCCGCCTCCTCGGCGGTCTGGATCTTCGGCAGGTAGAGGACGATCGACGCGCCGGCGCCGCGCAGGCGGTCCTGGTTGTTGACGACGTAGAGCACGAGATCGACGATCGACGCCGAGAAGCCGGTACCATCCTCTTCGCGCACGTGGCGATCGTCGAGGTGGAGCCCCCGGGCGCGGAAGATGCGAGTCGTGAAGTCGAGCTGCTGGCGCCAGTCGGCGATCGTCGGGTGGCCGAAGAAGCCCTTCGCCCAGGCGTTCATCTCGGCGGCGACCTCGGCGGCCACGTCGAGGAAGCGGCGGTCGCGGGCGATCGCCAGTTTCAGGTTGCGCTGGTTGTCGAGCGACATCGTGTCGACCTGGCCGAGGGCGTCTTCGCCGTCGAACATCCAGCCGTCGGCGCCGGAGAGCAGGGCGTACGCGACGTTGCGCAAACCCGCCGCGAGCGAGGCGCGCGGCCGGGTGGCCGGGCCGGTGCCCTGGATCCACTGCCGCCGCAGGTCGGCCGGGATGTCGCTGCCCTCGAAGTCGCCCGAGCGGGCGTCCTCCACCCGGATGCCGGTGCGCGGGATGAGCGCGCCCGGATCGAGGAACCCGATGCGCTGGCGGTTCTGCGCCCGCTCGCGCCGCCGCGCGATGCGCCGCGCCATGACCTCCAGCCGCTCGCGGTTGAGCGGCGCCAGGGCGGTGAGCGCACGCCGCGCCTCCGGGGTGTAGACGTCGGGATAGGCGTTGAGGACGCCGTCGCGAAACTCGAGCGCACCCATCGTTCGTTGCCTCCGAGAGAGCCGTGCTGGGCTCACCTCGATCGTAACCGCTTCGCCGCACTGCGGCAACCAGAGGCGGGCCGCCGCCGCGATGCTAGGGTGAACCGGTGTTCTACCTCGGGCTGCGCTCCTCCGCCGCCTATCTCGCGGCCCTGGACGACATCCGCGCCCGGGCCGAGCGCGCTCATGTCGTGACCGTGGCCGGCGGCGGCGCCTTCCTTCATGCGCTGTCGGCCGGTACCCGCTCCCTGACCGTCGTCGACGCCGACCCCGACGCTCTCGAGCACTGGGCGCTCGTCCGCACCCTGCTGCTGGCGGCGGACTCGCTGCGCGACTTCCTTCGCCTGCTGAGCGGCTTCGAGACGAGCGGCGAGCTCGGCGATCCCGCTCGTCTCTTCACCCGACCGGTCGACCTCTCCGCCCGCCTCGCCGGCACGCTCGAGCCGCGGCTCCACGAGCTCTACCGGCGCACGTACGGTGGCCTCGCGATCGACCGCTCGTGCGCGGTCGGCCGCCTGCACGAGACGACGGTGAAGTTCGTGGGCTTCGATCTGGCGCGTGACACCTTCTGCTGGCGCTTCGGGGAAGGCGCGTGGCGGGACGAGGCGAGCTTCGCCGCTCTCCAGGCTGTCCTGCGTGGCGTCCCGCAGCGCACTCTGGTGGGGCGGCTGGAGGAGATCGACTACGGCCGACTGCCGCTCGGCCGCCGCGGCGAGCCGCTGATCTTCCTGGCCAGCAACTGCGAGAGTCCGCTCTTCACGCGCGGGGACCGGATCTTCCGGCGGGTCCTCGACACGGCGAGCGGCGAGCTGCGCTACGTGTCCTGGCATCGCGATCTGCGCCTCGACGACCCGAGAGCGAGCGCACCGACTCCGGAAGCGGTCCTGGCGCGGCGCTTTCCGGCGCAGCTGCTGCGCCTGGCCGGCGAGCGACCGCTCCCGGAGCCGCTCGCTGAGATCCACGCCGAGCGCACGCACCGGACGATCGCCGAGCTTCTCGCCGTGATCGAGTACGGCGCGCCGCTCCTGGTCGTCGACGGCGGCCGGCCGCGGCCGGTCTTGCGGATGATCGCGGCGCTGGCGCCCACCTTCAAGCGGATCCTCTGGCGACCGCCGAAGCGGTGCGGGAGCTGGCGCTTCCCGGCCGGCTTGCGGGCCAGCTACGACCGTGCGGAGTCGCCGCTCTCCGCGCTCTGGAGCTTCACCCTGCGCGGGCTGCGCGACGAGCCGCGGAGCCCGACGCCCTAGCCGGCCGCGCTGCGCACCGCGATCTCGAACGGGTTGTACGCCCCGCGCAGGAAACCGGCCTCGATCCACACCTCGATCGTCCAGCGCACCGTGCCGTCGGGCTCGGCGGGACCGGTCGGCCGCGCGTCGGAGGGCAGCTCGAGCAGCAGGTCGCGCGCCAGGGAATCGCCGCCCGCCACCTTCTCGCCGCGCAGATCGAGGAGGACGTGCTCCCAGAGGACCTCCTGGTCCTCGACGGTCGACGAGTCGCGCTTGCTCACCTGCCGGCGATAGACGCGCTCGCACAGCGCCTTCACCCGAAACGACGCGAGGTCGACCGGCCCCGGCTGGCGGACGCGCAGGCGCGCGCTTCCGCCGGGTACGAGCGGCGCCGGGTCCTCGCGCCAGAGCTCGGTCACCGGCACCTTGAGCCCGCGCGCGCTGCGCACCCCGGCATAGAGCAGCACCAGACCGACCAGGCCAAAGGCTCCGCCGACGACCGGAACGATCCACATGTCACCCTCACCGGCCGGGTTGAGGAAGTAGCCGACGACGAAGCCGAAGCCGATCAGCGTGAGCGGCGCCCCGAGCAGGAACATGCAGCCCGCCTGGGCTCCGGGGCTGGGCCCGCGCCGTTCCAGGCGCACGAAGCCCGGCGGGGTGGCGGAGTCGGTCGCCGGCAGTCGGTCCATGGGTGGGCTCCTCCGCGCGAGCTTACCGACTCGGCGCGCTCCAAAAAAGCGACGGCGCGCGGCCCTGGAGGCACGCGCGCCGTCGGGCTGCGATGCTCGTCCTAGATCAGGCCGGCTTCTTGTGGCACTGATCGCACTTGGTGGGCGCCTTGGAATCGGCCTTCTTGGCGACCTCTTCCTTGTGGCAGCCCATGCAGGTGATGTGGAACGGGTTCTTGGTCGGCGACATCTCCGAGCACTTCGGCGTCTCGGCCTTCTCCGGTGTGACGTGGCACGCGGAGCAGGGCTTCACCTCTTCCGCCGCACCCGCCTTCAGGTCCTTCTGGGTGTGGTGGCACGTCGCGCAGGCGAGACCACTGTCGATGTGCGCCTTGTGCGGGAACTCCACCGCTGGCTTCTTGGCGGCGCAGTCCTTGATCGTCACCTTCTCCGGCGCGTCCTTGGCGGTGACCGCGAAAGCCGCGGTACCGGCGAGGAGCGCCAGCACGGACAACGACACGAACAGTTTGCGCATCCCTTTTCCTCCTCCCCTTCCCGGGATTCTGGTTGGAATCCGACGTCGCGCGCTCCTTTGTCCCTTCGTGGTGCGGAGCTGACAGTCGTGAATCGATGGTAGCGGTCAAGCGCTCGCCGGCGGCCCACCCCGCGGCGCGGGTGCCGCGGCCCCGCGGGGCGAAACGGCGGCTCTATCTCAGGTAGCCGAGCGCGCGCAGCTGGGCCTGGAGCTCGTCCGGCAGCCGGGCGTGCGGGGCGACGATGGCGGCGCGGGAGATCTCCGCCAGCTCGCCGCGCAGCCGATGATCCAGCCGGGCGAACTCCTGCTGCAGGAGCGGCCTGCCCCCCATCCCGGCGATCAGGTTGTGCCGCTCGGCCGGGTCGGTGGGCAGATAGAAGAGCTGCTTGCTGCCGTTCTCGAGATTCAGGATCAGCTTGGTCCGGTCGTCGATCACGGCGCGCAGCTTGCCCCAGTCGGTCTCGCTCCAGATGATCTCTGAAGCTCGCTCGGCCGGCCGCTGCGCCAGCAAGCTCTGCCCGCGCAGCATCTCGCCGGGAACGATGCCGAGCGCCGCGGCGATCGTCGGATAGACGTCGATCAGGCCGGCCGGATCGCGGACGACGCCATGCGGCGCCTGCGGCCCCGGCAGCTTGATGATCAGCGGGACGTGGATGACCTCGTTGTACAGCGTGCCGCCATGGCCCACGCCCTGATGGTCGAGAAACTCCTCGCCGTGGTCCGCGGTGAGGACGACCAGGCTGTCGCCGAGCAGACGCAGCTTGCGCAGGCCGTCGAGCAAGCGACCGATGGAGTGATCGGTGAAGGCGATCTCCGAGTCGTAGAGGTCGAGCAGGCGCTGGCGGTCGCGGTCCGTCAGGGTCGGGAGCAGGCGGACGAGCTCGGTGTACTGGAGCTGCGAGTTGATCGGACCGTGGTATCCGGCCGCGTCACCGAAACGGAAGCCGGGATGCTCGAGGTAGTCGTAGTGCGGGTCGAAGTAGTGCGCCCACAGGAAGAACGGCTCGCCGGCGTGAGCGCGTGCGAACGCGAGCGCCTGCCGGGTGACCCCGGGCGAGCTGATGCCGCGGTGGCCGAGCACGTTCGACTGGTCGAAGCTCTCGAAGCCCTGCTGGAAGTTCCACTCGCTGTCGATGAAGAAGTGGCTGATCACCGCGCCGGTGCGATAGCCCGCGCCGCGCAGCATCTCGGCCAGGGTGATGAAGCGATCGGCAAGCCGGTCGGGGGCGTCGTGAATCCCGAGCTCGGTCGGATAGCGCGAGGTGAGCAGCGCGCCGATCGAGGGCGTCGTCCACGGCGCCTGGCTGTAAGCGTCGTCGAAGCGCAGCCCGCGCGCCGCCAGGCGGTCGATGTTGGGCGAGGTGTGACGGGCGTAGCCGTAGCAGCTCAGGTGGTCGCGGCGCAGGGTGTCGACCGTGATCAGGATCACGTTCGGGCGCCGCGCCGGCGGGGGCGGCGCCGACACCCGGCCCGCGCCGCAGCCGGCGAGGACCGGCAGCGCCAAAGCCAAGCCCAACCGGCGAGCGAGTCGCATGAAGCCTCGTGGAAACACGAAGCCCAAGGCTAGCCGATTTCGCGTCTGGCCGCTCGCCGGGCAGCGGCGGGATCGATGCCCTCGGGCCCGACACCGGCCGGTCTTCGTTCCCGGAATGGTGCCCGCATCACTCCTCCGGTAGTCTACGATCCCCACAAGCTTCCTGGGTTGCGGAGAATCGAGTGTGATCGAAAGCCGGCTCGGCCCCTATGAGATCACCGCCAAGCTGGGCGAGGGCGGCATGGGGGAGGTCTACCGCGCCCGCGACACCCGGCTCGAGCGCGACGTGGCGATCAAGGTGCTGCCGGCGGCGTTCGTCGAGGACGACGAGCGCCTCGCCCGCTTCGAGCGCGAAGCCAAGCTCCTGGCGCAGCTCAACCATCCCAATATCGCTCACATCTATGGCCTGGAGGCGAGCGGCGACGCGCACGCCCTGGTCATGGAGCTCGTCGAAGGACCGACCCTGGCGGAGAGGTTGGAGCAAGGGCATTTGCCTCTGGAAGAGTCTTTGTCGCTGGCCCGCCAGATCGCCGAGGCTCTCGAGGAAGCCCACGAGAAGGGGATCATCCACCGAGACCTCAAACCTCAAAACATCAAGGCTTCCGTCGAAGGCAAGGTCAAGGTCCTCGACTTCGGACTGGCGAAGGCGATGGATCCGGCGACCTCGGTGCCCGGCTCGGGCGCCGGTTCGCACTTGGCGAAATCGCCGACCTTGACGATGGGAGCGACGGTGCACGGCATGATCCTCGGCACCGCCGCCTACATGGCGCCGGAGCAGGCGAAGGGATTCGCGGTCGACAAGCGGGCCGACATCTGGGCGTTCGGCGTGGTGCTCTACGAGATGCTCACCGGCCAACGTCTCTTCGCTGGCGACTCGGTGCCCGACACGCTCGCCGGGGTGCTGAAGACCGAGATCGATCTCTCGAAGCTGCCCGCCGAAACCCCCGCCGCGATCCGCCGGCTGCTCCGCCGCTGCCTCGAGCGCAATCCAAAGAGCCGCCTGCACGACATCGCCGACGCGCGCATCGTGATCGACGAGGTGGTCGCCGGGCGGATCGAGGAGGCGCCCGCGAGCCCGACGCCGGCAGCGGTCCGGCACCGCTGGTGGAGCGCCCTGCCGTGGATCCTCGCCGTCGGGCTCGCGTCGGTCCTCATGTTGCGCCTCGGTCGCGCGCCGGCCGCGAGCTCGGCGCCCGGGGAGCGCGCCCTCGAGTTCTCGGTGCCGCTCGGCAACCTGCTCGCCGACGACGCCGAGCTCGCCTTCTCGCCCGACGGCAGCTCGATCGTCTTCACCGCGCTCGACCCGGCGCTCGGCCCGCAGCTCTGGCTGCGGCGCCTCGACAGCTTCGACGTCCAGTTGCTCCACGGCACCGCCGGCGCGACGTTCCCGTTCTGGTCTCCCGACGGCAAGTCGATCGCCTTCTTCCGCGACGCCGACGCGACGCTCTGCCGCTACGAGCTGGCGACGGCAACGGTCCAGGTGATCACCAAGGTCCAGTCCGGTGGGCGGAGCGGCACCTGGGGCGCCGACGGCACGATCCTCTTCACCCCGTCGTCGAACAGCCCGATCCAGCGCGTCGCGGCGAGCGGCGGCAAGGTCGAGGACGTCACCGCGCTCGACCCCAAGGTTCTCGACGGCTCGCACCGCTACCCGATCTTCCTACCCGACGGGCACCACTTCCTGTTCACCTTCTGGAGCAATCAACTCGAAGCCGCGAGTCGGGTGGGCGGGATCTACCTCGCCTCACTCGAAAAGGGGATCGAGAGGCGCCTCACGCCCGATCTGTCGCAGGCGGTGCTGGTCGGCCGCGACCGGATCCTGGTTCGGCGGGCCGGCGCGCTCGTCGCCCTCCCGTTCGACCCGAAGACCTTCGACATCGCGAGCGCCGGCGAGAGAATCACCGACCAGCCGCGCTTCTCGAGCTCGTCGGGCGCACTTGCGGCGACGGGGACGGCGGCCGGCGACCTCGCTTACGCCCCCGGCTCCGGCGAGACCGGCGGCGAGCTGGTCTGGCTCGACCGCCAGGGGCAGAAGGTCGGCACTTTCGGTAGCGAGCGGCTCCGCGCGCAGCTCCTGGTGCTCTCGCCCGACGACCGCAACTTCGCGGCGCAGGCGGTGAGCTCGAGCGGGATGAACATCTGGGTCGGGGACGCGCGCCGGCAGGTGATCAGCCGGCTCAGCGCCGACGCCGTCGATGCCTATTTCCCCGTCTGGTCGCCGGACGGCCGGCGGATCGCGTTCGAATCCGAGCCGGAAGGGAGCGAGAGTATCTACGTGCAGGAGGCGGACGGCAGTCGCCCCGCCGAGCTGCTGCTCAGCGAACCGGACCGGAATTTCAACGCGACCGGCTGGTCCGCGGACGGTCGTCTGCTCTTCCTGCAGTCGAGCGCCAAACGCGCCGCCCGGACCGACCTCTGGGTCTACGACTTCACTGGGCGCGCGGCCCGAGCGCTGCTCACCGACACTTCGGCGAGCCTCGGCGAAGCGACCCCTTCGGCCGACGGCAAGTGGCTCGCCTACGTCTCCGACGAGTCGGGCAACCCCGAGGTCTTCGTGCGGCCGTTTCCGGCCCTCGATCGCAAGTGGAAGATCTCGCAAGGGGGCGCCCTCCACCCGCACTGGCGGCGGGACGGGCGCGAGCTGGTCTTCGTAGGCTTGGCCGACAGAGCGGTGATGGCGGTCGACGTCACGCCCGGCCCCGACGGCCTCGATGTCGGGATCCCCCACCGCCTCTTCGATCCGCGAACCCAGCTCCTCGGCCTGGCGCCCTCCGCCGATCACACCCGGTTCCTGGCCGGCATCATCCCCGGCGACGTCCGCACCGAGCCGATCCGAGTGCTGCTCGGCTGGCGCGGCGCGAGCGGCGGCGAGAGCAAGCGGTGACCGTCGCCCCCGGCGCCCGCCTCGGTTCCTACGAGATCACCGCCAAGCTGGGCGAGGGCGGCATGGG
>JBLMYC010000021.1:0-7367 GCA_050258075.1 Acidobacteriota bacterium
CTAGCTGGCGCTCTGGCGCTCCTCGCCGCGCCGCTCGCGCCAGGCATCGAGCCAGGACCGCAGTCGATGGCGGGCGCGGCCGGCGAGCACGTTGACGGGGTGCGAGCGCGCGAGGAAGCCAAGGGCCGGGCGGCGGCGCCGGCCGATCTCCTGTTGGAGCGCCAGCAGTCGAGCGTGCGCCGGCTGGAGCATCAGCCCCGCTTCCACCGCCTGCACGGCGGCGCGCCGCCGCCCGAGCATGACGTAGACGGCGGCCAGGTGAAGATGATTGTCGGGCTCGAGCGGCTGCACGCCGACCGCGAAGCGGCAAAGCTCCAGACCCTCCTGGCGCCGCCCCTCGACGCGCGCCATGGCGAGGCCGAGGTAGGAGTAGAACGCGCCGGGCAGGTTGCCCTGCCGCTCGGCCTCCCGCGCCACCTGCTGGAGGAGGGTCAGACCTTCGCGCCAGCGCTCGGCGCGACAAAGCAGGATGGCTTCCCGGAACGCTTCCGCGGGAGTCAACGTCTCGCTAATAGCCATAACCAAACGTATTCTGCCACATACCCCCCGCGGCGGTCCGTCTCACGCGCCCGGATCGAAAGACTCGGCGGCGCCCGGTGCGGAGCGCTCGGCGCGCCGCAACGCCAGCGCCTGCCGGAGCCCGGGGACGTTGGCGTGCCAGCTCGGCAGGACGGCGGTCATCGCGATCTCCTCCCCCGCCTCGATCGCGGTGAGCAGCGAAGCGACGCGGAACAGCCACGGCGACCAGCCGGCGAGCAGCACGATGGCCCCCGGCCCGGCGACGACCGCGGCGAGCTTCGCCAGCCGGCTGTGGTAGCTCGGAAGACGGCGGTACTTGATCCACGCGACGAAGATGGGCAGCAGCCAGCTGGCGACGAACAGGCCGACGAACGCCGCCTCACCACGCAGCACATCGCCGAACAGCCAGAGGCCGCCGAGGACCCCACAGACCGCGAGGCTCAGGTCGGCCCACGAGTCGAGCCTGGCTCCCAGCTCCGAAGCCTCGTTGCGGCGCCGGGCAAGCCAGCCGTCGACCGCATCGGAGAGCAGGGCGATGGCCAGCACGACGAGGAAGGGACCTCGATATCCGTACGCCGCCGCCCAGACCAGGAGCGGCCCGGCGAGCAGACGAAAGGCGGTCAACCGGTTGGCGAGGTTGCCCGCCACCTGCTCCGCCCTGGCCGTAGGGTCGCGCATCACAGGATTCCTGACCGATTGTAGGACGCGCTCGGCCTCCGGCCCCACCCCTCGGGTGGCGGCGTTCCGCGCCGAAATCCAATAGTCTCCGCGGGAACCGCACCGGACCTGAAGCCGTCGAGAAGGAGGGTGGGATGGACGAGCCGACCAGCAAGTCGTTGCCTGAGAACGCATACCAGCCGCTCGCGCCGGGCGAGGTCTACCAGCCCATGGTGCCGGCGAGCGCGACGCCGCCCGAGGCGACCGGGCGCGCCGTCGCCTGGGGCATCTTCTTCTGCGTTCTGTTCACCGTGGCGTCGGCCTACTCCGGCCTCAAGGTCGGCCAGGTGATGGAGGCGGCGATCCCGATCTCGATCCTGGCGATCGGCCTGGCGCGGGTCTACAAGCGGCGCTCGACGCTGCTCGAGAACATGATCCTGACCGGAATCGGCGGCACCTCGGGGGCGCTGGTCGCCGGGGCCATCTTCACCCTGCCCGCTCTGTACATTCTGAAGCTCGATCCGCACCCGCTGCAGACGACGTTCATCTGCCTCGCCGGCGGCTGCCTCGGGCTGCTGTTCCTGATCCCGCTGCGCCGCTACTTCGTGCGCGAGATGCACGGCGAGTTCCCCTACCCGGAGGCGACCGCGATCACCGAGGTCCTGGTGACCGGCGAGAAGGGCGGCTCGCAGGCCAAGCTCCTCCTCCAGGCGACGGCGATCGCCGGGGTCTACGACTTCTTCGTCACCACCTTCCACGTCTGGCGCGAGACGCTCGACTTCCAGTTCGTCCCCCAGGTCAAGGCGCTGGCGGAGCGCGCCCGCCTGGCGCTGTCCTTCGACGCCATCGGCTTCATCCTCGGCCTCGGCTATGTGATGG
Source organism: Acidobacteriota bacterium (assembly GCA_050258075.1). Classification (GTDB taxonomy): domain Bacteria; phylum Acidobacteriota; class Thermoanaerobaculia; order Multivoradales; family JAGPDF01; genus JBLMYC01. The sequence goes on from JBLMYC010000021.1 coordinate 2,056, forward strand.
GCCTGCGCTCGTCGATGATCCTCTGCGCCGGCGGCGTGCTCTCGAACCTGGTGCTGGTGCCTCTCATCTGGATGATCGGCCGCCACTTCCCGGAGGCCGTCTACCCGGCGAGCGCACCGATCACCAGCATGGACTCCGCCGCGATCTTCCGCAACTACGTGCGCTTCATCGGCGTCGGCGCGATCGCCACCGCCGGGATCTTCGGCATCCTGAAGTCGCTGCGCATCGTCGCCGGCTCCTTCAAGATCGCCGCCCGCACCTTCCGGCACGGGCCCGAGCACGGCGCCGAGCGCACCGACCGCGACATCTCGACCATGACGGTGCTGATCGGCGTCCTGCTCTCGGCGCTCGGCGCCGGAGTCTTCTTCGGCAGCCTCAAGGCGTCGCTTACCGTCACCCTGATCGGTCTCGCGCTGGCCCTCGTCTTCTCGTTCTTCTTCGCCTCGGTCGCCGCCAACGCCATCGCCACGACGGCGCGCAACCCGGTGTCCGGCATGACCATGCTCACGATCATCGTGTCGTCGATCGTGCTCCTGAAGTTCGGTCTGTCGGGGACGACCGGCATGTTCTTCGTGATGGCGATCGCCGGCATCGTGTGCACCGCGCTGTCGGTCTCCGGGCAGGCGATCACCGACCTCAAGTCCGGCTACTGGCTGGGCTCCACTCCGGCCGCGCAGGAGCGCGTCAAGTTCTGGGGCATTCTCGCCTCGGCGGTGGCTGCGGCGTTCACCATCATGCTGCTCGCCAAGACCTTCCAGTTCGGCGAAGCGGTGCCGGGCGACACCCGGGTGGTGCTGGTCGCGCCGCAGGCCTCGATCATGAAGGCTCTGGTCGAGGGCTTCATGAGCCAGCAGCCGGTCGCCTACATCCTGTTCGCGGCCGGCGGTGCGGTTGCCGTGGTGATGGAGATGCTGGGCGTGCCGGCGCTGATCTTCGCGCTCGGCATGTACCTGCCGCTCGAGCTGAACACGCCGGCCCTGGTCGGCGGCGCGCTGGCGCACTTCGTCGGCAAGCGGGCCGATCGGATCGGCCGGATCAACGGCGAAGCCGGGCGCTCGATTCGCGAGCGCGGCGTGATCATCGCCTCCGGCTTGATGGCGGGCGGCGCCCTGGGCGGCGTGATCGGCGCCGCGATGCGCCTGCTGCCGCGCTACACCGAGGCCTGGGTCGAGACGCCGTTCTACGGCAACGACGCCGTCTCGCAGATCGTCTCGTCACTCGGCTTCCTCGCCCTCTGCGTCTACGTGTGGTTTGGCTCGCTGGGCAAGCGGGAGAAGCGCTCGTGAACCCCCTCGACCGGGCCATCGCCGACGCCGTGCTCGGCGTCGACACGCTGTGGGGCGGCGACGTCAACAACCCCTCGGGGACCGGTCGCTTCATCGCCGACGCCTGGTTCTCGGGCGAGCCGCTGCCGCCCGCCTACACCCACCCGAGCGCCCAGGCGCTGCGCGAAGGCGGCGGCGTCTCGGCGAAACCGATCGACGCCCGGGCGATCGACGCCTACCTCGGGGCGGTCGACGTGCGCGGCGCCATCGCCGCGGTGGCCGCGGCGGCGCCCGGCATCGGCGGTCTGCGCGGCAGGTACCTCGCCGCCCTGGCCGACTCCTGCCTGGTGATGTGGGACCTCGCGCAGGAGCTCCTCGATCGCGGCGACAAGGTTCCCTACGCGCGAGCGGTTCTCGCCTCGTGCGGCGTGCCGCCCTCGCCGTCGCAGCCCGCGGCCAGGCGCCAGCGGGTCGAGGAGCTGCTCGACGCCGCCGGCTACACCGGCGATCTCCACGCCCGGCTCGACACCTGGCGCGCCGACCGGCGGGTGCCAAAGAAGTCCATCCAACAGCTCGCCGACGCGTTCATCGCCCAGCTCGAGGCGGCCGCCGCGCGCCACCTGATCCCCCACCTGCCAGCGAGCCTGCACCGCGTGCCGCTCGCCAACGTGCGCTTCCTGCCGATCGAGAACGCCTGGTTCTCGGGCTCGATGAACTACCTCGGCCGGGCGCGCCGCGTGGATGGCACGCCGGAGTACGAGGCGACGTACGAGCTGAACGCCGCGCTCGAGATCTCGGTCCCCGAGTTCGTCCAGCTCGTGGCGCACGAGGTGGTGCCCGGGCACGTCACGACGTTTGCGCTCCTCCAGCACCTGCACCACCTGGGCGAGGTGGGCTTCGAGGCCTCGCTGCCGACGATGAACACCCGCCAGGCGACGCTCTCCGAGGGCATCGCCAACAACGCGCTGCTGATCGCCCACGGCGTCACCGAGATCGACCAGCTGGGCGACAGGGACACCGAGCTCGGCCTCCTCCTGGCGCTGCTCCAGGACGACGCCAAGAACCAGGCCTCCTGGCTGACCTGGCAGGAAGGCTGGCCGCAGAACGAGGTGCGGGCGGTGCTGCGCCGTGACTACCTGGTCTCCGAGGAGCGCGCCGACAAGCTGTCCGGCGCCTGGGGACGTCATCCCCTGCTCGGCCGCATGTATCTCCCCTGCTACCGCGCCGGCACCGAGAAGGTCGCGGCGCTGCGCCGCCGGGCGCCGCCCGAGAGGCTCCTGCCCGCCCTCTACGGCTGCCGCGGGCTGGTCGATATCGTGACGATCGACGAAGTCGTGGCCTGAGGCCCGCGAAGCACCCACCGGACTGCTCGGCGGCGCCCGCCGCCCTGGTACACTTCCCGCGGCCCAGCCCCCTGAACCACCCTCCGGCGGTCGCCGCTCGCGCCGCGACGGCTGGATCTTGCAGCGAAGGGGCCACGCCATGCGAATCCAAGCCGTCGGCGACAACCCGGTCGAGCGCCTGCTCCTCGCCCTGGATCTCCTCCCGGTGAGCCTTCTCGACACCCACGGCAGCTTCATGCGCGGCCGGGCGATCATGGTCGGCGTCAAGCTCGGCGTCTTCGACGCCCTGGCCGCCGCGCCGCTCGCCGCAGCGCAGGTTGCGGAGCGCTGCGGCACGCACGCCGGCGCCACCGAGAAGCTGCTGAACGCGCTCGTCGGATCGGGCTATCTGAGCTTCGCGCGCGACCGCTACGCGCTGCGCCGGGTGGCGCGTCGATGGCTGGTCGGGGATGCGCCACATTCGCTGCGCGACAAGGTGCTCTTCGAGTTCGTCGAGTGGCGGCTGACCGAGCGCTTCGAGGACTTCGTACGCAGCGGCAAGCCCGAGGACCTCCATCGCTCCGTCTCGGCCGAGGATTGGGGGCTCTATCAGCGCGCCATGCGCGCCCTCTCCGGACTCGCCGCGCCCGAGCTCGCCCGGCGCACGCCGATGCCGAAGCAGGCGACGCGGATGCTCGACATCGGTGGCGCGCACGGCTACCAGTCGGTGGCCCTGTGCCGCCGCTACCCCGGCCTCTCCGCGGTCGTGCTCGACCTGCCCGCGGCCATCGAGCACTCGGCGCCGATCCTGGCGCGCGAGGGGATGGGCGAACGCGTGGTGCACCAGGCGGGCGACGTGCTCTCGACCGACCTCGGAGTCGAAGCCTGGGACTTCGTGCTGATCTCCCAGCTCCTGCATCACTTCGACGAGTCGACCAACCGCGACATCACGCGGCGCGTGGCGCGCTCCCTGCGTCCGGGCGGGGCGTTCGCGATCCTCGAGATCGTGCGCCCGGGGACGCCGGGCGCACTCGGGCAGGCCGGGGCCCTGCTCGACCTCTACTTCGCGGTGACCAGCCAGTCGGGCACCTGGTCGATCCCGGAGATGAGCGGCTGGCAGCGTGACGCCGGCCTCCTGCCGCGCCCGCCGATCCGCCTGCGCACGCTTCCCGGCGCGGCGCAGGTCGTCGCGGTGAAGCCCGGCTAACGCCACGGCGCCGGCTCGTCGCATGCTCCGGAGCCGGCGAGAACTCACCGCAGCGCTGAGCGCCGCTTGCGCCGCCCTGCAGGGCGGCGTTAGCCTGTGCGCCGAACCTGATCCCCAGGGAGGAGCCATGCGCCACTTGACACGTTGGCTGACGACGCCGTTCGTCCTCTTGTCGCTGACCCTTCTCACCCCACCGCTCGTGGCCGCCAGCGATCCCGAGGGGCACCAGCATGCCGCCGAGTCGCTCGGCAGGGTGCACTTCGAGGTCTCCTGCGGCGCCGACCACCAGGCGGCGTTCGATCGCGCCATAGCCCTGCTGCACTCCTTCGGCTACGAACAGGCCGCTGCCGCGTTCAACGAGATCGCGGCGGCGCGACCCGACTGCGGCATGGCCTACTGGGGCGCCGCGATGAGCGACTTCCACCAGGTCTGGGGCCCGCCCTCGGAAGCCGAGTGGGTGCGCGGCCGCGCCGCCGCCGAAAAAGCGAAGCAGGTCGGCGCGCCGAGCGAGCGTGAGCGCGACTGGATCGCGGCGCTCGACGCCTACTACCTCGAGAGCGCGCCGCGCTCGCATCCGCAGCGCGTGCTGGCGTACAGCCAGGCGATGGACGGGCTCGCCGCGAAGTATCCGCAGGATCACGAGGCGCAGATCTTCCACGCGCTCGCCATCCTCGCGGTGGCCTACAACTCGCCGCCCGACAAGACCTATGCCCGGCAGAAGCAGGCGGCCGCGATCCTCTCTCGTGAGCTGAAAGCTCAGCCCGAGCATCCGGGCATCGCGCACTACATGATCCACTCCTTCGACTACCCGGATCTGGCGCCGCTGGCGCTCGACGCGGCGCGCGCCTACGCGAAGATCGCGCCCGCCGCGCCGCACGCCCTGCACATGCCGTCCCACATCTTCACCCGCCTCGGCCTGTGGCAGGACTCCATCGCCTCGAACCTCGCCTCCGCCGAAACGGCACGGGCGATCGCCGCCAAGACGCATCCCGGCGCCACCTCGTTCGACGGCCTGCACGCCATGGACTATCTCGAGTACGCCTACCTGCAGACGGCGCGCGACCAAGAAGCGCGCGGGGTTCGCGACGGCGTCGCGCAGGCGAGGAGCTTCGACGTCCCGAACTTCGCCGCCGGCTACGCGCTGGCCGCGGTGCCCTCCCGCTACGCGCTCGAGCGCCGGGCGTGGGCGGACGCCGCGGGCCTCGCCCCGGCACCGGCCTCGTTCCCGTGGGAGAAGTTCCCCTACGCCGAGGCCATCGTCCACTTCGCGCGCGCGGTCGGCGCGGCGCGCAGCGGCGATCTCGGCACGGCGCGCTCGGCGCTCGCCCGACTGTCGGCGATCGAATCGGGGCTGGAGGGGCAGAAGGGCTTCGACTGGGCGACGCAGGTGAAGATCCAGCGCCTGGCGGCCGCCGGCTGGATCGCCCACGCCGAGCGCCAGGACGACGCGGCCCTCCAGTCGCTCCGCGCCGCCGCCGACCTCGAGGACACGACCGACAAGCATCCGGTAACGCCGGG
>JBLMYC010000022.1:0-14295 GCA_050258075.1 Acidobacteriota bacterium
CAGACCCACTACAGCGCGGCGAAGGCCGGACTGACCGCGTTCACCAAGTCGCTGGCCCTCGAGGTCGCTTCCTACGGCGTCACCGCCAACACCATCGCGCCGGGTTTGATCGACACCGCGATGATCGCGCCGCTGCCCGCGCCCAAGCTCGAGCAGTACCTCAAGGCGGTGCCGCTCGGCCGCCTGGGCAGACCGCAGGAGGTGGCGGCGCTGGTCGCGTTTCTGGCCTCCGACGACGCCGGCTTCATCACCGGGCAGACGTTGCGCGTCGATGGCGGGCTGGTGATGGCCTGAGCGGCCGCCGGAAGCCCGGAGGCGCGGTGATAGCATTGCCGCACCATGGCCGAGACGTTGGTCACTCAGGAGTTGAAGGATCGCTTGAAGCGGCTGATCGTCGACCGCCTCAAGCTCGAAGTGGACCCCGCATCGATCGACAGCGCGGAACCCCTGTTCGGGGCGGGCCTGGGTCTGGACTCGATCGATGCGCTGGAGCTGGTTCTGGGCGTCGAGCAGGAATTCGGGATCAAGATCGAAGATCAGCAGGTTGGCAGCGCGGCGCTCGCCTCGGTGGACGCGCTGGCCGACTTCGTCGCTGCCAAACGAGCCGGCGTCGCCTGAAGCGACCCGGCGCTCCCTCCCGGTGAGCGTGAGCGAGTCCCTGCCGCAGCGCTACCCGTTCCGGCTGGTCGAGCATGCCCGCGGCGAGCGGGTCGTCGCCCTGCTCACGGTCGATGGCCATTGGCTGCGCGACGCGCCGGCGCTGCCACCGGCCCTGGCGCTGGAGATGATGGCGCAGGCCGCCCACCTGTTGCTCGCCGCGGACGGCGGAGCGCCGGTCTTCTTGGCCGGCATCGATGGGGCCGAACTCAGGGCTCCGCTCCGGGCGGGTGACCGGCTGCTGGCGACGGCACGACGGACCGGGAGCTTCGGGCCGCTGACCAAGGTGGGGGCGAGCCTGGAGCGGGACGGCGAGACCGTCGCGCTGGCCAGTTATCTGTTGGCGGGGGGGACCCCCCGATGAGAAGGATGAGAAGGGATGGTGCGAAAGGGGGGACTCGAACCCCCACGGCCTTGCGACCACAAGCTCCTGAGGCTTGCGCGTCTACCAATTCCGCCACTTTCGCAGCCCACGAATTCTAGGGAGAGAGCTTCACTGGTGTCAAACATTCATTTGCCGGGAGAGGAAAGGCTGCTCGCGCAGCGGGTGCTCGCCGCCCTCGAAGGAGCACGCGCCGGGGGGCTGAGCCGTCAGCAGCTCGAGGAGCGCTTCGCGGACAGCCCGGCTGGGCGGCTCGCAGACGCGCTGGCCGAGCTCGAGGGGTCGGGCCAGGCGGTGGAGTGGACGCGGCGCTGGCTGGCGGTGCGCCACACCGAGTGGACGGCGGGAACGATCGAGCTGCTCGAGGGCGGCGACGCGCTGGTGCGCACCGGGGCGGCTGGCGAGCCGGGCTACTTCGTGGCGCGCCGCCACCTGAAGGGCGCCGAGGACCGCGACGCGGTGCTGATCAAGCGGCTCAAGGGCAAGCCCCATCCGACCGCCGACTGGCGGTTGCCCGAGGCCGCGGTCGTCAAGATCCTGGCGACGCGCTGGAAGCGGCTGGTCGGAACGCTCGAGCCGCGCGAGGGCCACGTCGGCCTGCTGCCGTTCGACGCCAAGGTCGAGATCGAGGTCGAGGTGCGCGAAGCCGAGAACGTTCCCTCCGGCGACTGGGTGGTGGTCGAGCTCGATCCGCCCAGCGGCCGGGGCGCGCGGCGCCGGGGGCGCGTCGTCGAGCGCCTGGGGCCGATCGCGCAGCCCGGCGTGGACGTGCTGGTCCTGCTGCGACATCACGACATCCCGGAGCCCTTCGCCGCCGCCGCGCTCGCCGCCGCCGAAGGCCTGCCGGAGAATCCGACGCCGGCCGACTGGGCGGGGCGCCAGGATCTGCGCCAGCGCGAGATCGTGACCATCGACGGCGAGTCGGCGCGCGACTTCGACGACGCGGTGGAGGTCGAAGAGCTGCCGAATGGCTCGTTCCGGCTCGGCGTGCACATCGCCGACGTGTCGCACTACGTCCGCGAGGGTACGCCGCTCGACCTCGAGGCTTACCGGCGCGGCACCAGCGTCTACTACCCGGAGCGCGCCATCCCGATGCTGCCCGAGGCGCTGTCGAACGGGCTGTGCTCGCTGCGGCCCGAGGTGCCACGCCTGGCGATGTCGGTCCACCTCGACATCGGGCCCGACGGCAGCGTGCGCAGCCGGCGGTTCGCCGAGTCGGTGATCCGCAGCGCCCGCCGCCTGACCTATGCCGAGGTGAGGCGGGTGATCGAGGAGCCGCGGCCCGAGGACGTCACGGAGTACGGCTCGCTGCGCGAGCACTTCGGTCGCATGGCACGGCTGATGGCGGTGCTGCACCGCGCCCGCGACGCCCGCGGCTCGATCGACTTCGACCTCGAGGAGGGCGACGTCGTGCTCGACACCGACGGCAACACGGTCGGCGTGCTGCCCGGCGAGCGCAACGTCGCGCACCGCATCATCGAGGAGTTCATGATCGCCGCCAACGAAGCGGTCGCCCTCGAGCTCGATACCCGCGACTGCCCGGCGCTCCACCGCACCCACGACGCACCGACCCTCGAACGCCTGGAGGCCCTGCGGGCGCTGTTGCGCGAACTGGGCTACGAGCTGCAGGGCGATCTCGAGAACCTCCATCCCGCGGCCTTGCAGGCGGTGCTCCGGGCGGTGGCGGGCAAGCCCGAGGAGGGCTTCGTCTCGGCGCTGGTGCTGCGCTCCATGCTGCGCGCCTTCTACAGCCCCGAGGCCCGCGGCCACTACGCGTTGGCGGCGCGCCACTACACCCACTTCACGTCGCCAATCCGCCGCTATCCCGACCTGCTGGTTCACCGCCGGCTGCGGGCGCTGCTGCACGGCACTGCCGAGCGCGAGGCCGCGGCCAGCCTGTTGGTCGAGCGTCTGCCGGTCATCGCCGAGCACTGCAGCGCGACCGAGCGCCGTGCCGAGCATTCCGAGCGCGAGCTGCTGCAGTGGAAGAAGGTGCGCTTCCTGGCGCCGCGCCGCGGCGAGCGGTTCTGGGGCCGGATCACCGGCGTCCAGCCGTACGGCCTGTTCGTGCAGCTCGAGGACTGGTACGTCGATGGCCTGGTCTCGGTGCGCACGATGACCGACGACTTCTACCGCTGCGAGCTGGAGTCGCACCGCCTGGTCGGCGCCCACCAGGGTCGCGAGTTCCGTCTCGGCGGCCGCGTGGAGGTCGTCCTGCTCGGCGTCGAGGAGCGGCGCCGCGGGCTCGACTTGCGCCTCGCCGACATGCCCGAGCCGGCCGCCACGACACGCTGGCTGGGACGGCCGATGGCCGATGTCGAGCGGCCGAGCGCTGGCGCGCGCCCCGCCCGCCGTCCGGAGCGCGGTCCCCGTCGTCCGGGGCCCCGACGGCGCGGACGCTAGAGGCCGCCATGTCGGTTACCCCCGTCGTCGCCATTGTCGGCCGGCCCAACGTCGGCAAGTCGACCCTGTTCAACCGTCTGGTCGGCCGCCGGCGCTCGATTGTCCACGATCAGCCGGGAGTGACGCGCGATCGCATCGTCGAAATCGTGGAAATCGCGCCGCAGCGCAGCGCCCAACTGGTCGACACCGGCGGCCTGGTGCTCGCCGCCGACGATCCTCTCGGTCTATCGCACCAGGTCGAGCTGGCGGTCGCGGAGAGCGACGCGCTGCTCTTCATGGTCGACGGCGAGCAGGGCCTGCTGCCGGCCGACGAGCAGGTCGCCGAGCGGCTGCGACGCCACGGCAAGCCGACCATTCTGGTGGTGAACAAGGCCGACACCCGGGCCAGCGTCGCCGGCTTTGCCGAGTTCTACCGCCTCGGGCTGCCGACTCAGATCGCGGTCTCCGCCGAGCACGGCACGGGAATCGGCGAGCTGCGCGAGGCGCTCGCCGCCCTGCTGCCCGAGAGCCTGCCGGCGGCGGCGCGTCCGGCGGCGCCGGCGATCGCCATCGTCGGACGGCCGAACGCCGGCAAATCCTCGCTCCTCAACTGCATCCTCGGCGAGGAACGCGCTCTGGTCTCGCCGGTGGCCGGAACGACCCGCGATCCGATCGACACCCTGGTCGAGCGCGACGGCAGGAGCTACCTGCTGATCGACACCGCCGGCATCCGCCGGCGCAGCCAGGTCTCCGGCGCTGCCGAGGACCTGGCGGTGATGCTGGCGCGGCGCCAGATCGAGCGCGCCGACCTGGCGGTGCTGCTGGTCGATGCCACGCGCGGCATCAGCAGCGGCGACCTGGGGATCGCTGGCCTGCTGTGGGAGGCGGGTCGGGCGGCGGTCGTGGCGGTCACCAAGTGGGATCTCCTGGACGAGCCGGCGCGCGAGAAGCTCGAGTTCGACTATCCGCGGCTCGCGGAGCTGCTGGCCGAGCCGGAGCGCGTCAACCTGTCCTCCAAGACCGGGCGGGGAGTGGAGAAGCTCTTCCCGGCGATCGACCGCACCCTGGCTGCCTACCGGCGCACCCTGGGAACAGGCGAGGTCAACCGGCTGCTCGAGGCCGCGATCGCGCGGACCAAGCCCCCTTCGCTGAGGGGCAAGCCCTGGAAGCTGTACTACGCGACTCAGGTCGCCAGCGGTCCGCCCACGTTCATGCTGTTCGCCAACCGGGCGCTCGATCGCCGGGACAGCTATCGGCGATACCTCGAGAACTACCTGAGAGATACCCTGCAGCTGCGTGGGGTGCCGATCCGGCTGGTGGTCCGCCAGCGCACCAAGCCGCGCTGAATGCCCGCCGGGCAGGCCTCCCGGTTTTCCCCTTGTTCATCACGCCTCCGGTGCTTATACTTCACGCAGTACTTTGCAGGTGACACTTTAAGTTTCTGGGACGGAGTCGGACGGGCCCCGCGATGACCAGGAAGCGCGCGGACGCGCACAGCGCGACCGGCAGGACGAAGGCGGACCTGATCGAGGTGGTCTACCGCCGCCATGGCGGATTGACCAAGAACGAGGCGACCCAGATCGTCGAGGCGATCTTCAAGACCGTCAAGACGACCTTGGTCGAAGGGCGGGCGGTGCGAATCAAGAACTTTGGCACCTTCGAGGTGACCCGGCGTCCCAGCCGTACCGGGGTGAATCCGGTCAGCGGCGAGAAGATGACCATCCCGGCCCATCGCGGCCTTTCCTTCCGGCCGGCCCGCAACCTCCGGCACACGGTGTCACCGACGCGGGAGAGCAAGAAGCATTGAGTCCGGGGCCCACGGGCCCCGGTCAGGCGGGGAAGGAATGGAGCCGACGTCGAGCAACAAGCTGTATTACAAGATCGGCGAGGCGTGCAAGGCGCTCGACATCCAGCCCTATGTCCTGCGCTATTGGGAGACCGAGTTCGCGGTCTTGAGCCCGAGCAAGAGCAAGTCCGGGCAGCGCGTTTACACCGAGAAAGAGCTCGGCATCATCCGCCGCATCAAAGAGCTGCTGTACGACGAGGGGTACACGATCGCTGGCGCCAAGAAGAAGCTGGAGAGCGAGCTGGCGATGGGCGCGAGCTTCCCGGCGGTGGCGCCTGAGGCGGAGGAAGAAGTCGAAGCCGAGCCGGAACCGGACGCCAATCTGGCGTTGCCGCTTGACACTCCGCGTCGCCAGCAGATAGAAACCCGGCGCAAGCGGATCGAGAAGGCGCTCGCCGAAGCGCGCTCGATCCAGGCCCTCCTCGAGGGCCGCACCAAGAAGCGATAAGCTCTTTCCGAGGTCGGGGCGTGGCGCAGTCTGGTAGCGTACCTGAATGGGGTTCAGGGGGTCCCGGGTTCAAATCCCGGCGCCCCGACCAGTTTTCGATCGTCGTCCTCCTTCCATGATCAGATCCGGTTGACCTGCGATGAGCGCCGACACCGGCCGCATTGCAGTCGTCAGCGGGGCCTCCGGCGGCCTGGGGCGCGAGATCGCGCTCGAGCTCGGGCGGCGAGGGTACGCGCTGGCGCTCCTCGGGCGCTCGCAGGGGGCGCTCGAGAAGGTGCTCCAGGCAGCCGGCGGCAGCGGGCTGGCGATGCTCTGCGACGTTCGCGACCCGGCCGCGGTCGGGCGCGCGGCGACGCGCGTGCTCGCCGAGTTGGGGGACCCCGAGGTGCTGGTCCTCGCCGCGGGCGCGGCGCACGTCGCGGCGCTCGAGGAAACCTCCGAGGAGGACTTCGTCGCCGTTCTCGAGACCAACCTGACGGGTTCGTTCCACCTCCTGCGCGCCTTCCTGCCGGCGCTGCGGCGGCGGCCGCGGGCGTGGATCCTGCCGCTCCTGTCGGTGGCGGCGCGGCGCGGGTTTCCGGGCTGGAGCGCGTACTGCGCCAGCAAGGCGGGTCTGGCGGGACTCCTCTCGGCGCTGCGCGAGGAGCTGCGAGGGAGCGCGGTGGCGGTGACCGCGCTCTATCCCGGAGCGACGGCGACCGGGCTCTGGGACGCCCTGCCCGGGGCCTGGGACCGCAAGGCGATGATCCCGCCGAGCGAGATCGCGCGCGCCGTCGGCTACGTGCTCGACGCCGACCCGGCGGTCGCAATCGAGGAGATTCACCTGCGGCCGGCCGGCGGGGATCTGTAAGGCACCGACCCGGCGTTTGACAGCGTCGCTCGGCGACGCCTATACTTCGATTTTCTGTCCTTGGCCGTAAGAACCTGAGAAATGAGCGAGATACGGGAGATCACCGGGGGCCGCGACGGGGCCGGGAAGCGGTTCGGAATCGTCGCCTCCCGGTTCAACGCACGCTGGGTGGACGGCTTGATCGAAGGTGCCCTGGAATGCCTGATGGACCAGGGTGTCGCCCGTGAGGACATCGTGATCGCACGGGTGCCCGGGGCCTGGGAGATCCCCCTGGCGCTCCAGGCCGTGGCGACGACCGGGCAGGTCGACGCCCTGGTGGCGCTGGGCGTCGTCATCCGTGGCGAGACCGCCCACTTCGACTACATTTGCGCCGAGTGCAGCCGCGGCATCAGCCACGTCACGGAGACGACAGGTCTTCCCGTCGGCTTCGGCGTTCTCACCTGCGAGACCGAGGAGCAGGCGGCGGCGCGCTCCGGCGGCCGGGGAGAGAACAAGGGCCGTGAGGCCGCCTTGGCCGCGCTCGAGATGGCGAACCTCCTCTCTCGTCTTCGGGGATCCGCAGCCGCGGCTTCGCCGGCGCGCGCTCGGGGCCGGCGCTAGGCGATGGGGCGATCGGGGAAGATCGGCAAGCGGCATGCCGCCCGCGAGATGGCGGTGCGCATGCTGTATCAGCTCGACCTCGGCGGCAGCCCGCTGCACCAGATCTTCTCCGACTTCGATCTCGGCGAGTTCCTCGACGAGCCGGCGCGTCACAGCGCCGACCCGGGCCGCCGCGAGCAGGTGCAGGAGGCCTTCCAACACGCTCGCGAGCTGGTCGAGGGCACCCTCGGCCGGCGCGAGGAGATCGACTCCCTGATCCGTCAGCAGGCTGATAACTGGCGGCTCGAGCGCATGCCGGCGGTGGATCGCAACATCCTCCGCCTGGCGATCTTCGAGATGCTGCAGGAGACCGACGTCCCCAAGCTGGTGGTGGTGGACGAGGCGATCGAGCTCGCCAAGAAGTACGGCTCGGAGCACTCCGGACGATTCGTGAACGGTCTGCTCGACGGCCTGCTGAAGACGCACCAGTTCCCGGGGAGCCTGAAGTGAGGCGGTTCCTGACCGCGCTCGTCCTGGGCTGGGCGCTCGCCGCCGCGGCCGGCGCCCAGGCGGTGGTGGTCGAGGGGCTCGATCGCGCGCGGGTGATCCCGCCAGCCGGCATCGTCGTCGCCGACTACAGCAATGCCGGTTACCGAATGCGCGTCGGTCCGGACGGCGAGGTCGAGATCGAGGTCGACGCCACGCCCCTGCAGAGCACCTGGCCGTTCGCGCTGCCGAAGACCGGCACGACCGATCAACCGCCGGCGATCGAGCGGCTGGCGCGCAGCCTCACCGCCGGCTCGTCGACGCGGTTCGAAGCGGTGTCGCGGACGCTGGGCTGGGTGAGCCGCAATCTGCGCTACGACGCGGATCGCGAGGCGCCGCAGGATGCCGTGGCAGTGTTGGCTCGGCGGCGCGGCTACTGCACCGGCCTGGCGCGGACGACCGTGGCGCTGCTCGCGGCAGTCGGCATCGAGGCCCGCGAGGTCCCGGGCTGGGTGGTGGATCCCGGGAACGGGACCAACGCCGGGTACCATCGCTGGGTGGAGGTCTACTACCCGGATCGCGGCTGGACGTTCAGCGATCCGCTGGCCTGGCACCACATGGTGCCGGCGACGTATCTCCGCCTGGCAAGCGAGCGCATCGACCCGACCGCGATCCGCGGCGGCCTGCTGCTCGAGCGCGACGACCTGTTGACGCCGGTCGACACCTATCCGGACGCGGCCAGCGGCGTGCAGGCCCGACGCAACGATCCGCGCCAGCGATTCGGCTCGCTCCACGTCGTGGTCGGCGACGCGCGGCCCGGCGTGGCGGTTCTCGACGGCGGCGGCGTACGCCGCTCGGCCAGGCTGCGCGCGGGCGCCAGCACGTTCCTCGGCCTCGAGGTGGGGACCTATCTGTTGCGGGTTTCTTTCACCGATGGCGGCGAGATCGCCCGCCGCGTACGCCTGCGGGCCCGCGTGCGCTCGGCGATCCTGCTGCCGCCGCTGAAGGCGGGAGAGGGCAGCACGCGATGAGCGGCAAGTACGATCCCAAAACGATCGAGGCGAAGTGGCAGGACCGCTGGGAGAAGCAGCGCGCGGCGGAGGTCGACGTCCGCATCGCCAAGGACAAGTACTACATGCTGATGATGTTCCCGTATCCGTCGGGCGATCGCCTGCACGTCGGACACGGGCGCAACTACATCCTGGGCGACGCCCTGTACCGCTATCTGCGCATGCGCGGGCGGCGGGCGCTCAATCCGATGGGCTGGGACGCTTTCGGCCTGCCGGCCGAGAACGCCGCGATCCAGCGCGGCGTGCACCCGCGCGACTGGACGCTCGACAACATCAAGGTGATGAAGCAGCAGTTCCGGCGCTGGGGCATCCTGTACGACTGGTCGAAGGAGATCACCTCCTGCCAGCCCGACTACTACCGCTGGAACCAGTGGCTGTTCCTGCGCATGCTCGAGAAGGGGCTGGCGTACAAGAAGAAGGCGCCGGTGAACTGGTGCCCGAGCTGCCAGACAGTGCTCGCCAACGAGCAGGTCATCGACGGCCACTGCGAGCGCTGCGGCACGGCGGTGGTGCAGAAGGACCTCGAGCAGTGGTTCTACCGCATCACCGACTACGCCGAGCGCCTGCTCGCCGGGCTCGACGACCTCCCCGGCTGGCCGGAGCGCGTCAAGACGATGCAGCGCAACTGGATCGGGCGCTCGAGCGGGGCCGAGATCGACTTCCCGATCGTCGGCGCCAAGCAGAAGATCACCGTCTTCACGACCCGCCCGGACACCATCCACGGCGCGACTTTCCTGGTGCTCGCGCCGGAGTTGCCGGTGGTCGCCAGGCTGATCGCCAAGAGCTCCGAGCGCGAGGCGCTGCAGGCCTGGAGCGACAAGGTGCGCAACACGCCGCGCATCGAGCGCGAGGGCGAGACGACGCCGAAGGAAGGCCGCTTCACGGGCGCCTTCGCCCGCAACCCGGCGACCGGCGAGAAGGTGCCGCTCTGGCTCGCCAACTACGTGCTCCCGGACTATGGCACCGGCGCGGTGATGGGTGTGCCGGCGCACGACCAGCGCGACTTCGAGTTCGCGCGCCAGGAGAAGCTGCCGATCCGCCTCGTGTACCACACCGCCGACGGCCCGCAGACCGCCGAGGCGATGAGCGCGGCGATTCCCGACGCCGGAGTGATCCGCAACGCGCCGCCGTTCGATGGCCTCGCGCCGGGGCCCGACACGGTGCGCAAGTTCGTCGACTGGCTGGCGGAGAAGGGCTGCGGACGGGCCAAGGTCACGTATCGCCTGCGCGACTGGCTGATCTCGCGCCAGCGCTACTGGGGAACGCCGATCCCGGTGGTGTACTGCGACGGCTGCGGCCTGGTTCCGGTGCCCGAGAAGGACCTGCCGGTGACGCTGCCCTACGACGTCGAGTTCACCGGTCGCCAGGGCAACCCGCTGTCGCGGGCCACCGCATTCGTCGAGACCAAGTGCCCGCGCTGCTGCGGCAAGCCGGCCCGGCGCGAGACCGACACCATGGACACCTTCGTCGACAGCTCCTGGTACTACGCCCGCTACCTGTCGCCGCGCGACGACCAGCGCATCTTCGACAGCGAGGCCGCCAACCGCTGGCTGCCGGTCGACCAGTACATCGGCGGCATCGAGCACGCCATCCTGCACCTGCTGTACGCGCGCTTCATGTGTCGCATCCTGCACGACTTCGGCCTGGTGTCCTTCGAGGAGCCGTTCACCAACCTGTTCAACCAGGGGATGATCACCCACTTCTCCGAGGCGAGCGGCCGGGTGGAGAAGATGTCGAAGTCGCGCGGCAACACGGTGTCGCCCGACAAGCTGATCGAGGAGATGGGCGCCGATACCGAGCGCGTCTACACCCTGTTCCTGGGCCCGCCCGAGGACGAGGTGGAGTGGAACGACGAGGCGGTGTCCGGCGCCTATCGCTTCCTGAACCGTCTTTGGCGGGTGGCGGAGCAGATTTCCGGTGCCCCGCCGACCGCGCCCGCCGACGAGGCGCTGGAGCGGCTGCGGCACCAGACGATCGAACGCGTGTCGCGGGACTTCCAGCGCTTCAAGTTCAACACCGCCGTGGCGGCGCTGATGGAGCTCCTCAACGGGCTGGCGCGGGCGGTGGAGGAGAAGACCGCGTCGCGGCTGTGCTGCGAGCAGGCGCTCGACACCATGCTGCAGCTCCTGCACCCGATCGCGCCGCACCTGACCGAGGAGCTGTGGGAGCGCCGTGACCACCTGGACAGCATTCTCGACAGCAGCTGGCCGGAGTTCGACCCCGCCAGGGCGAAGGCCGAGCGCATCATCGTGGTGGTGCAGGTCGACGGCAAGCTGCGCGACCGCATCGAGGTCGACGCCGGGGCCGGAGAGTCCGAGGTCAGGCAGGCAGCGCTCGACAGCCCCAAGGTGCAGGAGCACCTGGCGGGAGCCGAGCTGGCCAAGGCCGTGGTCGTCCCCGGTCGTCTGATCAATTTCGTAACCCGGAGGAGCGCATGACTCGTCGTCTCACCATCCCGCGCCTGCTCGCTGCCGTGGTTCTCCTGGCCGGCGCCGTCAGTCTCGCCGGCTGCGGCTATGCCCTGGTCGGCCGGGCGAGCAACCTGCCGCCCGACATCAAGACGGTGTACCTGAAGCCGCTCGAGAACCGCACCTCGCGCCAGCAGATCGAACAGATCCTGACCCGTGCGATCGCCAGCGAGCTGGTGACCCGCAAGCGCTTCGCGGTGGCCAGTGACGCCGCCGGCGCCGACGCCGAGATCAGCGGTGCGGTGGTGGCTTTCTCGGTGGTGCCGGTCGCCTTCGATCAGACGGGGCGCGCCAAGCAGTACGAGATCGCGGTGACGGCGCAGGTGAAGTTCCGGCGCCTCAAGGACGACAAGGTGATCTGGAGCAACGACCGCTACAACTTCCGCGAGAGCTACGACGTGGTGGGAACCAGCCTGAGCTACTTCGACCAGGAGAACTCGGCGATCGAGAAGGTCGCCCCGCAGTTCGCGCAGACGATGGTCAGCGACCTGCTGGAAGGGTTCTGATCGAAGCAGGAAGCGCGCGGCCGCGCGGCCGCGCGCGCTCAGCCGAGCTTGCGGACGGCCTTGGTGAGGCGGGACTTGGTGCGCGCTGCGGCGTTGCGGTGGATGACGCCCTTCTGGGCGGTGGCGTCGACCACGCCCAGGGTTTCGACGAGCATCGCCGTCGCCGTGGACTTGTCCCCCGCCTCGACCGCGCCGCGCAGGCGCTTGACCGCGGTGCGCATGCGCGCGGTGTGAGCGCGATTGCTCGCGCGGTGCTTCAGGGCCTGCCGAGCCTGCTTTTCTGCCGACTTCGTATTCGCCATCTTCTGCGCTTCCGTTGGCTGGTTCGTGAAAAGAGCCGCACGGAGCGTGCGGCTCAGAATGGACTGGAGTTTAGCGGCAAGTCCTACCGCCCGTCAACGCCCAGGCCACGGAGGCGCTGGCGCGCCAGGTTGGCCTCGTCGCTGTGCGGGAAGTCCTTGAGCACCGTCTGCAACTGGGCGACCCCTTCCTTGCGCTGGCCGAGCTCGATGTAGGCGTAGCCCTTCTTCAGCCAGGCGCTCGCCAGCTTGTCGCTGTGCGGGTAACGCGCCACCACGCCATCGAACTCCTTGATCGCCTGCTGGAACTTGCCCTGGCTGAAGTAGCACTCGCCGATCCAGTAGGCGGCGTTGTCCGCCAGGTCGGTTTCCGGATAGGTGTCCAGGTACTGGCGGAAACCGGCGATCGCCAGGTCGAAGTTGCGTCGCAGGTAATCGCTGTACGCCGTCTGGTACAGGGCCTGGGGATCGGTCGAGGGGGTTGGCGCGTCGCCGGTCGCCGGCCGTGGCGCCGCCTGGCTGGCAATCTGCTGCGACAACTGCTGCAGGCGATAGCTGGTGTCGTCGAGCTTCGCCTGCAGCTGATCGATCTGGGTCGAGAGGCTGCCGATCTTGACCTGCATGTCGGCTTCCGACTTCAGCAGCGACTGCATCTGGGCGGTGATCGCCGCCTGCAGCTTGGCGACCTCGTCCTTGCTCGAGCCCTGGGTCTGGACCTGCAGCACCTGGCGCTGCAGGTCGCTCATCTGCGAGCGCAGGCCTTCGATGTCCTGGCTCGATACGCAGCCGCCGAGGGCGCCGGCCAGGACCATGAGCCCGGCGGCGGCGCCCCATCTCGCTGTTCTCTGCCGCAGCAAGTCTTCGCCCCTCTCTTTCAGCCCGCGTTGGCGCGGCCGGTCAGCAGGAAGTGCGCGCGCCGGTTCTGCGACCAGCAGCTCTCGGAGTGCTCGGTGCAGAACGGGCGCTCCTTGCCGTAGCTGATGGTGCGCAGCCGGGCGGTCGTGACTCCAAGCGAGACCAGGTATTCCTTCGCGGCGTTGGCTCGCCGGTCGCCCAGCGCCAGGTTGTACTCCGAGGTGCCGCGCTCGTCGCAGTGGCCCTCGATGGTGATCGTGAACTCGGGGTGAGCGTTGAGCCACTGCGCGTTCTTGGCCAAGCGGTCACGGGCGTCGGCCTTGAGCTCGTACTTGTCGAAGTCGAAGAAGACGTCGCCGACCAGGCCCTGGGCCTGGACATAGCTGTTGACCGACTGCAGGTCCTGCGACAACGGGTCGGGGGTCTTGTCGGCCACCGGCGGGGTCGTCGATGCGGTGACCTCCTGCGCCGGAGGGGCGACCGACGTGGTCTTGGTGGTCATCTCGTCGGGATGGGTTTGAGGCGCCTTCTTCTGACATCCAGCGAGGGCAGTGGCGATGACCAGGATGAGGAACGGGACGAGCGTCTTGCGCTGCACGGCGCCTCCTTTCGTATTGTCTCGCGGCGGCCGCCGCGAGGCCCTGCGAAAAATGTACCAGAACTAGCAATTCTCGGTAACTCTTTATTGCGGCGGGTAGCCGGACCAGTCCGGACCGAAGTTGTTTCCGAGGCTGGTGAGCTGGCGGCCCGGACCGCCGTCAGCGGGCATCGACCAGATCTGGTGGGATCCGCTCTGCGTCGACTCGTACACGATGCTGCGGCCGTCCGGCGAGTAG
Organism: Acidobacteriota bacterium; assembly: GCA_050258075.1. Classification (GTDB taxonomy): domain Bacteria; phylum Acidobacteriota; class Thermoanaerobaculia; order Multivoradales; family JAGPDF01; genus JBLMYC01. The sequence goes on from JBLMYC010000022.1 coordinate 13,665, forward strand.
GTCGGCTTCTCCTTGCTCCCCGCCCCGCTGGTCAGGAGCTTGCTCTGGCTGGTCACCACGTCGACCACGGCGATCTGGAACCCGTCACCTTGGCGCGTCGCGTACGCGATCTGCGTGCCATCCGGGCGCCAGGCGGCGCCGTCGTTGTAGTCGCCGGAGAACGTCACCCGCCGCACGTTGGTGCCTTCGGCGTCCATGACGTAGATGTTCGGATTGCCCGACCGATTCGAGGTGAAGGCGATCTCGCGTCCGCTCGGGCTCCAGGCCGGGTCGGTGTCGATCCCCGGCGAGTGGGTGAGCTGGCGCAGGTTCTTGCCGTCCGCGTCGCAGACGAAGATCTCGGTGTTGCCGGCCAGCGAGCGCGCGAAGGCGATCTGGCGGCCGTCGGGAGAGTAGGCCGGAGAGATGTTCAGCCTGCCGTCGGCGATCAGCGGCCGCTTCTGGCCGCTCTGCAGGTCGACCGCGTAGATCGACGGACCGCCGTCGAAGAACGAGACGTACGCGAGCGTATCGCCCTGCGGGCTCCACGCCGGCGACATCGAGATCGACTTGTGGCCGGTGATGCGCCGCTGGTTGCGGCCATCGGCGTCCATCAGGTAGATCTCCTTCGCGCCGTCGCGATCGGAGGAAA
>JBLMYC010000023.1:0-40250 GCA_050258075.1 Acidobacteriota bacterium
GGCGGCGATCGTGAAGTGCACGCGGCAGAACGAGCCCGCGTCGGTGGCGTAGGCGGCCGCCTCGAGGATCTGCTCCTCGAACGGTGTGCGCGGGCCGGCGTCGCCGCGGTGGAACGCCACCAGGGCCTTCGGCAGGTCGCCGTAGCCGAGGCCGTCGGCGGCGAGCAGAGCGGCCAGGCAGTCGTTGACGTCCTCCGGGTCGCCGCCGCGTCGGCGGAGCGCCGCCAGGAGATCGTCGTGAAAGGGGAACTCGTGGCGGTGGCGCCAGAATCGCGTGGCGTCGGCGGAGGCCGCGTCGCCGGCGCCGGCGCGGCGTTCGAGGTCGGCAAGGGTGCTGGGCTCGCTGGTCGCCGCCAGCAACGACTCGAACATCCGCGAGGCGGCGCCGGAAGCGGGGACGAACACCCGGAACCGACCGGAGCGCGCCGCCTGGTCCGCCTCGGCAACGAGGCCGGCGGCTTCGCCGGCTTCGATGCGGACGATGCCGTCGCCGACGCGGCACGGGCGCAGCAGGCGCAGCCGCGGCGGCGGCGCGGCGAACAGCCTCAGTTGGCGTTCCACCTCGGCGAGCTCGAGGCCGTGGGCGGCGACCTGCTCGCGGTCGCGCTCGGTGAGCGCCGGCGGGTTCACCCCTGGCCCTCGTAGCGCGGCAGCTGGTCGAGGATCTCGGCCAGGCGCGGCAGCCGGCGATCCTTGTCCGACAGCAGCGGCTCGCCGACCGGCCAGGGGATCGCGAGCTCGGGATCGCTCCACAGGACGCCGATCTCGTCGCTCGGGTCGTAGAAGTCGGTGACCTTGTACTCGATCTGCGCCGGGCTCTGCAGCACGCAGAAACCGTGCAGGAAGCCCGGCGGCACCCAGATCTGGCGGAAGTTGGCGGCCGAGAGGACGACGCTCACCCAGCGCGCGAATCTCGGCGATCCCCGCCGCACGTCGACCGCCACGTCCCAGATCTCGCCCTCGATGACGCGCACCAGCTTGCCCTGCGGCTTGCGGCGCTGGGCGTGCAGGCCGCGCAGGACCGGTCCCTCGGAGCGCGAGTGGTTGTCCTGGACGAAGCTGGCTGCGATGCCCAGCGCCCGATAGCGCTCGGCGTGGTAGCTCTCGAGGAAGAAGCCGCGCGGATCGCCGAACACCTTGGGCTCGACGACCAGGACCTCCGGCAGATCGGTCGGCAGGACGCGCATCGCGGCTTCAGACGGTGGGCTCGGCGACAAGCCCGAGCCGGCCGAGCCGTTCGCGGCGGTAGCTGCCGCTCTGCACGCTGGCGCACCAGTCGAGGTGGTCCAGGTACCAGCGCACGGTGCGGCGCAGGCCGGCCTCGAAGTCGTGCGCGGCGCGCCAGCCGAGCTCGCTAGCCGCCTTGCTGGCGTCGATCGCGTAGCGGCGATCGTGGCCCGGCCGGTCGGCGACGAAGCTCACGAGATCGCGGTAGGAGCGCCGACCGGCGGCGGCGAGCGCCGGGTTGGCGGCGGCGGGACGCTCTTCCTCGAGCAGCGCGCAGATGCGCTCCACGATCTCGAGGTTGGTGCGCTCATTGCCGCCGCCGAGGTTGTACTTCTCGCCCGGACGGCCGTGCGCGAGCGCCAGCAGGACGCCGGCGCAGTGGTCCTCGACGAAGATCCAGTCGCGCACGTTGCGGCCGTCGCCGTAGATCGGCAGCGCCTTGCCCTCGAGGGCGTTGAGGATCATCAGCGGGATCAGCTTCTCGGGGAACTGATACGGCCCGTAGTTGTTCGAGCAGTTGGTGACCAACGCCGGCAGCCCGTACGTGTGGTGATAGGCGCGCACCAGGTGGTCGGCGGATGCCTTCGAGGCCGCATACGGCGAGTTCGGGGCGTACGCGGTGTCCTCGCGGAACAGGCCGGTCGGGCCCAGCGATCCATAGACCTCATCGGTCGAGACGTGCAGGAAGCGGAAGTGCTCGCGCTCGCCCTCGGGCAGGCCGGCGCAGTGCAGGCGGGCCGCCTCGAGCAGCTCGAACGTGCCGACGATGTTGGTGCGCACGAACTCGCCCGGGCTGTCGATCGAGCGGTCGACGTGGCTCTCGGCGGCGAAGTTCAGGATCGCCGTCGGCCGGTGCGTGGCGAGGGCCTGGCGTACGGCTGTGCGGTCGGCAATGTCGGCGTGGACGAAGACGAAGCGCGGGTCGCCGGCGAGCTCGCGCAGGTTGAGCAGATTGCCCGCGTACGTGAGCTTGTCGTAGACGACGATGCGCGCCGCCGTCCTGGCGAGCGCCAAGCGCACAAAATTGGCGCCGATGAAGCCGGCGCCGCCGGTGACGAGCAGGGTTTCCATGGTGGGCGCCGCCCGCCGGGCGGTGCAGCGAGTATATCCGAGGGGCGCGCCTCTCCCCTCCTGTGCCGGCGCGGTTCTGCCGTAAGATCGCGCCGCCGCGGCCGGCGCCGGACGTCACGCCGCGCTGCGGAAAGGGGACAGCGAGCCATGAGCTGGGTGCAGGCGATCGTTCTCGGTGTGGTGCAGGGGCTCACGGAGTTCCTGCCGGTCAGCTCGTCGGCGCACCTGATCCTCGCGCCGCGGCTGCTGGGGTGGCCGGACCAGGGGCTCGACGCCGACCTTGCGGCTCATCTCGGGACCTTCCTGGCGGTCGCGGTGTACTTCCGCCGGGACCTGGTCGAGATCGTCTCGGGCGGCCTCGACGCGCTGCGTGGTGATCGCCCGCGCGGGCGGCTGGCGTGGATCCTGATCGTCGGCACCGTTCCCCTCGCGATCGGCGGCCTGCTCCTCGCGCACTGGGCGGAGACCGCGGCGCGCGACCCGCGCATCATCATCGGCAGCTCGATCGGCTTCGGCCTGCTGCTGGCGGTGGCCGACCTCTGGGGAAGGCGTCAGCGCGAGTTGCACGGCGTCACGACCGCGGACGGCCTGTGGGTGGGCGCAGCGCAGGTCCTGGCTGCCATACCGGGCACGTCGCGCTCCGGCATCACTATTACCGCCGGTCTCTTCCGCGGGTTGGATCGCGCCTCGGCGGCGCGGTTCTCGTTCCTGCTCGCCGTGCCGGCGATGCTGCTGGTCGCCGCCAAGCACGTGCTCGACGTGGCGCTCGGCAAGGTGCCGCTCGGTGCGCTGGGCCCGCAGGCGCTGCTGTTCGCGGTTTCCGCGGTGGTCGGCTTCCTGGTGATCGCGTGGCTACTGCGCTATCTCCAGCGCGGCAGCTTGATGGGTTTCGTCATCTACCGGATCGTGCTGGGGCTCGTCGTACTGGCGCTGTGGTGGCGCGGCGGCCTCTGAGGCGACGTGGATCCGCGAAACGTTGCGTCGCTCAGGCATATTGACATTTCTCTACATAAGGGCTATCTTGCGGCTGCGGGGAGGATCCAACCTCCTCTCATCCCTCCCACAGAGGGGCCCCAAGTGCCCCTCTCTTTTTTTGCCCGGGCGCCCTACTGGCCGAGCACTGCGTTCTTGAAATCAGTCCCCGGCGCAGGATCGGGGCCGATCCAGGTGGCGAGCGTCGCGTCGGCGACGTCCTTGCCGGCCAGAGTTCCTTTGGCCTTGCCGTTGACCTCGACCAGCGTGCCCTGACCGGGGACGTAGGTGAGGACCAGCTCGTTGCCCTTCGGGATCTCCTCCATGTAGGAGCAGAGGGTCTTGAAGGCTGCCTTGACGTCCGCCGACGGGTTCGGTGTGTTCTGCTCCAGGCCCTCGTCCCAGGCGTCGCACATCTGGCTGGCGCTCACGCCGTAGAGGAAGTGCATGACCATGCGGCGCGGCGAGTCCGCAGCGAGGACCTTCGCCGCGTCGTGCTCCTTGGCGGTGAGGTAGAGACCACCGACGTAGATCTTGATGAACAGCTTCTTGCGCAGGCCAAGCCCGTTGAGGACCAGGTCCTTGTCCCCCGCCTTGGCGGTGTCGGGCAGCATGACGCCGGCCAGCTCGCCGGCGAGGACCGGCGCGGCCAGGGTGGAGACGAGTGCGAAGGCGAGCAGCGTGCGACGCATCGAGAACCTCCTTGCGAGAGTCGGGACTTCGGTGCAAGTCTAACTTTCGGGGAACCCGGGCGTAAACCGATCCATGGCCCTGTCCGACGCCGATCTGGTCGAGCGCGCGCTGGCGGGACGCGAGGACGCGTACGAGGAGCTCGTCGTGCGCTACCAGCGGCCCCTGCTGAGCCTGCTCGGGCGCTGGCTGGGGGACAGGGCGCTGGCCGAGGACCTGGCCCAGGAGGTGTTTCTCAAGGCCTTCCGGGCCCTCGCGACGTATGCCCCGGAGCGCAAGTTTTCGAGCTGGCTGTTCAAGATCGCGCACAACGCCGCGATCGACCAGCTGCGCCGCCGCGGCATCGCGACCGAGCCGCTGGAGGCGGGGGAGGAGGGCGCTCCCGATCGGCTGGCGACCCTGGGCGACGATCGAGCGGAGAGCCCGGCGGCGCGACCGGAGCGTCGTGAGCTTGCCGCCGCCCTGGAGACGGCGATCGGCGGCCTGCGTCGCGAATACCGCGAGGTGGTGCTACTGCGTTTCCGGGAGGAGCTGTCATACGAAGAGGTGGCCGAGGTGACGGGTTTGCCGCTCGGCACGGTGAAGACGTTCCTGCACCGGGCGCGCAGGGAGCTTGCGGAGGCCCTTGCCGGAATGGGGTGGAAGGCATGAAACTCGGGAGGCTCAGCGGCCGTAGGGCCTTGTCGAGGGGGTTGGCATGAAGGATCGACACCAGGACCTGGAGGAGTGGCTGGCGGCCGAGGCTGCCGAGCCCGGCTCCGACAACCCCGCGGCCGAGGAGGCCCTGGGGGTCCTGTTGCGTCGCCGGCTGCCGGACCTCCAGCCGCGGCGGGGCTTCGCCGCGCGAGTGCTGCGCCGGGCCGGCCTGCGCCAGCGCGACCCGTTCGCCTGGCCGGCGGTGCGGGTGGCGATCGCCGCCAGTCTGGCGCTGGCTGGATGCGCCTGGCTGCTGATGCCACCGGTCGTCTGGCAGCTCGCGTCGCGGGTCGGCCTGGCCGAGGTGCTCGGGGCGGTCACCCGCCTGCTCGCCGCCGGCGGTGAAACGGTTGCCCGGGCCGGCGTGCTGTGGCGTCCGATGACCGATCTCGCCGCCGCCCTGGTCAAGATTCTCGGTCAGCCGGCGGTGGCGCTGGCCGTTGTCGTCGCTTCGACGCTCGCCGCCCTGGCGCTGCGAGCTTTGCATGGCCTGATTTCCCTCGAGAGGAGGGTGTCGTATGTACGCTTCCATTGACTCGAATCGCTGCCGGGCTCTCTGCGCGCGCGCCGCGCTCGTGGCGCTGGCCGTGCTGGCCGTCGGCGCTTTGACCTTGCCGGCCGCTGCTGCTCCGGCCGCGCCCCTGTCGACCGCCAGCGCCGCGCAGCTGGGCCGCGCGGTCGCCGATCGCTTCGACGTGCTGCAGCTGCGCTCCGGGCCGGTTCTGCGGCCGCGCGGCGCCGCCAGCTATCACGCGGTGGAGTTTGCCGAGGGCAAGGTTGCGGTCGACGGCGAGACGCTGACCGGTGACGTGCTGCGCCGCCGGCTGGGAGATGACTACGAGCTGATCACCCATCTCGCGAGCCTGGATGCCGCGAGTCGTGCCGAAGTCCTGCGGGCGGGTGGCGAAGGGCCCGCCGCGGGAGAGCAGGCCGAAGCGTCCGAGGCGCCTGAGCCGGCGGAGCGGACTGGGCGGTCACCTGGCTCGCGTGGGAACACCGAGGCCAAGGTCTCGGTCGGCAGCAGCACGACGGTCGAGGCCGGCGAGGTGGCGCACGACGTGGTGGTGATTGGCGGCTCGGTCGACGTCGAAGGTGAGGTGCTGGGCGACGCGGTCGCGGTGGGCGGCAGCGTGGAGGTCAGCGGCCGAGTGACCGGCAACGTCGTGGCGGTCGGCGGTGGCGTGACGCTCGGCCCGCACGCCGAGGTGCTGGGCGACGTCTCCAGCATCGGCGGACGGGTGGACCGCGATCCCGGTGCCAAGGTGGTGGGGCAGGTCTCCGAGGTCGCCCTGGGTCCGCTGCTGCGGCTGGGTGCCCTGCGCCACGGGCGCTGGCAGTGGCACGCCAGGGAGGTTGAGAGCGATTTCGCGTTCGCCGGCGTGGCTCGATTCCTGCGCAGCGTCCTCACCTTCGGTGTCCTGGTGCTGCTCGCCTGCCTGGTGGTGCTGCTGGCTCGGACGCCGCTCGAGCGGGTCAGCGAGAAGGTGGGGAACGATCCCTGGCGGGCCGGACTCACCGGCTTGGCGGCGCAGGTCCTCTTCCTGCCGCTCGCCTTCCTGATCGGGCTGGTGCTCGTCGTCTCGATCATCGGCATTCCGCTCCTGATCGTGGCGATCTTCGTCGTGCCGGTCGTCCTGGCGGTGATCGGCTTCCTCGGCTACGCCGCGGTCGCGAACCGCCTCGGCCGCTGGTCGGAGGCCCGGTTCGGCTGGAGGCTCGGCAGCCCCTATGTGGTCGCACTGGTGGGCGTCGCGATGATCCAGATCTGGACGGTGGCGGCGCGGATGCTCGACTGGGGATTCTTCCCGATGGGCGTGATCGCCTTCTTCGGGCTGTTCTTCGGTTTCTTGGCTCAGTACGCGGCCTGGACCGTGGGGTTCGGCGCGGTGCTCCTCACCCGCTTCGGCACTCAGGATCAATGGCGCCGGCCGGTGGGCGTCGCCGCCCCGGCTGCAGGGTCGGCGATGGTGCCGACGGCACAGTCGGCGGACACGGTCGCGGCCGAGGTGGTCGCGCCTCCGGCCCCGTCAACTCCTGCGCCGTCCTCGAGCCCGGAGCCCGGCGTGTCCGAGGAAAAGCCGGAGCCGCCCGCCTGATTCCCTTTGCCGTTCCGGGTCGGGAAAAGGGCCGGGTGTTCCCCGGCCCTTGGTGTTGAGGCCGGAAGATTCCCGTTGCGGGCCGGGCGGCATGTGCCAGAATGGCGCCATCATGGCTGAGCCTCCTCTGGTACTGGTGGTGGATGACGAGACGGGATCGCGCGAGTCGATGGCGATCGCCATTGAGAAGTCGGGTCTGGCGGTGCGTACGTTCGACGACGCTCGCCAGGCGCTCGACTTTCTCGCCGAGACCGACAGTGTCCGCCTGGCGATCTGCGACCTGCGCATGCCGGGCACCGACGGCCTCGCCTTCCTCAACGAGGTGCGCCAGAAGGGCTACGACATCGGGGTGATCCTGGTCACCGCTTTTGGCTCGATCGAGTCGGCGGTCGAGGCGATGCGGGTCGGCGCCGACGATTACCTGACCAAGCCGGTGGACCTCTACGAGCTGCGCCAGCGAGTCACCAACCTGCTCGAGAACCGCCGTCTGCGCGAGGAGGTCAGCGAGCTGCGTCAGATGCTCGACAAGCGTTACGGCTTCGAGAGCATCATCGGCCGCTCGCCGGCGATGGAGGAGCTCTTCGAGCGCATGCGCATGGTGGCGCCGACCCGCTCCAACGTGCTGATCATCGGCGAGAGCGGCACCGGCAAGGAGCTGGTCGCCAACGCCCTGCACCGCGCCAGCCCGCGCCGCGACGAGCGCTTCCTGGCGATCAACTGCGGCGCCATTCCGCAGGACATCCTGGAGAGCGAGCTGTTCGGCCACGAGCGCGGCTCGTTCACCGGTGCGGTGGCGCGCAAGATCGGCAAGTTCGAGATGGCCCACAAGGGGACGCTGTTCCTCGACGAGATCTCGGAGCTCTATCCCGAGCTGCAGGTGAAGCTGCTGCGGGTGCTCGAGGAGCGCCAGATCATGCGGGTCGGCGGCCACGACCTGCTGGACGTCGACTTCCGGCTGATCGCCGCCACCAACCGCGACCTCGAGAAGGAAGTCGCCGAGGGCCGCTTCCGCGAAGACCTGTACTACCGCCTGAAGGTGGTCACGCTGCGCATCCCGCCGCTGCGCGAGCGCGGCGGGGACCTGACGCTGCTCGCCGACCACTACCTGGGGATGTTCTGCCGCGAGCACAGCAAGCCGCCCAAGCGGCTGGCCCTCGACGCGCTCGAGGTGCTGTCACGCTACGCCTGGCCCGGCAACGTGCGCGAGCTGCGCAACACCATGGAGTCGGTGGTGATCTTCCACGACGGCGAGGAGATCCGCGCCAGCGACCTGCCGCCCGAGGTGCGCGGCGGCGGAGCGACGGCGGCGCCGACCGCCCCGGTGCAGGCGCCGCAGGGCACGCCGCGCACCATGGAGGAGATCGAGCGCCAGGCGATCCTCGAGACTTTGCAACGCACCGGCGGCCGGCGGGCGGAGGCGGCGCAGCTGCTGAACATCGGTCTGCGCACGCTGCAGCGCAAGCTCAAGGACTACCGCGCCCAGGGCTTCTACACCGAGTGAAAGGGAGACGATGGAAATTCCATCCGAAGTGCTGATCCACAACGAGCTGCTCGGCATGAAGGGCGCCCGCGGGCGCCTGCTGACCATCGCGCCCGAGGGCTACTACGAGCTGAACTGTCAGTTCGGGGACCGCATGCACCGGCTCCTGCTGCCCATCTCCGGCACGGTGATCATCAGCAGCAGCGCCGAGCAGAGCTTCGTCGGCGAGACGGAGGTCGAGCGCTAGGTGACGCGCTCTCAGCCGCGGCGTGCGGCGCAGATCGCGACGTAGCGCCGCACCGTCTCGGCCATCCCCAGCTCGAGGGCCTCGGCGGTGAGCGCGTGGCCGATCGACACCTCGAGCACCGCGGGGACGGCGTCGAGGAAGGCACCGAGATTGCCAAGGTTGAGGTCGTGCCCGGCGTTGACGCCGAGCCCGGCCTGCTGCGCCGCGTGCGCGGTGTCGCGGAAGCGGGGCAGGACCTGGTCGTGCTCGTGGTCGACGAAGGCGCGGGCGTAAGGCTCGGTGTAGAGCTCCACCCGGTCGGCGCCGACCGCGCGTGCCGCGATGGCCTGATGCGGATCGGGATCGACGAACAGCGAGACCCGGATCCCGTGGCGGCGCAGCCGCTCGACCACCGGCCGCAGCAGATCGGCGTGCGCCACGCAGTCCCAGCCGTGGTCGCTGGTGCGCTGGTCGGGCGCGTCGGGGACCAGCGTGCACTGGTCGGGGCGGGTCTCCTCGACCAAGGCCAGGAGCTCCGCCGCCGGATAGCCCTCGACGTTGAGCTCGACCCCGAGCTCGCGGGTCAGGCGGCGCAGGGCGCGCACGTCCTCGGGCGTGGCGTGGCGGCGGTCGGGGCGCGGATGCACGGTCAGGCCGGCCGCTCCAGCCGCGATCGCGATCCGCCCGAAGCGCAACGGATCGGGAAGGCCGAGGTCGCGCAGGTTGCGCAGCAGGGCGACCTTGTTGAGGTTGACGCTCAGCGCGGTCACGCGGCGCCTCCGATCTCCCGCTCGATGGCGGACGCGAGATCGGCGGCGAGGGTCTCGATCAGGCCCTGCTCAGGTCCCTCGATCATGATGCGCGCCAGGGGCTCGGTGCCGCTGTAGCGCAGCACCAGGCGGCCGTCGCTGCCCAGCCGCGATTCGACCCGGTGCCGCGCGGCGGCGACCGCAGGCAACCCGTCGAGATCGGGCTTGCGCGCCACCCGGACGTTGCGCAGCAGCTGCGGAAAACGGCGGAAGCCGGCGAGCAGGGCGGACAGCGGGCGCTGGGCAGCGGCGACCACGGCGGCGAGGTGGAGGGCGGTCAGCAGTCCATCGCCGGTCGTCGCCAGCCGGAGATTGACGATGTGACCCGACTGCTCGCCGCCGAGTGACAGTCCCCGGCCGCGCAGCGTCTCCACCACCGCACGATCGCCTACGTCGCAGCGCACGACGCCGATGCCCTCGGCGGCGAGGGCGCGCTCGAGGCCGAGGTTGCTCATGCTGGTGGCGACGATCGCCGCCGGCTCGAGCTCGCCTCTGCGTCGCAGGGCGGTCGCCCAGAGATAGAGCATGGCGTCGCCGTCGCGTACCTCGCCGCATTCGTCGGCGAGGATCGCACGATCGGCGTCGCCGTCGAACGCGACCCCGAGATCGGCGGCGATCTCGCGCACCCGCCCGGCGATCACCTCAGGATGCGTCGAGCCGCAGCCGCGATTGATGTTGCGCCCGTCGGGCCGGTCGTTGATCACATCGACCTCGGCGCCGGCGTCGGCGAAGAGCGCCGGTGCGTGCGGGGTGGCGGCGCCGTTCGCGAGGTCGAGCGCGATGCGCAGGCCGGCGAGTGGCCGCCCCCCGGGCAGGGAGGCGAGGAGGTCGTCGAGGTAGACGCGGCCGGCGCCGACATCGGCGGCGAGGTCGGTGGACGCCGCGGACGGCGCGTCAGCGCTCGCCAGCAGACGGCGCTCGAGCTCGGCCTCGTCGGCCGGGCCCCACTTGAAGCCGGCCGCGTCGAACAGCTTGATGCCGTTGTCGGGATGAGGGTTGTGGCTGGCGGAGACCGCGACGCCGGCGGCGGCGGAGAAGTGGCGCACCAGCTCCGCGACGCCCGGGGTCGGCAGGACGCCGGCGAGCTCGCAGCGCGCGCCGGCCGAGGCGAGGCCGGTTGCGAGCCATTCCGCGATGCGCGGCGTCGAGTCGCGGGTGTCACCGCCGAGAACGACGAGCGGCGCCGCGGCCCTCTCTGCAAGCCAGCGGCCGAGCTCGCGCCCGAGCCGGGTCACGGTCGCGCGGTCGAGCGGATACTCGCCGGCGACGCCGCGCATGCCGTCGGTTCCGAACAGGACGGGGCGGGGAGCGCTCAGGGCGACTTCTCGCGCGGCCGCGACTCGCCGATCGCGGGCGGCTGCATCGGCACCCGTACCGTCACCATGGTCGGGCGCAGGACCCGCACCAGGGGGTCGGGGCTGACGACCACCGCGGTCTCCTCGAAATCGAGCGCGTGGCCGTTCAGGTTGACGTTGCTGGTCGTGAGCCAGCGCAGGTCACGCAGCCGCGACTCCGGACCGCTGACCAGCACCTCGTCGGGCGTGATCGCGACCTCGCCGACGACCGCGCCCGCTGCCGGCTCGCCCATGAGCTTCACCTTGACCGGCAGCGACTTCTGCACCTCGCGGTCGATCTGCAGCAGCAGGCGATTGGGCTCGATCGAGGCGACCTCGATGTCCTCCGGCACCACCACGTTGTCGGCGCTGAGCTGGACCTCGACCGGGCCGCGTGCCCCTTCGGGGACGTTGACCACGACGTCGACCGCGAACTGGTTCAGCGAGCGGATCCGGCTGGTCTTGCCGCGCAGGCGGATGCGCACGTCCTGCACCGGGTCCACCAGCGTCGTACCGGTGGGCAGGTTGTAGGTGATGGAGGCGTCAATGACCTTCTCGCTCTGCTGCTCGCGGCGCTGCAGGCTGACGAAGAACCACAGCAACAGAGCGATCGCCAGGGCCAGGAAGCGAATGCCCCACAGGCTGCCGCGGCCGTTCACAGATGTGCCCTCCGCCGGACGCTGAGGTCGCGGACCAGATGGTCGTACAGCCTGCCGCGCAGCGCCCGGTCGTCGAGGCCGCTCGTGATGCGGCCGTCGAACGCGATCGAGATCTTGCCGGTCTCCTCCGAGACCACGATCGCCACCGCGTCGGTCTCCTCGCTGATGCCGAGCGCCGCTCGGTGGCGGGTGCCGAGCTCCTTCGATACCTCCGGATTGGCGGACAACGGCAGGAAGCACGCCGCCGCCGCCATGCGATCGCCTTGGATGATCACCGCGCCGTCGTGCAGCGGCGTATCGGGGGTGAAGATGTTGATCAGCAGATCGTAGGAGATCGTGGCGTTCAGCGCGATGCCGTTCTCGACATAGTCGCGCAGGCCTTCGAGGCGCTCGAGCACGATCAGCGCGCCGATCCGGCGGCTGGCGAGGGTGGTGCAGGCGAGCACGATGTCGGAGAACGCGGTCTCCGGGTCGACCGCGGCGTGGCGGCGGCCGAGCGGGTTACGGCCGAAGCTGGCGAGGGCGCGGCGGATCTCGTGCTGGAACAGAACCACGATCGCGAAGGGCAGCACGATCAGGAACTTCTCCAGCACCGTGGTCAGGGTCTCGAGGCGCGCCAGCCGCGCCAGGTCGTAGACCAGCCCCACGAACAGGATGCCGAGCAGGATCTGCACGGCGCGGGTGCCTCGGATCAGCAGCAACAGGTAGTACAGGACCAGCGCCACCAGAAGGACGTCGACCAGATCGCGCCAAGTGAGGAGCCGCAGGAGGACCGGGAAGCTCACTCGCCGGCCTCGCTTGCGGAGCCGCCGATTGCCCGCCAGATCTCGAGGAACTGCACGGTCTCGGCGACGTCGTGGACGCGAAGCAGCGCCGCGCCGCCCTCCACCGCCCGCGCCGCGGCGGCGAGGCTTCCCGCCAGGCGGCGCTGCGGCTCGGCGCCGGTCAGGTTGCCGATGAAGCTCTTGCGGCTGGCGCCGACGAGCAGCGGACGGTCGAGCGCGCCGAGGACGTCGAGCCGGCGCAGCAGCAGCAGGTTCTGCTCGGTGGTCTTGCCGAAGCCGATCCCGGGGTCGAGGATCAAGCGCTCGGCCGCGATGCCCGCGGCGGTGGCGCGGCGCATGGCGTCGGCGAGCTCGTTGCGCACCTCGCGCAGCACATCGGCGAACTGGATGTCGCGCTGCATGGTCGCCAGGGCGCCGCGCGAGTGCATCAGCACGACCGGGCAATGGGCCGCCGCCAGGGTGGCGCCCATCTCCGGGTCGGCGAGGGCGCTGACGTCGTTGACCAGGTCGGCGCCGGCGGCGAGCGCGGCACGCGCCACCGCCGCCTTGCGGGTGTCGACCGAGATCGGCGCGGCGGTGCGCACCCGCAGGCGGCGCAGCACCGGCAGCAGGCGGGCGATCTCCTCCTCGGCGGGGACCTCGCGCGCACCGCCGCCGTAGACCCCGCCGCCGGGGCGTGTCGACTCGGCGCCGAGATCGACCAGATCGGCACCCTGCGCCAGGAGCTCCATCGCGTGGTCGGCGGCGCGGTCGGCCTCCAGCCACAGGCCGCCGTCGCTGAACGAATCCGGAGTGATGTTCACCACCCCCATGACCAGGGGACGATGGCCGAGCTCGAGCGCGCGTCCCTGGGGGAGCGCGAGAGTCCAGCGGCGGGGCGGCGCGTCGATCAGCTTCGTCATCGGCGGTCGGGCCCGACGCCGCGGCGTCGGGCCGACCGCGTCGAGCCCGTCCAGTTTATCGGAGGGAAGGGGATTCCGGGGCGCGGCTCTCAGGCGCCGGCCGGCGACGGCAGGGCGGGAGGCGCCACCGGCCCGCGCTCGGGCACCGTCGGGCCGGGCGCCGTCGGCTGCGTTTCCCCGCTGCCCGGACCCGGCAGTCGCGGTGGCTGCGCCTGGCGAAGATCGTGGCCGGTCGAGCGCTCGATCATCGCGTACACCGCCTCGCCGTCGAGCGACTCCTGCTCGAGCAGGGCGAGCGCGATCTGGTCGAGCACCGCCCGGTGCTGGGTGAGCAGCGTGCGCGATGCCTCGTAGCCCGCCTGCACGATGCGCTGCACCTCGCGGTCGATGCGGATCGCGGTGTCCTCGCTATAGTCGGCGCGCTGCACGAAGTCGCGGCCCAGGAACACCGGCTCGTCCTTGCTGCCGAAGGACAGCGGGCCGAGCTCCGACATGCCCCACTCGCAGACCATGCGGCGGGCGAGCTCGGTGGCGCGCTCGATGTCGTTACCGGCGCCGGTCGTGATGTCCTCCTGGGTCAGCTCCTCGGCGACGCGGCCGCCCATCAGGATCGCGATGCGCCCCTCGACGTAGGCCCGGCGATAGTTGTGCTTGTCCTCGGACGGCAGCTGCATGGTGACGCCGAGCGCCGGGCCGCGCGGAATGATGGTGACCATGTGCAGCGGATCGGAGCCCGCCGTGAAGACGGCGACCAGGGCGTGTCCGGCCTCGTGGTACGCGGTCACCCGCTTGTCCTCGTCCGACAGCACCATGGTCTTGCGCTCGACTCCCATCAGCACCTTGTCCTTGGCGTACTCGAAGTCCTCCATCTCGACCTTCTTCTTGCCGTGCCGGGCGGCGATCAGCGCCGCCTCGTTCACCAGGTTGGCGAGATCGGCGCCGGCGAAGCCGGGCGTGCCGCGGGCGATCACCTCGAGGTCTACGTTCTCGGCCAGCGGGCTGCTCTTGGTGTGCACCCTGAGGATGCCGAGGCGGCCGGCGATGTCCGGCCGGTCGACGACCACGCGGCGATCGAAACGTCCGGGGCGCAGCAGCGCCGGGTCGAGGACGTCGGGCCGGTTGGTGGCGGCGATCAGGATGACCCCCTCGTTGGTCTCGAAGCCGTCCATCTCGACCAGCAGCGCGTTCAGCGTCTGCTCGCGCTCGTCGTGCCCACCACCCAGGCCGGCGCCGCGATGGCGCCCGACCGCGTCGATCTCGTCGATGAAGATGATGCAGGGAGCGTTCTTCTTGCCCTGCTCGAACAGATCGCGCACCCGGCTGGCGCCGACGCCGACGAACATCTCGACGAAATCGGAGCCCGAGATCGTGAAGAACGGCACGTTCGCCTCGCCGGAGATGGCGCGCGCCAGCAAGGTCTTGCCGGTGCCCGGCGGGCCCATCAGCAGCACGCCCTTGGGGATCTTGCCGCCCAGCTTCTGGAACTTGCCGGGCTCCTTGAGGAACTCGACGATCTCCTGCAACTCCTCCTTGGCCTCCTCGCAGCCGGCGACGTCCTTGAACGTCACCTTCTTGCCCGAGGTGGAGAGCAACTTCGCCTTGCTCTTGCCGAACGACAGCGCCTTGTTGCCGCCGCTCTGCATTTGGCGCATGAAGAAGACCCAAAGGCCGATGATCAGCAGCAGCGGCGCCCACGAGAACAGCAGGGTCAGGAGCGGGCTCTCCTTCGGCTCCTCGGCGCGGATCGAGACGTTCGCTGCGCGCAGCTCCTTGACCAGGTCAGGATATTCCGGCGCCTGGGTCACGAACTCGTCGCCGTCGGCGTGACCGTTGCCGCGGCGGAAGGCGCCGCTGATCTGCTGGCCGCGGATCGTGACTTCCTTGACTCGGCCGTTGGTGACCTCCTGCAGGAAGTCGGAGAAGGTGATCTCGTGGCGCGTTGCCTTGCCAGCCTGGAACGTGTTCCAGAGCACGATGACGACCACGAAGATGACGGTCCACAGCAGCAGGGTCTTGAAAGTTGAGTTCACGTCGCCAGTACCCCTTCGTTGCTACAACGCCCGAGCGGGCGTCAGGATTCCCTCTCGATTACGCGCCCGACGTAGGGAAGGTTGCCGTGCCGCCCGTGATACTTGAGCCCGTAGCCGACGAACGTGCCGTGCCGCTCGACGATGAAGGCCGAATAGTCGACCGCGAAGCTGGCCCGGCGCTCGCTCGGCACGTCGAGCAGGGCCGCGAAGCGCACCGTCTGCGCGCCATGCTGGCGGAGCTGCTGCTCGAGGTAGACGTCGATCACGCCGGTCGCGACGATGTCCTTGAGCACCAGGAGGTTCTGGCCGGCCAGGTCGAGCGGGATGGGGAAGTGGATCTCGCGCGGGCCGCTGTCGTCGGGGGTCGTGTAGCCCACCTGGATGAACTCGAAGCGCAGCGGCGTCTTGATCGCGCGCAGCAGATCGGTGAGGAAGAACACCGAGCCGCCGAGCAGTGACACCACCACCGGATCGTCCTTGCCGAGGTCGTGCTCGATCATGCTCCCCAGGTCCGCGACCCGGGCCGCGACCTGGTCGGCGGCGAACAGCGGCTCGATCCTCGGTGGTACGGTCATTCCGCCTCCAGCTCCGCCAGCCACGCCGTGCGCTCGCCGCGCAGGCGGCAGCGCTCATCGATCGTGATCCCTGGCACCCAGACGATCCGCCCTTCGACGATCAGCAGCGGGATCGAGTCCCGGCCCTCCGCGGGCACGTGGCGGTCGATGAGGACGTCCTTCAGCCGACGCTCGCCTGGTCCGCCCAGAGGATGCAGCCGGTCGCCCGGCCGGCGGTTGCGCACCGTGATGGTGTCGCCCTCGCGCAGGGCCAAAGTCAAGCCCGCCCGTCGAGGATCGCCGGCGTACATCCAATCGTCGACGGGTGTCGGCCGCAGTTGCAGCCGGAGCCCGATCTCGGGGATCGCCACGGCACCGGGCACCCGAACAGTATACGTGAACGGCGGGGTCGGCCTCGGCGGACGCCGAAGCTCGAGACGGTCGGGCCCGACGACCCACTGCCAGCCGTCTCCGCAGTGGCAGACGGCGCGCGCCCGGCGCTCGAGCTGGCGGGCGAGCTCGGCGCGGGCTCGGCGGCTGGCGGGGTAGGGGATCGAGGCGAGCCGGCGGAGCAGGTCGAGGGCGGGTTCGCGAAGGGCGCTCGGCAGGCGGTCGTAGCTTTGGCGGTCGACCGCGATGGAGCTCGGTCCGATCTCTGGCCGAAGGGCCTCTTCCAGGCGGCGTTCAATCGACCTCTGCGCTCCCGCTGCTGCGGCGGCGAGGTCTGCCAGCTTGACGGCGAGCGTTTCCGGGTCGGGGTCCAGTCCCGGCAGGAGGTACCTGCGAATCCTGCCCCTGCGGTTCGAGCCATCCTCGTTGGTCGGATCGAGCGTGGGCTCGAGCCCAGTCGGCGGCAGGGAAGCGAGGATCTCCCGGCGTCCGAGCGCGAGGAGCGGCCGGACGACCGCTCCATGGCGGGGCCGGATGGCGCTCAGACCCGCGACGCCGGTGCCCGCGAGCAGGCGCAAGGCCACCGTCTCGGCCTGGTCGTCACGGTGGTGGGCCGTGGCGATGAGCGCGGCTCCGGAGCGCCGGCGCCGCTCCTCGAGGAACGCGTAGCGCACCCGGCGGGCGGCCGCCTCGACGCTCTCTCCGGCTCGGCGCTCGGCGTCCACCGGGCGGCGCTCGATCTCACACGGAATCCCCAACTCGCCGGCCAGGGCGGCGGCACGCTCCGCGCGGCGGGCGCTGTCGGGGTCGAGGCCGTGATCGAGATGGGCCGCGGTGAGGTGCAACGAGAGGATGCTGCGCACCGTTGCCAGACCGGCGAGGAGTGCCAGCGAGTCGGGGCCGCCGGAGAAAGCCACGAGCACGCCGGCGCCGGGCGGCAAAGGGCTGACATCGCGGAAGAAACGCAGGATCACCGCGCAGAGCCGCTCGGTCGGAGCGGGCGAGGCGATGGTGGCGGTGACGGGACTTGAACCCATGACCTAGCGGTTATGAGCCGCTCGCTCTAACCACTGAGCTACACCGCCGTTGGGCTGCATGCGGGTCGGAGGGACTGCCGAAAGGCGACAACGACAGGCTGCGCGCTCGCCTGCCCGCCGTGCGATTATATCCGAGGGCGGAACCATGAAGCGAGCGACAGAAGCCTGCCACCTCTGCGGCAAGACGCGCGAGGCAACCTACCTCTACAAGTGCGTCATCTGCCACAAGAGCTTCTGCCGGTCCTGCGGCGTGCGGAGCCACGGGAAGTTCTTCTGCAGCGCTCGCTGCGCCGACTACTTCTTCTTCGGCGACGAGGACGACTGAGGACGCCCCGACCGCCGGTCGGGATGTCGTGCGCGGGTCGTCCCCGAGCGCTAGCGCAGCGCCTGCTGGCAGGAGCGGAACTGCCCGAAGAACTCGCGCATCGACGACGAGAGCGCGTCATCGTTCAGACGATAGACGACGTTCTGTCCCCGGCGCTGGTCGACGACGAGGTTCGCTTCCTTGAGCACCGACAGGTGGCGCGAAATCGTCGGCTGCGAGAGGCTGAAGTTGCCCACGATCTCGCCGACCGTGCACTGATTCCGCTCCAGCAGCCGCAGGATCTCCTGCCGCGTGCCGTCCGACAGGGCCTTGAACACCTTGGTCATCTGCCGTCCCGGCCGCATGGTCACGACACCGCGCTGGATTCGCTCGCTCATTTCCATTTGTTCTCCCTCAGGGCCATCCACGGCACGAAAGGCTACGCGAACCATAGTTGAACAAATGCTGAAATATGCGCATCAAATGCGTTCTCATGTGCTCAATTGGTGAGCATTAGTTTGCAAACTTCTCCATATTCAAACCTTCGGCGTCGGGGTTGCCGGGGAAAATGGCAGCGAGGCCGCAGCGACGCGACTCGCTGCGGCCTCGCGGAAAGAGACGGCGGGCAGATCTAGCCGCGGGCGCGGTGGAAGCGCTCTTCGACCGCCTTCCAGTTGACCACGTTCCACCACGCCGCGAGGTAGTCGGCGCGACGGTTCTGGTACTTGAGGTAGTAAGCGTGCTCCCACACGTCGACCCCCAGAATCGGCGTCTTGCCCTCCATCAGCGGGCTGTCCTGGTTGGGCCGGGGGAGGATTTCGAGCTTGCCGCCGGCTGCGACCAGCCAGCCCCATCCGGAGCCGAACTGTCCCATCGCTGCGGCGTTGAGTTTCTCCTTGCAGGAGTCGATGGTGCCGAAGGCCGAGTCGATCGCAGTCTTCAGGTCACCGGACGGGGAACCGCCGCCGGGGCCCATCACCTGCCAGAACAGGCTGTGGTTGGCGTGACCGCCGCCGTTGTTGCGCACCGTCGTGCGGATCGCCTCGGGGACTCGGTCGATTTGCCGCAGCAGCTCCTCGACCGTGAGCTTCTGCAGGTCGGGGTGGCTCTCGAGCGCCTTGTTGAGGTTGTTGATGTAGGCCTGATGGTGCTTGGTGTGGTGGATCTCCATCGTGCGCGCATCGATGTGCGGCTCGAGGGCGTCGTAGGCATAAGGGAGGCGGGGCAACTCGAACATGGGATCGCTCCTTTCTGCGAGGTTCCGCGGCGGTGAACGCCGTTCGCCGTCATTGTGTCACGAAGGGTCGGAACGACTGCCAGTAGGGCCAGGTCGTTGACTTCGCCCGACGGCTCCCATACGATTGTTCGGCTCCGGCGGTGGGGAGGTTAGCTCAGTGGTAGAGCACCTGCCTTACACGCAGGGGGTCGCGGGTTCGAGTCCCTCACCTCCCACCAGGCTTGCCGTTGGGGGAGGGCGGCCGGAGCAGGAGACCTTGCGGGGTCGTAGTTCAGCTGGTTAGAACGCCGGCCTGTCACGCCGGAGGTCGCGGGTTCGAGCCCCGTCGGCCCCGCCATTTCGCAGCATCAAGCTCGTCGAGGAACGCAACATGCGCGAGAAGATCAAGCTGGTTTCGTCGGCAGGCACCGGGCACTTCTACACGGCGACGAAGAACAAGAAGGCGGGCACCGAGAAGCTGCGCCTGAAGAAGTACGATCCCAAGGTGCGCAAGCACGTCGAGTACGTGGAAGAGAAGCTGCGCTAGCGGCCGGCTCTCTGTTGTGGTAGGTTCCTAGTCGTTCCTTCCGTCGCGGGCCCCTGCGGTCCGCGTGTCCGTTTTCGGCCATCATCCCCTTCTCCCGGCTTCGAAAGGAGCCGGAGATGGAAGCATGTCTGGGTGCCGGATTGCTGCGCCGTTGCGCCAGCGACGACCAGGATCCATGGACGGAGCTCACCGCGCGTTTCGGAGCGCGTCTCGAGGCCGGCGTTCGCCGCGCGTTGCGCCGCGCTGGCTGGCAAGCCAGCGCCGACCAGATCGAGGACTTTCTGCAGGACGTGTACTGCCGCTTGCTCGAGCGCGACCGGCGTGCGCTGAGCCGTTTTCGCGGCGCGAGCGAGGGCGAAGCGGCGGCGTACCTGCGCCGTATCGCCGAGACGGTGACTCTGGACGCCTTGCGCCAAGCCGCGGCGGCGAAGCGGGGCGGCGAGCATCCTCCTGCCGACGCCGTCGACCTCGACAACGCACCGTCGCGGACGGCTTCGCCGGAGGACGAGCTGCTTGCCCGCGAGCGGTGGGCGCAACTCGCGACGCGCTGCGCCGCGGCGGCGGGACGCCACGCCGCGCGGCGCAACCGCTGGATCCTGCGCAAGGCGCTGGTCGAAGGGTGGAGCAGCCGCGAGATCTCGGCCGGCCTGGGGGGTGGCCTGACGCCGGGCAGTGTCGACTCGATCGTGGCGCGGGCGCGGCGTCGCCTGGCGCGGGAAGGCCTGGCCCTGCGTCGCCGCGCCGCTGCGTCGGGCTGAAGCTATGATCGCGACGTGATCCGCGCTTTCAGCGGCCGGCGCTGTCTGCTTCACGAAGCGCCGCCCGGCTATCCGGAGGTGCCGCAGCGCCTGGCGGGCGTGCTGCAGGCTGTGCAGGGGGCGGCCTGGCCGGTGGACGAGATGCCGGCCCATCCGATGTCGCGGGAAGCCGTTCTGGCGCTCCACGATGCCGCCTACGTCGAGCGTTTCGAGCATGCCGTACGGCGCGGCGATGGGCTGCTCGATTCGGCCGACAACCCGCTTGGGGCTGGCACCTGGGACGCTGCTTGGGGGGCGATCGATGCCACCCTGCACGCCGCGGACTGGGTGCTCGGCGGGTCGGGCCGGGTGGCGTTCGCGGCGGTGCGGCCGCCGGGCCACCACGCCGAGCGTGACTTGGCGATGGGCTTCTGCTTCTTCGACAATGTCGCGGTCGCCGCCGACCACCTGCGGCGCCGCGGCGGCGTCGAACGGGTTGCGATCTTCGATTTCGACGTTCACCACGGCAACGGCACGCAGCACCTCTTCGAGGAGCGGGCCGACGTCTTCTACGCCAGCACCCATCAGTTCCCCTTCTACCCTGGAACCGGCGCCGCCAGCGAATGCGGCCGTGGGGCGGGGAGCGGCGCCACGCTGAACGTCCCTCTGCCGGCCGGAAGCGGAGACGAGGAGTATGCCGCCGCGTTGCGCGAGCGCATCCTCCCGGCGCTGCGCGAGTTCGCGCCCCAGGCGCTGCTGCTGTCGGCTGGATTCGACGCCTGGCGCGGCGATCCCCTGGGAGGGATGCGGGTAAGCGAACAGGCTTTCGAGGGCTGGGGGCGCGCCCTCGGCGAGCTGGCGGGGGAGCTGTGCGACGGCCGGGTGCTGGCGGTGCTGGAGGGCGGCTACGACCTGCGGGCGTTGCCCGGGCTGGCCGTCGCCCACCTGCGTGGGCTCGCGACCGGCCTGGGTCTCGCGCCATGACATGGCGGCATTTTCAGCCCTGGACCTCGTTGACTTTCTCCTGTATCCATCGGTAGAATGCCGCCGAGAGTTCACGTAAAACTTTCAATACGCTTCGCAAAGGAGCTGTTGATCGCGTAACGGTTGGGCGTCCCGGATCCGGCAGTCGTAGCACCGTGCCGGCGGACCCCAGGGAGGTCACTCGCATGCGGCGTTCCTTCGTCATTCTCGGTTTGCTTGCCGGACTCCTGGTCTCCGCACCCGGCTGGGCTGCCCTGCCTTTCGGTCACCTGGACGGGAAGCTCCGGGGCGGCAACGCCGGCGGCGGCGTGATGGGGATCACGGGATGGGCTCTTGACGACGACGGCGTGTATCAGGTCGCCATTCTCGTCGACGGCGTCGAGATCGGACAGGCGAACTACCATCAGACGCGTCCGGGCGTCACACGCCAGCATCCGGGCTATCCGGACTCCCCTCGCCCTGGTTTCGGGTACCAGCTCGACACCACGCGCTTCCTGAACGGCCTCCATCGGGTTTCCGTGCTGGTGCGCAGCCTGCGGGCCGGCGAGGTCGCGGTCCTCAACTCGGTGACGCTCCAGTTCACGAACAGCACGCACACCGCAGTGCCGTTCGGGCAGATCGAGTACCCGCGGCCGCACGACGAGGTGTGGGGCAAGTGCGTCACCGGCTCGTCGTACCCGCGGCGCTACGCGATCGTGTCAGGCTACTCGCTCGACCCCAGCCTGGAAGGCGACGCCGAGGGCCAGGGCTACGTCGAGCTGATGTTGGACGGCGTGATCCTGTACAACTCGCTGAGCGATTGCACCTATGTCTCCTCGCTCGGCGGCCTGGTCGAGTGCTACGGCCTGCTGCGCCTCGACCTCGCCAACCAGTATCCGTCGCTGAAGAACGCGGTGCACTCGGGCTTCCGCTTCGCGGTCGACGTCGGCGCGATGATCGAGGCCGGCTTCACCACCCGCGGCTCGCATCGCTTCACGATCCGCTCGGGTGACGTGCCGGGCACGGTGTCGAAGATCGACGACATCGTGGTGACCTTCAACTGCACCGAGGACGTCGCCAACGAGGAGGCGATCGGCTCGATCGACTTCCCGCAGCCGGGTTTGATCTATGCCGACAACGTGATCGCCTCGGGCTGGGCGCTCGATCGCGACGACGTGGTGCGGGTCGAGGTCTACGTCGACGGCGTGTACCAGGGCAATGCCAACTATGGCCTGGCCCGGGCCGAGATCTCCGCGGCCTATCCGGGCTTCCCGGACAGTGCCGCGCCGGGCTGGCAGTTCGGCCTCAACACCCACAATGTCTCGAACGGTCAGCACTACCTGCAGGCCATTTCGGTCGACGCGCTCGGTGGTCGCACGACGCTCGGCCAGCGGGCGTTCGTGGTCGACAACGAGCCGTAGCTGCAGACGACTGACGGGCGCCGGCTGTTGGCGCGCCCGCCGCGCTTCTTCCGGGGGCCCTGGCCACGAGGCGGGGCCCCCGGTCGTTTCCTGCGACAGGAAGGTGGGAGCGAGCTAGGGTAGCGCGGCGCGCTGCGTCTTGGCCTGGCCCAGGCTCTGCCGCGCCGCGAGCAGTTCGGCGGCGCGCGGGAACGCCTTCAGCGCCGCCTGGATCTGGACGTCGCCGCCGGCCTGGACCTGGTGACCAGCCTCCAGGCCGAAGGTGGCGTTGAACATCTCGGCCTGGATCTGACGCTGGGTGAAAGCCCGTGTCGCGTCGTCGGCGAAGGCCTTGTCGAGCTCCTCGGCGGTGGAGATCTTCTGCGCCAGGAGCCAGGCCTTGAACTGGTCGAGCAGGCCGGCATCGGGCTTCCAGTCGCGGGTCGGCGGCTGGCGGCCGTCGCGCTCGACGGCGAAGTTGAAGAACGCGTTGTGCGCGAACAGATACTGGGCGAACACCGGCACTTCGTTGGGCTCCACCTTCACGTCGGGCGTGATGCCGCCGCCTCCGTACACCTTGCGCCCGAGGTCGGTCGCGTACTCGGTGCCCGGCTTCTGCGGGGTGGCCGGTGCGGTGGCACCGCCGTCGTGCGGGTTGTCGGCGCTCTCGGCGTGGTTGTACAGATAGTCGAGATAGGAGCTGTAGTCGCGCTGGATCAGCCGTCCGGACGGCGTGTAGTACTTGGCGGTGGTCAGCGCCAGGCCGGCGCCGTACGGCAGGTTGTAGACCGACTGCACCAGCCCCTTGCCCCAGGTGGGAGTGCCGACGATCAACCCGAAGTCGTGGTCCTGGATGGCGCCAGAGACGATCTCCGAGGCCGATGCCGTGCCGTTGTTGACCAGCACGACGAGCGGCATGCCGAGGACCGGGTGGTTGCCGGCCGCCGCGTATTGCTGGAACGAGTCGCGGGTGCGGCCGCGGGTCTCGACGATCTTGCTGCCCTTGGGCAGGAACTGGTCGGCGACGTCGATCGCCGCGTCGAGCAGCCCGCCGCCGTTGTTGCGCAGGTCGAGGAGCAGCCGCTTCATGCCCTGGCCGCGCAGCTTCTCGATCGCCGTGGCGACCTCGTCGCCGGTGCCGCGCCCGAAGTCGCTGATCAGGATGTAGCCGGTGCCGGGCTCCAGCATGTAGGCGTAGCGCACCGTGGTCTGGGGGATCTCGGCGCGGGTGACGGTCAGCTCCAGCGGCCGGTCGAGGCCGACGCGGACGACGGTGACGTGCACCTGGGTGCCCTTCGGGCCCTTCAGCTTGTTGACCGCCTCGTCCAGGGTCATCTTCTCGGTCGGCTGGCCCTCGATGTCGCTGATCACGTCGCCGGCCCGCATGCCGAGGCGGGCCGCGGGCGAGCCCTCGATCGGGCTGATCACCGTCAGCTGGTTGTTGCGGATCCCCACCAGCAGGCCGAGCCCGAAGTACGTGCTCTGCTGCTTCTCGCGCATCGAGTTGTAAGCCTCGGGCGTGAGGAAAGCGGTATGCGGATCGAGTGGTCGCAGCAGGCCCTGGATCGAGGCCCAGACCAGCTCCTTGTAGGAGGTGTCGCCGGCGTAGTTGTCGTGCGCGGCGGTGAGCAGATCGGTGTACAGGCGAAGGCCTTCGCGGGTCTCCTCGGTTACCGCCAGCAGGCGGTCGCCGAAGAACCCGCCGAGCAGCAGGCAGCTGCAGAAGGCGGAGATGGCGAGAATCTTCCAGGAGCGCGACATTGCAGCTGCGCAGTCTAGCACCTCGGGCGAGGCGTTCCCGCGGCGAATGGGCTAAGATCGGCCGGAGACGCGACGGCCCGATGCCGTCGGAGGTGCTAGCGTGAATCTCGGCCTGCCCGAGCTGTTGTTCATCCTGATCCTGGCTCTGCTCATCTTCGGCCCCAAGAAGCTGCCGGAGATCGGCCGCACCCTCGGCAAGGGCATGGCGGAGTTCCGCAAGGCGTCGACCGATCTGCGGCGCACGATCGAGCGCGAGCTCGACGTGGAGGGGCAGCAGCCCGCGCCGCCGCGGCCCGCTCTGGCCCAGCCGGTCGTGCCGATGGCGGCGCCCACCGCTGTCGTCGTGGAGCCGAAGGCGGCGGACCAGACGGTCGCCCGCGTGGAAGTCACCACGGCGCCGCCGGCGGACCCTACCGTCCCCTCCTAGCCCAACGTGGAAGCCATCCCGCGCCGACCCGGAGGAGAAGGGGAGGACGCTCTGCCGCGCATGACGCTGCTCGAGCATCTCGAGGAGCTGCGTCGGCGGATCATCTATGCCGTGCTCGCGGTGGCGATCGCCTTCTCCGTGTGCTGGGTCTACGCGCAGGAGATCTTCCGCTGGCTGTGCGCCCCGATCCAGCCCTACCTGCCGCCGGGGACCAAGCTGGCGTTCATCGGCATCGTCGATCCGTTCGTGCTGTACATGAAGGTGGCGCTGCTGGTCGGGCTGTTCGTCGCCTCGCCGATCGTCCTCTACCAGATCTGGGGCTTCGTCTCGCCCGGCCTGTACTCGCGTGAGAAGCGCTGGGCGGTGCCGTTCATCTTCTTCGGGTCCGCCTTTTTCATCGCCGGCGGCCTGTTCGCCTACTATGTGGCGTTTCCCTTCGCGGTGCAGTTCCTGCTCGGCATCGGCCAGGACTTCCAGCCGGTGATCACGGTCGAGAACTACTTCTCGTTCCTGACCTTCGTGATGCTCGCTTCGGGGCTGATGTTCGAGCTGCCGGTGCTGATCTTCCTGCTCGCCGAGATCGGCGTCGTCACGCCGCGCTTCCTGATGCGCCACTTCCGCTGGGCGGTGCTGCTCATCTTCATCGTCGCGGCGATCATCACGCCGACGCCCGACATCTTCAACATGTGTCTGATCGCGCTGCCGGCGCTGGGACTGTATCTGCTCGGGGTCGGTGCGGCGTGGCTCTTCGGGCGCGGCCGCCGCAAGGCTCGCAGCGAAGAGCTGGCGCGCACCTGATCGCCGCTCAGAAGTAGCCGAGCGCCTGCAGGTCCGCACGATCCTCGTCGTCGAGCGGCTGGCGTGGGGACCCCGGCGGGGCTCGGCGGTTGGCCAGGAACCGCTCGAGCGCGGCGCGCATCCGCGCTTCCTCCGGCCGGCCCTGGCCGGCGAGGTTGTGGAGCTCGGCGGGATCCTGGCCGACGTCGAAGAGGTAGGGACCGTCGGGAATCCGGCGGTTGCCGCGGCTCTCGAAATACAGGCTCTGCTTGGTGCGCATCATCGCTCCCAGCCCGTTGGCGTGCTCGGCGAAGACCGCGGAGCGTCCGTTCCTTCCGGACGCGAAGAGCTCGTCGAGCGGCACGCCATCCTGATCGGGAGGAGGGCGCAGACCGGCGGCGCGCAGCAGAGTGGGGTAGACGTCGAGCGTCTGGACCAGCCCGCGTCGGACGCGCAGAGATCGCTGGCCGGGCCAACGGAGGATCAGCGGGACGTGGGTGGTCGTGTCGTACAGACCGGCGTGCCGGTAGCGGATGCCGTGCTCGCCGAGGCTCTCGCCGTGGTCGGCGACGATGACGACGATCGTGCTATCGAGCAGACCACGGGAGCGCACGTAGGCGAGTAGTCGCCCGATCTGGCGATCCACGTAGGCCACCTCGCCGAGGTAGAGATCGCGGTTGCCAGCGAGGACCGGCTCGTCGAAGTCGCGGCCACCGGGGGAACGGAAGTCGAGCCACTGGCGGACCGGCCCGAGGCCGGAGGCCATCGCCGGTTGCTCGCCGACCGAGAAGGGCGCCGGCGGCGTGTGTGGGGTGTGCGGGTCGAACAAGTGCACCCAGGCGAAGAAGGGTCGCCGGGCCGTGGCAAGCCAGCCCATGGCCACCTGCACAGCCGTCTCGGCGGCGAATTGGCGGTCCGCCCGCACGACCGTTCGAAAGCCGCGACCCAAGCCGGAGACGTGATCGCCGAGGTGCCGCGCCGAGATGACCGCCAGGGTGTCGTAGCCGGAGCGGGCGAGAGCCTGTGCCAGCGTCTGCTCACCGATTGGCAGCTTCGTCCCCAGGTCGTACACGCCGTCATCCTTGGGATAACGGCCGGTGAACATCGAGGCGAAGCTCGGATTGGTGGCGTTGATGGCCGTATACGCGTCAGGGTAGACGTCGCTCTCCCTCGCCAGGCGATCGATCTCCGGCGTCAGCGATGGCCCGCCGCGCCGCGGTCCGACGACGTCAGCACGCAGCGTGTCGACCGCGATTAGCAGGATGCTGGGTGGCCCGTCGGGCGGCGCCACGGCGGGCGCCGAATCCCGCCAGTACACCGCCGGGCTGGCCCAGCGGACCGGAGCGCGCTCGCCTTTGGAGGCGTGGACCTCGAAGATCAGGTCGACCCGGCGTCCCGCCCAGGCGCCGAGGTCGATCTCGGCCGGCGCCGGCGCGAACCTGGCGCGGGTCGGCGCCGCGCCGCGGAAGATCTCTCGCTCGCCGCGCGAGTCCCGCACTGCGATGCGGCACGTGTCGGCGCCGCTCCCCAGGAGCCTTGCCGAGAGGTAAGGCATGGCGCCGAGGGAAAGTGACCAGACGAGTCGCGATCCCGAGCGCTGCTCGATCGCCCGGACCTCGCCGGCGACGAGCTGCCGAGACGGCTGGCTGGCGGGGCCGGGGGTCGGCTCGGGGAGCTCGGCGCCGCCCAGCGTGGCTTGCACGATGCGCCAGGGGCGGGCGCGCCGTTGGTGAAGCGGCCGCTCGATCTGCGGCGCATGCGCAAGGAGGTCGTAGCGCTGCCAGGGATGGAGCGATTCCGGATGAGCGACGACCAGCGCCAGGAGGCCGAGGATGAGCAAGTGGGCGCTGCGGCGCATGCCGCCCCCCTCAGCCCGCGAACGCGGCCAGGGCGCGGTCCCATTCGTCGCGGGCGCGCAGGATCGCCTCCACTGTCTCGCGCACTGCGCCGTGGCCGCCGGGCTGCGCCAGCACGCGGTGGACGGTGGCGCGCACCTCGGGCACGGCGTCGGCGGGTGCCAGCGCCAAGCCGCAGCGCCGCAGGATCGCGAGGTCCGGCAGATCGTCGCCGATGTACGCCACCGCACCGGCGTCGAGCTCGTGCGCGGCGAGGAACTCGGCGAACGCGGCGCCCTTGTCGGTGCGTCCCATCACCACGGCGTCGAGCCCCAGCTCGCGGGCGCGCTGGCGCAGCGCCTCGGAAGAACGGCCGGAGAGAACACCCACCCGCAGGCCGCAGGCCTGGGCGAGCTTGAGGCCGAGCCCGTCCTTGATGTCGAAGCCGACCAGGGCGTGGCCGTCGGCGCCGTAGTACACCCGCCCGTCGGTGAGCACGCCGTCGACGTCGCACAGCAGCCAGCGCAGGGCGCGGGCGCGGGCGGTGAAGTCCTCGGCGGAGAGAAGCTGCGGCTGATCCATGCGCGACTAGAACAGCTCGAGGCGCCAGAGGTCGTGCAGGTGGACGATGCCCAGGAGCCGCCGCTCGGCGCACACGAAAAGCGACGTGATGCGGTGATCCTCCATGGTCTTCAGGGCCGCCGAGGCGAGCTCGTCGGGGCCGATCGTGCGCGGTGTCGTGCGCATGCATTCCCCGGCGGTGTGGCGCAGCAGGCCTTCGTCCTTCTCCAGCAGACGGCGCAGGTCGCCGTCCGAGATGCAGCCCACCAGCTCGTCCGCTCCTGCGGGGCCGTCGACGACCGCGGTGATGCCGAGGCCCTTGCGCGACATCTCGTAGATCGCGTCGCGCATCGGGGTCGAGCGGTGGACCTTGGGCAGGTCGTCGCCCGAGTGCATCAGCTCCCCGACCCGCAGCAGGCGCTTGCCGAGCTGGCCACCGGGGTGGAGGCGAGCGAAGTCCTCGGCGGTGAAGCCGCGCGCCTCGATCAGGGCCATGGCGAGGGCGTCGCCGAGCGCCAGGGTCGCGGTGGTCGAGGCGGTGGGAGCCAGGTTGAGCGGGCAGGCCTCGCGGTCGATCGCCACCCGCAGGTGGAAGTCGGCATGGCGGGCGAGCGGGCTCGCCGGATTGCCGGTCATGGCGACGAGCGGCACGCCGAGCCGCTTCAGGGTCTCGACCAGGCGGAGCAGCTCCTCGGTGGTGCCGGAGAACGACGCGGCGAGCACGACGTCGCCTGTGACCAGCATGCCGAGGTCACCGTGGATGGCCTCCGCGGGATGGAGGAAGAAGGCCGGGGTGCCGGTCGAGGACAGCGTGGCGGCGACTTTCTTCATCACGATGCCGCTCTTGCCCATGCCGGTGCACACGACGCGGCCGCTGCAGCGGCGGATGAGGTCGACTGCGCGATCGAACGCCTCGTCGAGCTGCGGCACCAGGCCGAGGACCGAGCGGGCCTCGGTCTCCAGCACCTCGCGCGCGACCTCGCGCGGCGGGCGTGGCTTGCCGCTCATGCTTCGCTCTCCCGGAGCGCGCGGCGCATGGCGAGGAGCGAGCGCAGCAGGCGCTCGGCGCGCGCCGGGTTGAGCTGGGTCGCGCGGTCGGACAGCGCGTGCTCCGGATCGGGGTGCACCTCGAGGAACACGCCGTCGGCGCCGGCGGCGATCGCGGCGCGCGCCAGCGGCTCGGCGAAGGCGCGCTCACCGCCGGTCTCCTCGCCGGCGGCGCCGGGGAGCTGCAGCGAGTGGGTGACGTCGTAGATGACCGGGATGCCGTCGCGGTGGAGAAGCGCGAAGCTGCGCATGTCGACCACCAGGTTGTGATAGCCGAACGAGAAGCCGCGCTCGGTCACGGTCACCCGTGGGTTGCCGGCGGCGCGCGCCTTGTCGACCACCCGCCGCATGTCGTCGGGGGCCATGAACTGGCCCTTCTTGACGTTCAGCGCCCGGCCGGTGCGCGCCGCCGCGACGATCAGGTCGGTCTGCCGGCAGAGGAAGGCGGGAATCTGCAGCACGTCGCAGACCGCCGCCGCCGGCGCGCAGTGCGCCGGCTCGTGCACGTCGGTCAGGATCGGCATCCCGGTCTCGGCCTTGACCCGCGCCAGGATGCGCAGACCCTCGGTCAGGCCCGGGCCGCGGAAGCTCTGGATCGAGCTGCGGTTGGCCTTGTCGTAGGACGCCTTGAAGACGATCGGCAGGCCGAGGCGTTGCGCCATGTCGCGCACCAAGCGCCCCGCCGCGAGCGCCATTGCTTCGCTCTCGATGACGCACGGCCCGGCGACGACCGGCAGCGTTTCGCCGCCGATCGTGATGCCCGGGGCAAGCTCCAGGGAAGGAATCTCCGCCATCGTTGCGCCTAGACCAGCTCCCCGGCGGCGCCGACCGCGATGCGCTCGCGCATGCGCTCGGGCTGCTGGCGGCGATCGTGCTCCTCGAGCGCGGCGTGGATGTAGGAGACGAACAGCGGGTGCGGTTCGGTCGGCTTCGACTTGTACTCGGGGTGGAACTGGCAGCCCAGGTACCAGGGGTGGTCGCGCAGCTCGACCATCTCGACGAACTTGCCGTCCGGGCTCATGCCGGAGACGACCAGACCGTGCTCGACCAGGAGATCGAGGTACTTCTGGTTGACCTCGTAGCGGTGACGGTGGCGCTCGCTGATCTCCGCCGCGCCGTAGATCTGGCGCGCCAGAGTTCCTTCCTTCAGGCGGCAGGGGTAGGCGCCGAGGCGCATGGTGCCGCCCATCTCCTCGACCCCGAGGAGATCGCGCAGCTTGTAGATCACCGGGTTCTTGGTCTCCGGGTCGAACTCGCTCGAGGTGGCGTCCTTGATGCCGCAGACGTTGCGGGTGAACTCGATCGTCATGCACTGCATGCCGAGGCAGATGCCGAAGAACGGCACCTTGTGCTCGCGGGCGTAGCGGATGGCCCGGATCTTGCCCTCGGTGCCACGCGAGCCGAAGCCGATCGGGACGAGGAGGCCGTCGACCTCGAAGATCTCGCGCGGCCAGCTCCCGCCCTCTAGCTCCTCGGCGTTGATGTACACCAGCTCGACCTTGGTCTCGTTGGCGATGCCGCCGTGGATCAGTGCCTCGTTCAGGCTCTTGTAGGAGTCGGGGAACTCGACGTACTTGCCGACGATGCCGATGCGCACCAGGTGCTTGGGGTTCTTCACCCGCGATACCAGCGCTTCCCAGCGCTGGAGGTCGCGCTCGTAGCGCGGCAGGTTCAGGGCCTCGAGCAGGATCTCGTCGAGGTTCTCGCGCGCCAGCATCAGCGGCACCTCGTAGATCGTCGGCACGTCGCGCGCCGCGATCACGTGGTCGGGCTCGAGGTTGCAGAACAGGCCGATCTTGCGCTTCAGCTCGTCGGGCAGAGGACGGTCGACGCGGCAGAGCAGAACGTCGGGCGAGATGCCGATCTCGCGCAGCTCGCGCACGGAGTGCTGGGTCGGCTTGGTCTTGAGCTCCTCGGCCGCCGCGATGTAAGGCACCAGGGTGAGGTGGATGTTGACCGCGTTGTTGCGCCCCAGCTCGAGGCGGAACTGGCGGATCGCCTCGAGGAAGGGCAGCGACTCGATGTCGCCGACCGTGCCGCCGACCTCGACCAGCACCACATCGCAGTCGTCGGCCGCCCGGCGCATGGCGTCCTTGATCTCGTCGGTGATGTGCGGGATCACCTGCACCGTCTTGCCGAGGTAGTCGCCGCGCCGCTCCTTGTTGATCACCGCTTCGTAGATCTTGCCGGTCGTGTAGTTGTGCCGCTTGCTGGTCGTGGCATGGGTGAAGCGCTCGTAGTGGCCGAGGTCGAGGTCGGTCTCGGCGCCGTCGTCGGTGACGAACACCTCGCCGTGCTGATACGGCGACATCGTTCCGGGGTCGACGTTGACGTAGGGGTCGAACTTCATCAGCGTGACCTTGAAGCCACGCGACTCGAGGATCGCGCCGACCGAGGCCGCGGCGACGCCCTTGCCGAGCGAGGACACCACGCCGCCGGTGATGAAGATGTACTTGGTCGTCATGTCGTCGGTCCTCCCCGGGACCCGCCGCGCTCGCTGGCGTCGGCGGCCTGCAGCGAATCGGATAGAACGCGCTCGACGAGCGCGACGTCTTCGAGGGTATCGACGCCGTACGACGTGGTCCGGGCCGGCAGAACGCGGATGCGCAGCCCGTTCTCCAGGGCGCGCAGCTGCTCCAGCGACTCGCTCTGCTCGAGCGGGGTCGGATCGAGACTTGCCAGCCGCAGCAGCGCCTCCTTGCGGTAGCCGTAGATGCCGAGGTGCTTGCGCACCGGCGCCCGGCCGGGGTTGCGCGGGTAGGGGATCGACGCGCGGCTGAAGTACAGGGCATAGCCCTGGAGGTCGAGCACCACCTTGACCGCGTTCGGGTTGTCGAGATCGCCGGGCTCGGCGTCGGCCGCCAGGGTGACGATCGGGTCCTCGGGGTGCTGCCCGAGGTGCGCCGCGAGCTCGGAGATGCCCTGGGGGTCGATCAGCGGCTCATCGCCCTGCACGTTGATGACCGCCTGGGCGTCCCAGCCCCGCGCCGCCCAGGCGATGCGGTCGGTGCCGCTGCTGCACTCCGCCGGGGTCATCTCCACCTCCCCTCCGAAGGCGCGCACCGCGGCGGCGATGCGCTCGTCGTCGGTCAGCACCACGACCCGTTGCAGTCCGCGGGCCGCGGCGGCGCGGCGGTACACGTGCTCGATCATCGGCTTGCCGGCGATCGGGTGCAGCGGCTTCGCCGGCAGACGGGTCGAGGCGTAACGCGCCGGAATGGCGGCGACGACCGTCGAGCGCGAGTTTTGTTCGGGGTGCACGGCCCAATCTACAGCGGCGGTCGGCGGCGAGTCAACGGCGCGCGCGCCGTGCTACATTCCGACCCCGCCATGCGCCGTCGCGCTCTCGTCCTCCTGTTCCTCGTCGTGCCGCTTCTCGCGGTCGCCGAGCACGCCTGGCGTTCCTCGGCCGGGGTATGGCGGCGGCCGACCGGTCGTGCGGAGTGGATCTGGGCGCGGGGCGGCTGGTGGCGCCACGCCGCGCCGTCGACCCTGTGGGCGGGGCGCGACTTCGAGGTCTCCGGAGGGCCGCGCAGGGCGTGCCTGGTGGTGCAGGCGGACGAGGAGTACGTCGCCTTCCTCAACGGGCGACGGGTGGGCTCGGGCCGCATCGACGGCGGTCCGGCCGACTCCTACGAGGTCGGTTCCCTGCTGCGCGACGGCGGCAACCGGCTGGTCATCGAGCTGCACAGCGAGCGCGGCAGCGGTGGGATGCTAGCCGCGCTCGACGTCGACGGAGTGCCGGCGGTGTGGAGCGACGGCTCGTGGAGGATGCTGCACGAGCTGTCCGCGGCCCAGCTCTCGGGCCTCGAGCCGTTGGGCGGCGAGCGGGCGGTGTCCTGGGGCCTGCCGCCGGTGGGGCGCTGGCCGGTGCCGCGGCCGGGGGCGATCCGCCCGGCCGGCTGGCAGATGGGCGGCGGGGCATGGCTCCCCGGAGCCCGCCGCAAGATCGAGGTCGGATCGACCCGCGAGGGGTTGCGGGTCGAGGCGACCCTGTTCGAATGGGCGCAGCCGGTCCGCGGCTTTCTGCGCCTGCGCGTGCGTCCCGATCCCGGTCGCGGCGCCACGCTGCTCTTCTACGGCGACACGCCGCCCGACACCGCCCACCGCCGCGCCGACGAGGCGGTGATGGCGCCTCCGGGCAGCGCCGTGTGGCGCGCCGCAGTGGAACGCTCCTTTCGCTACGTGACGGTGCTGGGGGAGGCCGACGCGCTCGCGGCCTGGGTGGAGCCCGCCGCCGCCGGAACGACGGTCGCTCCCGCCGCGGTCGAGCGCGGCGTCTTCGGGCTTCCGCCGCCGCTAGGAGCGCCGATGCAGGACGAAATTCGGCGCGAACTCGAGGGCTTCCCGCGCATCCCCGGGCGGGAAGAAGGCTAGCTGCTCGCGCGCTTGGCGCGCGAACCCGTTGGCGAGCTGCTCGACCTCTTCGATCGTCCCCTCGGCGCGCACCAGCTCCAGGATCTGCTCCGGGCTGACGCGCTCGAAAGCGCGGTCCTCGAGCACCATCTCGATCAGTCGCCGGCGGCCGGTCTCGACCCGCGGCAGGGCGAGAATCAGCGGCAGCGTCAGCTTGCCCTCCTTGAGGTCGGAGAGCACCGGCTTGCCGAGCTCGGACTGCTTGGCGGTGAAGTCGAGCAGGTCGTCGACCAGCTGGAAGCAGGTGCCGAGCGCCGTGCCGTAACGGCGCAGCGCCTCGCCTGCCTCCGGGCGACGGGGGTGGATCAGGCTGGGAATCGAGCAGGCGGCGGAGAACAGGTAGGCCGTCTTGCGGTCGATGATCGAGAAGTACTCCTCGGCGGTGAGGTCGAGCGCCCCCAGCCGCTGCAGGGTCAGCAGCTCGCCCTCGGTCATGCGCAGCGTCGCGTCGCACAGCCGCTTGACGACCTCGAGGTTGTCGTGGGCGAGCGCCATCTGCATGGCGGTCGTGTAGATCCAGTCGCCGAGCAGCACGGTCATGCTGTTGCCCCACAACTGGTTGACCGTCTGCTTGCCGCGTCGCAGGTCGGCGTGGTCGATGATGTCGTCGTGGATCAGGGTCGCGGTGTGGATGAACTCGACGACCGCGGCGTACGTGACCTCCTCGGCACCGTCGTGGCCGAGCAGGCGCGAGGCGAGCAGCAGCAGCGCCGGGCGCATGCGCTTGCCGCCGCCGTCCGAGATGTACTGCCCGGCGTTGTGGATGAATGGCACGTCCGAGGCGAGGTTGCTGCGGAACACCTCCTCGGTCGCCGCCAGCTTGTCGGCGATCAGGTCGAGGAAGCGCGCGGGCGTAGTCGGCGCCGCGCTCCCGGATCGGGCCAGGAGTGGGGGGTTGCTCATGACGGCCGCCGAGGATTAGATCAGAATTGCCGGATGGGGTCGAATGGCGTGGTCTCGATCAGCTTGCCGTCCCGGAAGCGGTAGGCCTTGCCGGCCTCGAAGTACCACCAGGTCGCCTCGAGACTGCCGGGGTACTGGGTGCGGTCGACCTGATCCGGCTGGCCCATCGCGGCGTAGACCTTGTGCTCGTCGTCGCTCTTGACCGAGGCCAGGAAGTCGCGCAGCGTCTTCAGGAACGATGTGTCGGTGACCGCCAGCGCCGCGACCACCGGGCTGCCGCCCGCCATGCGCGGGGTGATGTCGAGTCGCTCCAGCTCGCGCAACTTGTCCACGCTGCCCCGGCGCACCGGAACTCCGACCACCAGCTCGAAGGAGTTGTAAAAGTCGCTCCACGGCCACTCGATCGAGTACTCGCCGCGCTCGTTGGTCGTGGTCGTGAGCCGTTGCACACCCTGCTTCTCGCGCCGGAAGGTCTTCAGGTTGAAGGCGGAGCGCGCCGCTTCCAGCGAGACCTGGACCTGGGGCAGTGGCAGGCCCTGGCCGTCGGTGACGATACCGGTGATGACGAAGCGCTCGCCGTCGTGCGGCGCCGCCGCAAGGGCTCCGCTCGGCGCGGCGAGCAGCAGCGTGACGAGAGCGAGGAGCGGAAGGGCGCGCATCGATCTCAGGCCGAGCGGTAATTGCTGAAGGTGAGCGGCACGTCGAGCTCCAGGCCGCGCAGGGCGGCGATCACCTGCTGCAGGTCGTCGCGCTGCTTGCCGGAGATCCGCACGGTGTCGCCCTGGATCGAGGCCTGGACCTTGAGCTTCAGGGTCTTGATCTCGGCGACGATGCGCTTGGCGGTCTCCTGCGGGATGCCCTGCTGCAGGGTGATCTTTTGGCGGGCCAGCCCGCCGCTCGCCGGCTCGATCTTGGCCGGACGCAGCGACTTCAGGTTCACGTTGCGGCGCACCAGCTTGCCCTTCAGCACCTCGAGGGCCTGGTTCAGGGTGAACTCGTCGGAGGACTCGAGCACCATCGCCTCGCCCTCGAGATCGAGCCTGGCGGCGGCGTGCTTGAGGTCGTAGCGGGTGACGATTTCCTTCTGCGCCTGCTGCACCGCGTTGCGCACTTCCTGCATGTCCACCGTGGAAACGATGTCGAATGAATTGTCGGCCATGGCGATTGGCGGCGCCACCAGTCGGTTGCGTCCGCGGCCGGAATTATAGCCGGCTTGCGGGCTACTCGGCCTCTTGCCAGGCGATCGCCGCCGGCGGCTCGAACAGCCGCGCCTCCGGCGTGACGCGATAGTCGCTGACGTCGAAGCGGGTGAGGTTGCCCTCGGCGTCGCGATAGGCGAGCGCGAGCAGCCGATGGTGCGCCGGATCGAGGGTCAGCGTCGCGCTGGCGACCGCGGCGGCGTGCTTCGTCCCGCCTTTCGGCGCGGCCGGCAGCCGCGGCTTCAGGCCGACGGTGGCAGTGCCGTCCGCGGCGGTCGAGAGCGCCGCCTCGTAGCGCAGGCGGAGTTGCTCGAGCGGCAGCAGCAGGAGGTCGAGCCCGGTCGCGTCCTGGGCCTCCAGCCGGCCGTGGCGGCCGGTCGTCTCGCCGGGGTTCCAGGCGTAGGTGTCCTTGCCGCAGAGCAGGAAGCTCTTCGGGAACGGATCGGTGTAGTCCCAGCGCAGGCAGTCGGGCAGGGCGAGCGCCAGTCGCCCGCGCTCGGACTCGCCCTGGGTGAAGCCTGCCGGCGTGTAGGTCTGGGTGAAGTCGGCTTGCAGGTGACCGGAGGCCGCGAGGTCGCTGCGCACCGCGGCGATCGCCTCCCAGGCGTCGGCGACGCTGGCTCCGCGGGCGGCGCGAGGCCCGGCCGCGAGGAGCAGGGCGAGGCTGAGTGCGGTGAGTGCGTGTCGCATGCGCGGCGAGGATAGCCCAGAGCTAGTGCCGGAAGTGGCGCGTGCCGGTGAGGAGCAGGGCCATGCCGTGCTCGTCGGCCGCGGCGGTCGTCTCGTCGTCGCGCTTGCTGCCACCGGGATGGACGACGGCGGTGATGCCGGCCGCGGCGAGCACGTCGAGGCCGTCGCGGAAAGGGAAGAAGGCATCCGAGGCGGCGACGCAGCCCCGGACCGGGAGCTGCGCCTTCTCGATGGCCAGGCGGCACGAGTCGACGCGGCTCATCTGTCCGGCACCGATGCCGACCGTCTGATCGCCGTTCGCGACCACGATGGCGTTCGACTTCACCATGCGCGCCACGCGCCAGGCGAACTCCAGGGCGCGGCTCTCCTCGGGGGTGGGCGAACGCTTCGTCGGGCAGGTCCACGTGGCGGGGTCTTCCG
Organism: Acidobacteriota bacterium; assembly: GCA_050258075.1. GTDB lineage: Bacteria > Acidobacteriota > Thermoanaerobaculia > Multivoradales > JAGPDF01 > JBLMYC01. The sequence goes on from JBLMYC010000023.1 coordinate 36,162, forward strand.
GGCGCGCGTCGGGCTCCTGCGCGAGGAAGCCGCCGTCGATGCCGCGCAGCTCGATCTGCGCCGGCGCGTACGGCGGGCAGACGAGGACGCGCAGCGCCTTCTTCGCCGCCAGCCGGGCGAGCGCCTCGGGATCGAACGCCGGCGCGATCAGCACCTCGACGAAGAGATCGGCCAGCGCCGCGGCGAGGGCGTCGTCGACCGGGCGGTTGACCGCGATGATCGAGCCGAAAGCCGAGATCGGATCGCAGGCCAGGGCGCGCCGGTACGCGGACACCGAGTCGTCGCCGCGGCCGACGCCGCACGGGTTGTTGTGCTTGAGGATGGCGACCGCCGGCTCGCCGAAGAGTGCCACCGATTTGCGCGCCGCGTCGGCATCCAGCAGGTTGTTCCACGACAGCTCCTTGCCTTGGAGCTGGCGCATGCCGCCGAGCACGCCGGGTCCCCCGGCTTGGCGATACACCGCCGCCGCTTGGTGAGGATTCTCGCCGTAGCGGGGCACGAGCTCGCGCTCGAGCTGGATCGTCAGCCGGGCCGGGAACGGCGAGTCGCCCTCGACCTCGCGGCCCAGCCAGGCGGCGATCGCCGCGTCGTAGGCCGCAGTGTGGCGGAAGGCGGTGAGCGCCAGCCGTCGGCGCAGTGGCATGGGCAGCTCGCCCGTGGTGAGGGCGGAGAGAACCTCGGGATAGTCCGCGGGGTCCACGACCACCCCGACGTGGGCGTGGTTCTTGGCCGCCGAGCGCACCATCGACGGGCCGCCGATGTCGATCATCTCGACGATCTCGTCGTACGTCGCACCGGCCTTGGCGACCGTCTCGCGGAAGGGGTACAGATTCACCACCACGAGGTCGATCGGTGCGATGCCGTGCTCCGCGAGAGCGCGGCGGTGCTCGCTCTTCTGGCGCTCGGCCAGGATGCCGCCGTGGATCTTCGGGTGGAGCGTCTTCACCCGTCCGTCGAGGATCTCGGGGAAGCCGGTGACGTCGGCGACCGCGACGACCGGCAGCCCGAGCCCGGCGAGGTACTTGGCGGTGCCGCCGGTCGAGACCAGCTCGAAGCCCAGTCCGGCGAGGCCGTGGGCGAAGGGCTCGAGGCCGGTCTTGTCCGACACGGAAACGAGGGCTCGGCGCGCGGGCGACATGGCGTCCTCCTGGAAAGACTGCGATTGCTCGATTCGAATCAGCGCCCGGCAGCCGGGGTCGGCAGCAGCAGCAGGCGGGGGCCGGCGACCACCAGGTCGCGGCGCGGATCGTAGCCGCCGCTGCGGATCCACACGTCGCGCAGCACCGCGGCGACGTCGGTCAAGGCGTGGCTGAAGGACAGCGCGGCCACCGCGAAGGCAGTCGAGCGGTCGTCGAACAGGGCGCGGCCGTCGACCGCGCCGACCCGCTGATACTCGGCGCCGATCAGCGGGTAGAGATCCCGCGAGCGCCGCAGCGAGCGGTCGATCAGGCGGGCGACGCCGCCGTTCATCGCGAAGCCGCGGTCGATGCCGTAGAAGACCGGCTGGAAGCGCGGCCGCGCGGAATCCATGTAGAAGAGGTAGTCGGCGAAGTAGTCGCCCTCGCGCGGGTCGGTGTTCGAGGCGTTCAGCGGGTTGTCGGCGTCGGCGGTGTAGTGCGACACCCGGCCGAGCTGGTACACGACGTCGGCGAAGCCGCGGTGGGCGCGCACCATGGCGACCGCCCGGTCGGCCTCCTCGACCACCACCCGTGCCACGACGCCGGTGCCATCGGCGTTGCCCTGATGGCGCATCGGGTCGCGATCGCGGTAGGCGTCGATCGCGCCGCGGTGGAACTGGTCGATGTGCCGCCAGATCAGCTGCGCCAGATCGGGCGGCGTGAGAGCGGCTGCCTGGTCCTCGATAGCGGTCTGCGCGGCGGGAGTCCAGGCCCGGGCGGGGCTGCCGCCGAGGGCTATACTGGCGACGACAAAAGCGGCGACGGCGATCGAGCGCACGTTCGAATTCTACCAGCCCCGGCCGGTCTCCCCATGCTCACTTCCGTGCACCATCTGGACGTCACCGGCCTGCGCTGCCCGGTCCCGGTGCTGATGACCGCGCGGGCGATGGCCACCCTCGCCCTCGGCGAGCGCATGGAGGTGGTGGGCGACGACCCCGAGATGCTGGTCGACCTGCCCGCCTGGTGCGAGCAGACCGGCAACCGCCTGCTCGCGATCGAGCGCCTCGGCGACCGCATCCAGGCACGCCTGGAGAAGGCGGCGCTCCCCGCCATCGTGTAGCCCACTGCGCGGCGCCGATTTGACCGCGACGCGCATTCCCTGCTAGAAATCACGGTCTCGGGGCACCAACCCTCGAGTCCTGCAGAGCTTGCTGGCCAGGTAGCTCAGTTGGTAGAGCACGGCACTGAAAATGCCGGTGTCGGCAGTTCGATTCTGCCCCTGGCCACCATTCCTGTCTTGTTTCGGGTAGTCCGTTCGAGGCGCGCACTCGCGCGCCTGTGCTAGGGTCCGCGATCTGCCGCACCCCATCACCGCGCGGCGCGGAGGGAGCCGCATGTCGAATCGGGAATTCTTCGCCTCTTTGCTCGCCGGAGAGAAAGAACGCACCGCGCGGGTGCTTGCTGCCGTGCCCGAGGGCGACCTCGACTGGCGCCCGGCGCCGAAATCGCGCACCGCGCGCGAGCTGGTGAGCCACCTCATTGCCCACGACCAGGACCTCGAGGAGCTGATCGCGTCCGGCACCTGCAACCACCGGCTCGCGGTGCCGTTCGGCTCGATCGGCGAGGCGGTGGGGATCTTCGAGCGCGCCAACGCCGCCGCCGTCGCCGCCACGCAGCGGATCAGTGACGCCGATTGGACGAGCCCAGGAAAGTTCGTGGTCAACGGCCAGACGATCTACGAGCTGCCGCGCCAGCAGCTCGCCTGGGTGCTCTTCCTCGACGCCGTGCACCATCGCGGCCAGCTCTCGACCTACCTGCGCCCGATGGGCGGCAGCGTGCCGGGCATCTACGGCCCTTCCGCCGACGCGGGGCGCGGCTGACGCGTTCGCGCCGGCAGTAGCCCGCTCGCCCGGTATCAGGGCGGGTCCTTGAGCTCCACCAGGATCAGGTGAATCGTCGTCGTCCCGACGTTCTCCGCCCAGTGGGTGGTGGGCTCACGGTAGGAAACGTCGCCGGCGTGGAGGACGCCTTCGGTCGTCTTGCCGTCGGCGGTGTGGTTGCGCACTTTGCCGCCGGAGATGACGTAGAGGATCGTCGCGGGGTGCGAGTGCATCTGTTCCTTCTGGCCGGGTTGAAGCGTCGCCTCGAGAACCCGGACGTGGCGGTTCTCGAGCTTGACGTGGACAGTGCTGGAATTCACCACGACCGGATCCTGGGCCCGGGCGCTCCCGGATCCGATCAGCAGCGGCATGGCGAGCGTGACACCTGCGAGCACGAGCTCGATCCTCTTCATGGCTCCTCCTCGGGTGGGCCTTGGAGTGGATCCTACCGAACACTCGGGGTTCGCAGCGATTGGTAGTAACGTCCCCGCACCGCCGCTGCAGCGGCGAGCGACATGGGCGCGATCCTCTCGAAATGGAAGTCGCTGGAGCCCCGTGAGCGCCTGCGGGCGATCGGTACGGGAATCCTCCTGCTGGGGCTGGCGAGCGCCCTGGTCATCTACTTGGTCGCGTCGGTCGCCCCCGCCGGGCCGCTCGGCGACCAGATCGGTTCGAAGCTGTACCTCCACCAGCTCGAGGTCTATGGCGGCAAGGCCAACATCCTCCAGGACCGATTCCTTCGTTGGTTCGACGGCCTCTGGCACGGGCGCGAGCTGGCGGGGACCGTGGCCTTTCTGACGCTGCTGACCTTCCTCGGAATCCGGTTCGCGACCAGCTTGCCGCACGCCGAGCGCAAGCCGCCTGGCCCGCCGCGCGGCGACGCCTCGCGCAGGGCCCGGGGGAAGCTCCATCTGGTGGATCTTGGCGGCGTGCCGCGCGATCGGAGCTCTTCCCGCGACCGCAAGTCGCCCTGAGGGGCGCAGTCCGTCCGGTTGGCCGCACCCTCGGCACGGCTCGCTGCAGAGCGACCTCCGGAATCCCCCGATCTGATGGCAGACTGCTCCGCGACGATGCGCAGGAACGCGTGGATC